>JAEYPY010000004.1 GCA_023410295.1 Pseudomonadota bacterium | reverse complement strand
GGAGCCGCTTTCCTTTTTTGCCTGGCGCGCAAACGAAAACGGCGCTGGTTTGACCCAGGCCGTCCTGCGTTCGCCGACCAATATTTCTATCGATCCTTCGAAGGCTCGATAACAACGCCAAGACTGGGTGTTCGTTCCGAACGCCATGCGGGAACTTTGACTCCTCTTCCGCACTAGGCCGTCCGTCTAGACCGAGCGTGCAAATTCAAAGCGTTCGCAAGCGCGCGTAAAGTCCGGCCATCCCAAGAGGCCGCCATGCGCTTTCGTATTGAGTATCTGACCGAGACCACCGAGCAGAACTCGGTCTGCCACGCCCGCGCTGTCAAAGCGCGCAATCTCACCATGGTCGCCTTTCAGGCGCATGCCTGGAGTTCAAAGCCGCGCGAAAAATTCGGCGCCGGCGGCTTCCAGATCCGCGATCTCACCGATGCAGGCCGCATCGTCGCGATCGAGACGTTCGAAGGCCCCGTCGAGCGCGTGCACTGACTTGGACCGCCGGTCTTCAGGCCCGCATCAAGCCGCGCGCTTCAGCCAATATTCGTTTTCAACGCACGCCGGCCCTTCGCAGCCAACGCGGCCGAGTTCGACCAGCCGGATCATATGCGCCAGCACGGAGTGACACGCAGCCGGATGCAGGCGCTTGTCCACGTCCGCGTAAATCACCGTGACCATGTCCTTGATGCGCCGTTTGCCGGCCGCGAGCTGCTCGAGAATCTGAGCTTCGCGTTGGAGCCGGTGATTGATGAAGGCCTGCACGAACGGGCGCACGTCTCGCACCGGCGGACCATGCGTCGGCCACAGCGTCGCGTAATCGCGGTCGCGCACTTTCTCCAGACTGTTGAGATAATCCGTCATGTCGCCATCCGGCGGGCCAATGACGGTCGTCGACCAGCCCATGATGTGATCGCCGGGAAAGAGCGCGTTCTCTTCGATCAGCGCGTAGGCCGTGTGATTGTTGGTATGTCCCGGCGTGGCCACCGCTTCGATGGTCCAGCCGGGACCAGAAAAGCGTTGGCCATCGACGACGTCTTCATCCGGCTGAAAGCCATGATCGTCGGACGCCTCCAACCGCAGCTCGTCGCATTCGCTCGGCTTTGGCGGAATCTTGCTCGCGTACACTTTCGCGCCGGTGCGCTCGGCCAACGGGCGCGCTGCGGGGCTGTGATCCATATGCCGGTGGGTGACGAGAATGTGCGTCACCCGCTCGCCTTCGACGGCCTTGAGCAACGCCTCGATGTGCGCATCGTTGTCGGGGCCGGGGTCGATAATCGCCACGTCCCCGCGGCCGACGATATAGACGCCGGTGCCTTTGTAGGTGAACGGTCCGGGATTATTGGCCACGAGCCGGCGGATCAGCGGGGAAACCGCTGCTGCCTTCTCGTACTCAAACTCCATGTCGCGAACGAACGGAATTTTGTACGCCATATAGATTGCCTCACTGGCCCGTGACGAAGCGCCGGAACGCGTCGCGCAGCATCAACGTCGCCTTGATCTTGTCCGGCAGGTTCAGCGAGATCGGCGGGCCCATGTCGGTCTTGTTGGCGTCGACGATGTAGAGCCGCCCATCGGCCCGATCGCGCAACACGTCCACGCCGCCCCAGTCCAAACCGATCTCGCGCGTGAACGCGCCGATCTGCGCGATCTCCTCCGCAGAGAACACCTCCTCCGGAGTCCGCAGCAGCACCTCGGTATTCGTGTTGAGGAAGCGCTTGGTTACTTGCCGGCGCTTCAGAAAAACACAGACCGGCTTGCCGCCCACGGTGCAGGTGCGCAGGTCCTCGACCAGGTCGGCGTCGATGCGGTTGTCGATCACGCGCTGGTAAACGCGGCCCGGCACAGGCGCCATCGGGCAGCGCACGATGCGCCCGTCATGCGCCGCGTTAATCTCGGACTTCTCAACCGCGTCGCCATCAAAGAGCTGGGGATCGACGGCGAGCTGATTACCAAAGGCCGCGGCCGTCGCGCGCGCGACGTTCGTTTTCGAGACATCGCAGCAACGGAAGTTTACCAGCTTCGCGCCGGGTTTCAGGCGCAGCGGCGCATCGTTGGGGCTGTAGGTCGCGTCCTCGAAATGCATCACGACATCGGCGTGCGCGGTGTCCTTCACCAGTTTCGCGCCAGCCGCGCGCGCCACCGCCCAAATGAGATACCAGGGCCGCGCCCGTTCCGGCGCGAAGGCGATGGTGAAGTGCGGCGTCAACGGTTCGATCCGCCGCGCCGCGATGAAATAGGCGAACCAGGCCGAGACCTGTTTCAGCACGGAGGGTGAGTAGGGCACCCGCGCGCCGGTCTTGCGCACTGTGAGGCCGGTTAGGCCAAACTCGAAGTCGCGCAGCCACACACGGCCGGAAGTCTGGAATACGCGTGGCGTTGCATCGGTCATATGGGTTCAGACCGGCCCGAGGCTTGCACCGGCAAGGGGCATGAGCGCCGCCTTAACCGTCTGCCTGTTCGCATTGGATCGCGTGCGCACTGTGCTGGTCGCCCTGTCCTTGATCATCTTACTGAAGATGGCGTGGATCCTGATGACGCCCGCCGGCTAGGCCTTGGGCGCCAGTGTCTCGAGCGCTCCCCGCGCCCCTTCTAAGTCGTACCCTGCCTTGGCCGCTAATGCGATTATATCGTCGGGACGCTGCCCCCCGGACAGCGCCTGCGCGAATGCCCACGCCATAATCGACCGGTTCCCGGTTCGGCAATAGGCCAGCACAGGACCGCTCGTCTCATCCAGCATGAGAGCCGTCTCAGCCACTATTCCGGGCGGGGTGGGGCCGCGGTAAGGCAGACTGCGGAAATCGAGCCCAGCCTCCTGTGCCGCGGCCTTTATTTCGGCTTCGGAAGGTTGGCCTGGCTCTTCCTTGTCGGGCCGGTTGCAGACGATGAGTTTGAAGCCTTCCGCAGCGGCGCGGGCGACGTCCTCCACCTGCAGCTGGCTTGAGGCGACCGCGAAGTCTGGGGTTAGGGTCCTGAATTCTGTCATGATACGCCACGTTGACATGGCTTACCGGGGAAGCAAGGTTCGCCCGCTTTCGCCTGTTAGGTGCAACTAGGACGTTGGGATGCTCGCACAAGCCGTTCGGCGCCTTGTCGTCGCAGTACCCACGCTACTCGCCATCATAGCCGCCGCGTTTGTGCTGATGCACCTGGCGCCGGGCGGGCCGTTCACGAAAGAACGCCAGATGCCGCCAGAGATCGAGCGGCGTCTCGAGGCCCAGTACGGCCTCGACCTGCCGATCGGCCAGCAGCTGCTGCGCTATCTCGTCGGCAGCGAGGAGCGGGGCGGGGGGTTGCTGCGCGGCGATCTCGGCCCGTCCATGACCTACAAGGATAAGGACGTCGTCGACATCATCGCCGAAGGCGCGCCGACCAGCCTCGTGCTCGGCCTCGGCGCCATGGCTTTCGCGCTTCTGGTCGGCGGCACACTTGGCATCATGGCGGCGCTCCGCCAGAACAAGGCGCAAGACTATCTCGTCATGGCCATCGCCATTGCCGGCGTCTGCTTGCCGCCGCTTGTCGTTGGTCCGCTGTTGCAGCTCTGGCTCGGCATCGAACTCAAGCTTTTCCCAACGCAGGGCCTGCACCGCGACGAATATGGGTTGCGCTATCTGATCCTGCCGATCCTGACGCTTGCGCTGCCGCTGACAGCCATCGTCTCGCGCCTCATGCGCGCCAGCATGATCGAAGCGATGCGCTCCAACGCCATTCGCACGGCGCGCGCCAAGGGCTTGCCCGAAGCGCAAGTGATCTGGCGCCACGCGCTGCCAATCGCGCTTTTGCCGGTGGTCTCCTATGTCGGCCCCGCGCTCGCGGGCGTCATGGCCGGTTCGTTCGTGGTCGAGACGGTGTTCAGCTTGCCAGGCATCGGCAAGCAATTCGTCATCGCCGCCACGCAGCGCGACTACACGCTCGTGATGGGCGTGGTGCTCATCTACTCGTTTCTCATCATCCTTCTCAACCTCGGCGCGGACCTCATGTACCGCGTGCTTGATCCGCGGGCCCGCACGGCATGAGCGATATTCTTCTCGACGAAGCCGCGCCGCCGGTCGGCATCAAGGGCCGCTCGCTGTGGGAAGACGCGCGACGGCGCCTCATGCGCAATCCGGCGGCCGTCGTCAGCATGTACGTGGTCGCGATCCTCGTGCTCATCGCCGTGTTTGGCCCCTTCCTCTGGGTGCACAAGGCGGAGGCCATCTTCCGCGACAGCGTCGCGATCGCGCCGACATCCGAGAACATGCATTGGCTCGGTACCGACACCGAAGGCCGTGACATTGTCGCGCGTCTCATCCACGGCCTCGGCATTTCGCTGCTCGTCGGCCTTGCCGCCACCACGGTCGCGCTCACCATCGGCGTCGCCTACGGCGCCATCGCCGGCTTCTTCGGCGGCTGGCTTGACCATTTGATGATGCGCTTCGTCGATGTGCTCTACGCCATCCCGTTCGTGTTCTTCGTCATCGTGCTGATGACGGTCGTCACCGTGCCGGACCCGAACTTGAAGCTGGTGCTGGTCTTCTGCGCCATCGGCGCGGTGGAGTGGCTCACCATGGCCCGGATCGTGCGCGGGCAAACCATTTCGCTGCGCAGTAAGGAGTTCGTAGAAGCCGCGCGTGCGGCTGGTGCGCGCCCGATCCAGATCGTCTTCCGCCACATCGTGCCCAACGTGCTCGGGCCCGTCGTCGTCTTCGCCACGCTCAACATTCCCGTCATCATCCTGGCCGAGAGCTTTCTGTCGTTCATTGGCCTCGGCGTGCAGGAGCCCCTGGCTTCGCTGGGCAGCCTCATTTCGCAAGGCGCGCGGCAGATGATCACCGCGCCCTGGATGCTGATCTCGCCGGCCATCACCATGCTGGTCACGCTGCTCGCGCTCAACTTCCTGGGCGACGGCCTGCGCGACGCACTCGATCCGAAGGAGCGCTGATCATGAGCGCGTTCTGGACCAATCGCAGAAAATTGCTCGCTGGCGCCGGCGGACTGACGGCCGCCACCTCACTGGGGGCTTGCGCCAACGGGTCCGTCATCGGCCTCGACAAGCAGCGCAAGTCGCTCGACATCGCCAATCAGGGCGAGCCGCTCTCGCTCGATCCGCACAAGGCCTCGGGCATCTGGGAGAATAACATCGTCGGCAACATGTTCATCGGTCTCACCACCGAGAACGCGAAGTCCGAACCTGTCCCAGGGATGGCCGAACGTTGGGAAACCAGCGAAGACGGCCGCACCTGGACATTCTTTCTGCGCCGCGCCGTGTGGTCGGATGGCGAAGCCTGCGATGCGCACGATTTCGAGTTCGCGTTCAAGCGCATCCTCGATCCGGAGACGCTCGCCGAGTACGCGGCGATCCTCTATCCGATCAAGAACGCCGAAGCGATCAACAGCGGCCAAGCGCCGGTCGAAACGCTGGGCGTGCGCGCGATTGATGATCTGACGCTTGAGATCGAGCTGGAGCACCCGGCGCCTTATCTGCCGCAGCTCCTCAAGCACTACACGGCGTTCCCTGTGCCTAAGCACGTCGTCGAGCGGCACGGTTCTGACTGGATCGATCCCGCGAACGTCGTCGTCAACGGCCCCTACCAATTGGTGCGCTGGTGGTCGAACTACATCGTGCACCTGGAGCGCAATCCGCGCTTCTGGGACAACGACAATGTCGTGCTCGATCACCTCTACTTCTATCCCGCCACCGACGTGAACGCCGCCGCACGCAAGGTGATGAGCGGGGAGGCGGGCTGGTCGAACCGTTTTCCGTCCAACCAGGTTGAGGAGCTGCGCGCAGCGTTGCCCGGCTATGTGCGCGTGGCGCCGTACCTCACGGTCAATTACTTCTCCTTCAACATGACCAAGGCGCCGTTCAACGACATCCGCGTACGCCAAGCCTTGTGCATGGCTTATGACCGCGAGTTCGTCGCGCAGCGTATTTATCGTACGGGCGATCAGCCCGCGTACGCGCTGGTGCCGCCGGGCATCGCCGCCTATCCCAGCACCGCGCAATATCGCTGGAAGAACGTGCCGGTGGCCGAGCGCAAGCGTGAAGCCGAGCGCCTGCTGCGCGCTGCCGGTTTCGGCCCCAACAATCCGCTGCGGTTCGAGTTTTCGCACCGCGCCACCAGCGACAACCCGCGCGTCGCCGTCGTCGTGCAGAACGACTGGAACTCGATCGCGCCCTGGGTGACGGTTGAGCTCCGCGGCGTTGAAACGCAGGTCCACTACGCCAATCTGCGCGCGAAGAATTTCGACGTCGGCGATGGCGGCTGGGTCGCCGATTACAACGACGCGCGCACCTATCTCTATCTTCTGGAAACGCGCACCGGGCCGCAGAACTATCCCGGCTACTCAAACGCCGAATATGATCGCCTGGTCTCGCAGAGCGATTTCGAGCCGGATGTCGGCGCGCGCGGCCGCTTGATGGCGCAAGCAGAACAGGTCGCGCTCGATGACGCGCCGATCTGCACCAGCGTCGTCATCAACTCAACCAACCTCGTGCACCCGGACTTGACCGGCTACGAGGACAATCTCGAAGACATCCACCGCGCGCGCTGGTTCGGAATCCGCAACGCATAGCTCCTCACCCGTTTACGGGGGAGGTGGCGAGCGAAGCGAGCCGGAGGGGGCGAGTTGTACGACGCGCCCCTCAGTCTCGCGCTGCGCGCTCGACAGCTCCCCCACGTTGTGGGGAGCATTAAAACGGCCCGCCCGCCTCATCATCGCCAATCGCCTTGATCGCGAACGCATAATCGTGCGCCAGTTCGCGCAAGAACTCGAACCGCCCCGCGCTGCCGGCGTGCCCCGCGCCCATATTCATCTTCAGCAGCACCGGCCGTCCGCTCGTCGTGTGCGGGCGCAGTTTGGCCACCCATTTCGCCGGCTCCCAATACGTCACGCGTGGATCGGTGAGCCCGCCAGTTGAAAGCACCGCCGGATAGGCTCTGCGCTCGATATTCGTGTAGGGGCAGTAGCTCGCGATGTAGTCGTAGGCTTCCGCATCCTCGAGCGGATTGCCCCATTCGGGCCATTCCGGCGGCGTCAGCGGCAGCGATGTATCGCTCATGGTGTTGAGTACGTCGACGAACGGCACGCCGCCGATCACGCCCGCCCAAAGCTCGGGCCGCATGTTGTTGATCGCGCCCATCAAGAGCCCGCCGGCCGAACGGCCTTCGCACACGATATGCCCCGGACGCCCATAGCCGCGCGAGATCAACTCTTCGGCGACAGCGATGAAGTCGCTGAACGTGTTCTTCTTGGCGAAGCGGCGCCCATCCTGGAACCAGCCGAAGCCCATTTCCGAGCCGCCGCGCACGTGCGCAATGGCGTAGATCCAGCCGCGGTCCACGAGTGAGAAACGTCGGATCGAGAAATCGGCGTCCATCGAGATGCCGTAGGAGCCATAGCCATAAAGAAAGAGCGGCGCCGAGCCGTTGAGCGGGGTGCCGCGCTTCATCAGCACCGTGATCGGCACACGCTTGCCATCGCTCGCCGTCGCGAAGAAGCGGCCGGTGACGTAATCGTCCGGATTGTGGCCGGAGGGGATTTCCTGTGTCTTGCGCAGCGTGCGCTGGCGCGTCGCCATATCGTAATCGAACCACTGCATCGGCGTGGTCGGCGATTCATAGATGTAGCGCTGGATCGGCGTGTCGTATTCGTAGCCGCCGGTGATCTCGAGATTGAAGGCTTCTTCCGCGAGCGCGATGGCGTGCTCATCGCCGTTGCGGTGGCGGATGACGATGCGCGGCAGCGCGTTCGAGCGCTCGGCGCGGACGAGATAATCCTTGGTCGCGTTGAGGCCAAGGATGTAACGGCCTTCCTCATGCGGCACGAACTCGCGCCATTGCGCGCGCGCCGTGTGGCCCGGCTCCGCCGTCATGATCTTGAAATCCACCGCCCCGTCGGCGTTTGTGAGGATGTACCAGCGCCCGTTCCAGTGCGTCGGCGAATAAAGCACCTCCTCTTCGCGCGGCGAGAAGAGGGTCGGCGCCGCCGTCGGATCGGACGCCGGAATGAGGTGGGTTTCCGACGAACCGTGATGCCCCGCATGGATCAAAATGTACTCGCGGCTTTCGCTCACATGCACATTGATGAAGAAGCCATCGTCCGGCTCGTCATAGACCAGCGCATCTTCGCCGCCGCGCGCGGGCCGGCGATAGACCTTGGCCGGCCGGCCATTGTCATCGCGGAAGGTCCAGAAGATCAGCTGCGAGTCCGGTGAGAAGGCGAAGTCGCCGGTGCAGTTGTTGATGGTGGAGGCGAGCGTCTCGCCGCTCTCCAGGTCCTTCACATAGACCGTGTAGATTTCCGAACCCTGCTCATCGACGGCATAAGCGAAAAGCTTGTGATCGGGCGAATGCTCGGCAGCGACCACCTTGTAGAACGTCTTGCCGCGGGCCTGCTCATCGACATTGATCAGAACCTGCTCCGGGCCATCCTGCCCACGCGGGCGGCGCGCATAGATCGGGTGCTGCGCGCCGGTCTCGAAGCGCCGGTAATATTCCCACGGGCCGTCCGGCGCCGGCACGGAGCTGTCGTCCTCCTTCGTACGCCCACGCATCTCCTGATAGATGCGCTCCTGCAGCGCCGCCGTCGGCGCCATCACCGCCTCGCGATACGCATTCTCTTCATCGAGATAAGCGCGGATGTCCGGCTTCAGCAGCGAGGGATCGCGCATCACTTGCTGCCAATTGTCGTCCTTCAGCCAGGCATAATTGTCGACGCGCGTGCGCCCGACTTGCTCGATCGTCTTCAGTTCGACGCGGGCGACGGGAGGCGTTGGAATTTCGGTCATGTCGGCATCCGATGTAGCGCAAGCGGGCAGGAGAGCGAGGGCGGGCAGCGCGGCGCTGGCTTGAAGGAGTTCGCGTCTGTTCATGTCCCGTCCTTTCAGACCTCATGTGACTCGCAGCAGCAACGCCGTGGCGTCATCGCTCGCTTTAAAGCGCGGGTGCCGCGCGCCCGCAGCGTCTTCCGTCTCGATCGCGCGCAGCTCACGGCCAAGTTCCTGCAAACCTTTGTCGAGCGCCGCGCGCACCAAGCCCGCCGCATCGTAGGCCGCGTAACGATCGACCAGCGCCGAGAAGCCGTCGGTACACAAAAGCACATGAGCCGGCCGTTGTAAGTCCAAATGCCAGACGCGCGTGTGATCGGCGCATTCCGGCTGCAGTCCGAACACCCAATAATCGCCGCCGGCGTGGTTATGCCGCGCCCGTATCTCGCGTAGCATCGCCACCGTATCGGGATCGCGCAGCAGCGCCGCCGCACCCGCATTCTTGGTCGCATCGCGCGCGCGTTTCTGCTCGTCGTCGGTGGCGCGCTCCTTGGAGCCGGCGATCAGCGCGGCGCCATCCGCACCCAGCGCAAAGCAGCGGCAATCGCCCAAGTCCGCGCCGCCGATGCGGCCGCCGCCTAGTTCCTTGATCATCAGCACGGACGCCGTCGGCGACGCCCAGGCTTCATACGGCCGGCCGTTTGAGAGCGCTGCGAACGCCGCCGCTGCATCCGCGCTGATGCTGCGGACGATCGCCGAAGGATCGTTACCGCCCAGCCCAAAGAGGCGCGTGTTGAGGTAGTCGGCGAGCCACGCCGCATCCGACGCCGCGCCGGAGATCGGCTCACTGTGCAAATCGGTGGCGCCGTCGATCACCCAGGCGCGCGTCAGCGTGGCGCCCAGCGCATCGTCGTTTTGCTTCCTGCGATCGCCCGCCAAGGAGATCGATTCGACGAACGTCAGCATCAGGCTGGGTAGAGCAGCGACACGACCTCAGCCACGCACGCCGGCCGCTCTTCGTTCTCGACCTCGATCTTAAACTCGTTGGTCACCTGGAAGCCGCCGCCGCGCGGTTCGCAAGACAGCATCTTCATGCGCATGCGCACGCGCGAGCCCACCGGCACCATATTGGTGAAGCGCACCTTGTTGGAGCCGTAATTGATGCCGCGGCTCACACCTGAATACTGGACGATGTTCTTGGCCAGGAACGGGATCAGCGACAGCACCAGATAGCCGTGCGCGATCGGGCCGCCCAGCTCCTTCGTTGCGCGCTCGATATCGACGTGGATCCACTGGTGGGCGCCGGTGGCGTCGGCGAAGCGGTTGACCCGGTCCTGGGTGATCTCCAGCCAGTCGGACACGCCGATCTCCTGGCCCACGAGGCTCTGGATTTCGGACAACGGTATTTCGCGCATCGGCATAATGCTCCCTCAAGCCTCCGATAAGGCCCGGCGGGGGCATTGTCGAGTTGCCCTGACGTTCTCGCGGGGCAGGGCTGCGGCGGCTCACATTGCTCCCCTGTGCGACACACGCTATCTGCCGCCCATGTCCCTAGACCCGCTCGCGCCAGGCACGCTGGCCCTCGCCGAAGAATTCGGCCTTTCACGCGATGAGTACGATCTGGTGCTCGAAAAGCTCGGCCGCACCCCGAACGTGACCGAGCTTGGCGTCTTCAGCGTGATGTGGAGCGAGCATTGCTCCTACAAGTCGAGCCGCGTCCATTTGGCGAAGTTTCCGACCAAGGCGCCGCATGTGATCTACGGGCCGGGCGAGAACGCCGGCGCCATCGACATCGGCGAGGGGCTTGCCGCCATCTTCAAGATGGAGAGCCACAACCACCCAAGCTTCATCGAACCGTTCCAGGGCGCCGCGACCGGCGTCGGCGGCATCCTGCGCGATGTCTTCACCATGGGCGCGCGGCCCGTCGCGATCATGAACGCGCTGCGCTTTGGCGAGCCCGATCATCCGAAGACGCGCAAGTTGGTCGATGGCGTCGTCAGTGGCATCAGCTTTTACGGCAATTGCGTCGGCGTGCCGACAGTCGGCGGCGAAACCAATTTCGACGCCCGCTATAACGGCAACATTCTCGTCAACGTGTTCTGTCTCGGCGTTGCCGACAAGAACAAGATTTTCACCGCCGCCGCCAAAGGCGCGAACAATCCGGTCGTCTATGTCGGCGCCAAGACCGGCCGCGACGGCATCCACGGCGCGACCATGGCCAGCGCCGAATTCGTCGAAGGCGAAGAGGGCCTTCGCCCCACCGTGCAAGTCGGCGATCCCTTCCTTGAAAAGCTGCTGATCGAAGCCTGCCTCGAACTCATGGCCACGGACGCGATCATCGGCATTCAGGACATGGGCGCGGCGGGTCTTACCTCGTCTTCGGTCGAGATGGCGTCGAAGGGCGAAGCCGGGATCCTGCTCGATCTCGATGCGGTGCCTGCGCGCGAAGAGGGCATGACGCCCTACGAATTCATGCTCAGCGAAAGCCAGGAGCGCATGCTCATGGTGCTGAAGCCCGGCCGCGAAGCCGAAGCGCAGCGCATCTTCGAAAAGTGGGGCCTCGACGCCGCAGTCATCGGCCAAACCACCGATACCGGCAATCTCACGCTGCGTTGGCATGGCGACATCGTTTGCGACATCCCGCTTGGGCCTCTTGCGGACGAAGCGCCGAAATACGAGCGCCCGTACGTCGCCCCGCTCAAAGCCATCCCGCTCACCGAAGCCGAACACAAGCGCCTGATCGAAGACTATCCCGGCTTCGCGTCCTCGCTGACCCAATTGCTCGCCATGCCGGACCAAGCCTCGAAGCGCTGGATCTGGGAACAGTACGACCGCCACGTCATGGGCGACACGCTCGCCGATAGCGGCAGCGACGCGGCCATCGTGCGCCTCTACGGCTCCAAGCGCGCGCTGGCGATGACGTGCGATGTGACGCCCCGCTATGTCGAAGCCGACGCTTATGAAGGCGGCAAGCAAGCCGTCGCCGAAGCGTGGCGCAATTTGACCGTCGTTGGCGCGCGCCCGCTCGCGGTCACCGACAATCTCAATTTCGGCAATCCGCAGCGCCCGGAAATCATGGGCCAGATCGTGCACGCGATCGAAGGCATGGCCGAAGCCTGCCGCACGCTCGCGTTCCCGGTCATCAGCGGCAACGTCTCGCTCTATAACGAGACCAACGGCCAAGCCATTCTGCCCACGCCCGCCATCGGCGGCGTCGGCATCATCGACAATCTCGACCGCCGCGCCACCGCCGATGCCCTAAAGCCGGGCGAGCTTCTGTACTTGGTCGGCTTAAACGGCTCCCATCTGGGACAGTCCGTATATGCCCGCGACTTGTTCAAGCTCGGCGGGATCGCTCCGCCGGTCGATCTCGCGCTCGAAAAGAGGAATGGCGACTTCGTGCGCGCTCTCATCTCGAACGGAATGGTGCGCGCCGCCCACGACATAAGCGATGGCGGCTTGGCGGTTGCCGCGGCCGAAATGGCCTTGAGTTCGGATGTCGGCATTGCCCTCGGGTATCAAGGCGACGGTTCCGACGCCGAGTTTCTCTACGGAGAAGACCAAGCCCGGTACCTCATCGCCATTTCCGCCAACAAGATCGATGAACTAGACCGCCAAGCCGAGAGGGCGGGCGTTTACATCCTCAATGTGGGCGAGGTCGGCGGACGTGAGCTTTCTTACGTTGGCGTGAATGGGAACCGCGAAAGCGTCACGCTGGATGACCTCCGCACCGCTCACGAAAGCTGGCTGCCTGCCTATATGAAAGTGGCGCATTAGCGCCACGGAGGGCCGATGCCCCAACACGACTACGATCTCTTCGTCATCGGCGCCGGCTCGGGCGGGGTGCGGGCGGCGCGGCTGGCGGCGAAGGCGGGCGCCAAGGTCGCCATTGCCGAGCAGGTGCAAGTGGGCGGCACCTGCGTGCTGCGCGGCTGCGTGCCCAAGAAGCTCCTCGTTTACGCCAGCGAATACAGCCAAGCGTTTCGCGACGCCAAGGGCTTCGGCTGGACCGTCGATTGGGCGCGTTTCGACTGGCCGACGCTGCGCGACGCCGTGCAGAACGAAGTCAATCGCCTCTCTGGCCTCTACCAGAAGAACCTCGACGGCGCGGGCGTTGCGACCTTCGATGATCGCGCCATCGTCGCCGATCCTCACACCGTGCGCCTTACCCGCGAAGGCCACTCCATCACCGCCGAACGCATTCTCGTCGCCACCGGCGGCCATACCACGCGCCCGCACGACACCAAGGGCCAAGAGCTCGGCATCACTTCGACCGACGCGTTCTTGCTCGAAGACTTGCCCTCTAGCATCGTCATCGCCGGCGGCGGCTACATCGCGCTCGAATTCGCCACCATCTTCTCCGGCCTCGGTGTTGAAACCACCGTCATCTATCGCGGAGAGCGCGTGTTGCGCGGCTTCGATCATGACATCCGCGCTCACGTGCAGGCCGATCTGCAGCGCACCGGCGTCAACATCATTTGCGGCTCGATCATCGACGAGATCACTCCGCTCAGTGGCGGGCGTAAGCTGGTTTCTCTATCCAATTCGATGAAGCTCGAAACAGATCACGTCATGTGGGCGATTGGGCGCGAGCCGAACACTGCCGGCATGGGGCTCGAAGCCGCCGGCGTGCGCCTCACTGAACGCGGCGCCGTCGCCGTCGATGCCTATTCGCGTTCGAACGTGCCCTCGATCTGGGCCGTGGGCGACGTCACCGACCGCATCAATCTGACGCCGGTCGCCATCCGCGAAGCCGTCGCGTTTGTCGAAACCGAGTTCAACGGCCGCCCGACCGCGTTCGATCACACCGATGTCGCCAGCGCGGTGTTCTCGCGCCCGCCCGTCGGCGCCATCGGCTTCACCGAGGAAGAGGCGCGCACGCATGGCCACAAGCTCAAAGTGTTCCGCTCAACCTTCCGCCCGATGAAACACATCCTCGCCGGCAACGAGCAGAAGACACTGATGAAGCTCGTGGTCGATGCGAACACCGATTGCGTGCTCGGCGTCCATATCGCGGGCCCCGAAGCCGCAGAGCTGATCCAACTCGCCGCCATAGCCGTCAAAGCGAAGCTCACAAAAGCGCAGTGGGACGCAACCTGCGCGGTTCATCCCACCGCCGCCGAAGAACTGGTGCTGATGGGCGAGCCGATCTCGCACGACAACGAGGCGCCCGCCTGAAGGTACGAAACGAGGCGCCAGCTTGCGCCGGCGCCTCGCTCTCTAACCGCACTCATGTCTGCTTAACGGCCGCGGCCTCGGCGGTACTCGCGCTCGTCTTCGTTATTCCAGCGATCGTCGTCGCGATCGAAGCGGCCGAAGCGATCGTAGTTACGGTCGAAGTCGCGCGCTTCACGCCACACGAAACGCCGGTCCGGCAGGTGCGGCGCGAAGATGCGGTCGACTGGGCGCCGTTGGCGGCCATCGAACACGAACACAACGCAGCCACGGCGGTTGCAGCGATCGGTGTAGGCATAGGTCATGCCAGGCTGGAAATTGAACGGCCGCTCGCGCAGGCGATGGAACATGCGGTCATTGCGCTCGAACGTGAACGTGCGTCCATCGTTGCGGATCGTAATCTGACCGCGCCCGCGCCAATGATCTCGGTCGTTGCGTTCGTAATTGCCGCGGCCGTCGCGGTCGCCGCGCCGGTAATCTTGCGCCGAAGCAACACCGGCGGTGGCGAGCGTCAGCGCCGCGAGGGCAGCCGCGAAAAGCTTGTTTTTCATTGCAGAAGTGCTCCCAGAGACCGCTTCCGAGCTGACGTCTCAACTTCCCTCGGGACGCAATTTGCCGTGGTGTCGCTGAATGGTGACTGAGTTTGTCATTGCGTTTGCAGTGGGAAACGCTGCGCCGGTGGCTTGACCCGGATTCACCAAAAACTAACCCTCCCGGCCGACCGTCCGTGGTTCGAACGAACTCCAGAAAAGAGGGGCCAGAACATGCCCGCGCGCATCGTCTCGGTGATCAACAT
>JAEYPY010000270.1 GCA_023410295.1 Pseudomonadota bacterium | reverse complement strand
GCTTTGCAGATGCCGCCGTAATGCCCGAGCGAGACGATCGTATCGCCGGCGTCAATCAGCTCATCGGATACGGCGCTGAATCCTTCCCAGTCCGCGCCGATGCGCGCGAACACGCCGTGCAGCACAGCTTCCGGGCCGATGTACGGATTGCGATCGGCGTACGGATAATTCTCCGCTTCGTTCCAGACGATGTCGGATGTCATGGTCGCGAGCGCGGCCCGCATATCGCCCCTGGCGAAAGCTGCATACAGCTGGCTGACGATATCGGTGTTAGACATGAGGTGATCCTCCCCACGTCAAGCCGTGCGCTTGCCCCGCAAGTCCGTCAACGCCGCAATCACAACAACCACGAGATAAACCGCGAGAATTGTAGCGCCGCTTTCGGCGCCGAGCTCGCCCGCCGGCTGCGGCGAGAGCATGGCCACAATCTGCAACGCAACAAGAAAGCCGAGGAAAGCGATTGCCGGCCAAGCAAAGCGCCCGAGCTGCTTGCGGCTGGCTACCCACGCTGCGCCGCAGACCGCCAGCAGGCCAATCTCCAATGCTTGCTCAGGCACTGGATAATTCCAGAGGCCAAGGCCCACGGTCGGACCACCTGGCCACAGCGCCAAGTCTGGCCGGTGCACCAGCCAATCGAGAATCCAGTGTGAAAATACGGTGAGACCGACGACAGCGCTGGCCCATATCGGCAAGCGCAGCAACAGCCTCACGAGCAGCGCCGCTCCGACACTCCAGACCAGCGCCATCGGCAGCGAGTGCGTCCAAGGCATGTCGTAGAGCACCAGCGTTGAGCCGGGCAGAGAAGGATCGACGCGCGCGTGTTCGATGTCGGCGATGATGAAGGCCGACCAGCCAATGTCGACAAGCTGCGAAGCGGCCGCCAGCGTCCACATCGGCGCTTTCGGCTCAATCGCCTTGGCCGCCATCGCGGCAGCGTAGTGGCCAACGAACATCAGCTCCCTCCGTTTGCGCTCAAAGCGGCTTCGTCGCCGCCTCCAGCCAAGCTTTCGCCTCGCCCTCGAGCTGCGGGCCGATTTTTTCCCAGACGCGCGCGTGATAGGCGTCGAGCCACGCCAGCTCTTCCTTCGTCAGCATCTTCTTGACGATGAGTTCGCGCGCGATGGGCGCCAGCGTCAGCGTCTCGAAGCCCAGCATCGGTCGCTCGCCGCCTTCGATGTCGGCTGCGGGCGTGATCACTTGGAGGTTCTCGATGCGGATGCCGTAAGCGCCGGTTTTGTAATAGCCCGGCTCGTTGGAGACGATCATCCCTGGTTCGAGCGGCTGGGTGTTCACCCACTTCGCAATCCGATGCGGGCCCTCGTGCACGCCGAGATAGACGCCAACGCCGTGCCCGGTGCCGTGATCGTAATCGAGCCCAGCTTCCCACAAGCTCATGCGCGCCAGCGCATCGAGCTGATGGCCGCTCGTGCCTTTAGGAAAACGCACGCGCGAGAGTGCGATGTGGCCTTTGAGGACACGCGTGAAGCGATCCTTCATCTCCGGCGTGGCGCGGCCGATCGCTACCGTGCGCGTGATGTCGGTGGTGCCGTCGAGATATTGTCCGCCGCTATCGATCAGGAAGAGCGAACCGCGTGCAAGGCGCCGGTTGGTCTTGGTCGTGACGCGATAGTGCACGATCGCGCCGTTCGGCCCAGCGCCGGAGATCGAGTCGAACGAGAGATCTTTGAGAGCGCCCGTTTCGGCGCGGAAGGCTTCGAGCTGCTTGCAGGCGTCGATCTCCTGCACCTTGCCGCTCTGTCCCTCCGTCGCCAGCCAGTGCAGAAAGCGCGACATCGCCGCGCCGTCACGCGCGTGCGCCTTGCGCGAACCTTCAATCTCCGCGGCGTTCTTGCAGGCGCGCGGCAGCACCACCGGATCGGTCCCCCGCAGGATCTCCGCGCCAGCCGCTTTCAATTCTTCGAAGTACCAGGCGCTCGCCGTCGCCGGATCGAGCTTCACCTTCTTGCCGGACAGCGCGCGCAGCGTTGGCTGCAATTCCTCGCTCGGCTTCACGGCCACCTGGTTGCCCAACCATTGGCGCAGCTCCGGCGAGACTTTTTCGTCAGCCAGGAACAGATCAGCCGTCCCGTCCGAACGCAGCAACGCTTCGCCCAGCGGGAGCGGCGTGCGCGCCACGTCGCCGCCGCGCACATTGAAGAGCCACGCGATTGAAGCCGGGGAGGTGATCACCACCGCATCGGCGCCTTCGCCGGCCAGGCCTTCGCCCAGCCGCGCGCGCTTCGATGCGGCGCTTTCGCCGGTAAAGGTTTCTTGCTGCGGCACGACTTTCGCCATCGGGATCGGCGGGCGGTCATCCCAGATTTCATCGATCGGATTGCGCGCCATTGGCACAAGTACAACGCCAGCCGCATCCGCCGCCGCGCGCAGCCGCTCCAGCGCGTCGGGGCTGTGCAGCTTCGGATCATAGCCGATGCGCATGCCGGCCTTGCCGCGCTCGCGGATATACGCCGCCGGCCCGCCATCGACGAGATCGCGATACTCGAACAGCGAGCCGTCCACCTGCGCGCGGACCTGCAGCGTGTAGCGCCCGTCCGTGAACACTGCCGCTTCCTCGCCCAGCACCACGGCCGCCCCGGCGGAACCGGTGAACCCCGTAGTCCAGGCCAGTCGGTCATACGCCGCCGGCACGTATTCGTTCTGCCACTCGTCCTCGTGCGGCACGATGAAGCCGTCGAGACCACTGCTCTTCAGGGCTTTGCGCAGGCGCGGCAGATGTTTGCGGCCAATGGCGGGACCGCCGGGATCGTCATAAGTTTGGAACACGTCTTGCGTCCTTTGCGCCGGGTTCAGGGGAGATTCAGAGTCTGGAGTCTAGGCGTTTTGATGCGGAGGTTTAAGACCTAGCCTCCCAAATCCGGCCTCGGCCGCGGAGAAAGCATGCGTTCTTGGCTCCAAAGAGCGGGCGCCGCCCTGGCGGTTCTTGCGCTGAGCGCCTTGCCGGCGGCGGCGCAGGTGCCGGACCCGTTCGCCCGAGAACTGGCCCAGAAGCTGGCCCGCGGCGAGGAGATGCTGGTCGATAACGGCTATATGCGCGCGGCCGGGCCCTTTGCAGGCGGGCTCCGCTCCAGCCAAGCCCGGCGCAACACGATCACGCTCAGGGCAGGACAGGATTATCGCATCCTCGGCGTCTGCGATGAGCGCTGCCGTGATTTTGACCTTCGCCTCTTCGGCCCCGCCGGCCAACTGGTCGCACAGGACATCACCAACGACGCCGTGCCGATCATTCACGTCCGCCCGCTCGTCACCGGCCCCTACGAAGTCGAAGCCATGATGATCCGCTGCAGCGGCGCACCGTGCTGGTACGCCTACAACGTCTACAGCCGCTAGCGAGTTAGCGATAAGAAGTCAGAAATCAGAATCCAGAAGACGTTCCGACTTCTGGTTTCTGGCTTCTGGATTCTGGCTTCCGCCACACCAGCGTCATCCAGGCTTCCTTCGGGATTTGCTTCTCCAGCACCAGCCCGCGCGAGGCGTAGGCTTCGCGCACAAGCGGCGCTTGCTGCCGTAGCAGGCCGGAGAGGATCAGCGTCCCGCCCGGAGCCACCGCCGGCACGAGCTTTGGCGCCAGCTTAATCAGCGGCCGCATCAGGATGTTGGCGAACACGAGATCGAACTGCTGGCCGGCGATATAGCGCGCGCCATCGCCGGCGATCACGCGCAGGCGTTGCGCCACGCCGTTTTGCCGCGCGTTGATTTCCGCGATCGCCGCCGCCCGCGCATCGATCTCGATCGCGAGCGCTTCGGCGCCGCCTTTTGCCGCCGCAATCGCCAGCACGCCCGAACCGGCGCCGACATCAAGCACGCGCTCAACGCGGCCTTTGCGCAACACGCTTTCGAGCGCCATCAGGCAGCCCCAGGTCGTTCCGTGATGGCCGGTGCCGAACGCTTCGCTGGCTTCGATCCAAATCTTGGTGCGTCCGCCATGCTCGTTCGCCAACGCGTGCGCGCCCGCCACCACGAAGCGCCCCGCACGCACCGCCGGCAGCCCTTCCAGCGACATCGCCACCCAATCCTTGGCGGCGACCTTCTTCGTCTTCAGATGCAGCTCAGGCGCCGCGGCGCCGACGATCGCCTCCACGCTCGCCGCGTCCTGCTTGGTCGGCGCATAGACCTCGATGCGAAACCGCCCCGGCTTTTCCTCGAACCAACTCACCGCATCCGCCGGCGATGGATCATGTCGGTCCAACTCATCCGCCGCAGCGCGAATTTGGTTCAAGGTGCCGACGGCGGTGAGGAGGAGCATGGGGCGGGCTTAGCGGTACACCTAGTTCGTGTCATCAGGGTGCTCAGCAAATTGCGCCGATCAACCCCGACAAGTGATGGTGTAACCGCCGTTGTCGAGACTAACGATCGAGATGTGTCCCAGCGACGAGGGTGCAGGTATGCTTCCGCGTTGCATCAGGTCGAACAATGTGCGCCGTACAACCTCGCCTTTTTCGTTGATCAAGACGCTTAGCGCGAGCGCTGACCATGCGGATCCGACGACCGATTCGCCGCAAGATAAATAGCTCTTGACCGCCGCATCGTCGGAATTGTCAGCACAAATTACCCCTAGCGCTTGAACCGTGGAATTGGGCAGCGCGCGGTAGATGAAGCCGCCACTCATCCCAGGTTCCGCCGGGATTGAGGTTGTGAAGCACGGCCACCGATACTGGCGATACCCGTTGTGATAGACGCCAGTGACCACTCCCGCTCTGATCGCCACACCATTCTCAAGCTTCACTTTCTGACCTATGCCATCACGTCCAAGCGGAGGCTCTATCTCTTCTGCGGGAGTGATTCCGCAGGATACGAGGAAAACCTCGTCGCCCGATCGTGCTGATCCCGTGTCCAACGGAATGGCGACGGGTTCAAATGGATTGCTATACGCTTCTTGTGTCTTCAACACGCACAAAGCGATGTCGATGTTCTCATTGTACTCGACATGTTTGATTTCCAGCGCGTTGGCATGTCCTCCGCTGAGCCAAAAAGCTCGGATGTTTCCCGGATGAAGTGATGGCTCGTTCGGAGGTGCAAATAGCGCTGACGGAGCGGACTGCCTGCGTCCCTGAACGCGCGCAGCAAATTCGATAATGACGTGCTTGGCTGTCACTGCGAGCGCCCAGTTGCCCTGCGCAGCGATGATGAACCCCGAGCCGAGGTCGATAGGGTTTCGATTTCGATCCAGCGTGAGGAAGGCGACGAGACTAGACCTCAGGCTGTTCGAGAAGGCAGGATCGGTAACTTCGACGTCCACCCACCATCTGTTGAGTTCGTCGTTCGGGAGCGGCATGCGCTAAGCCGCGTCCGCCGGCACGACGAAGCTATCGATCACGCGCTTCTCGCCGGCCTTGTCGAAATCCACCGTCAGCTTGTTGCCTTCGACGAAGCGCACGCGGCCGTAGCCGAACTTCTGGTGGAAGATGCGGTCGCCCACGCGGTAGTGCGCGTCAGGATCGCCGCTGCGGGCGACGAGCCGCGCTTCGCCCTCCAGCATCGGCGGCTTTGACGTGAATGCGCCGCGCTCCTGCGCGCGCTTCCAGCCCGGCGATTGATAGGCGCTGTTGAAGCCCGCGCCTGGGGCATACGCATCAAAACGCGACGCCGCTTCGCGCACGCCGCCCGCCTGCATCGTATAGCCGGTTTCGCTCACGGCATCGACGCTCGCTGGGGGCAATTCATCGATGAAGCGTGAGGGGAGCACCGTTTGCCAGCGCCCGTAAATCTGCCGGTTGGCCGCGAACGAAATCCGCGCGCTCTCCCGCGCCCGCGTGATGCCGACATAAGCCAAGCGCCGCTCTTCTTCGAGACCCTTCTCGCCATTCTCATCGATCGAGCGCTGCGAGGGAAAAACCTGCTCTTCCCAGCCGGGCAGGAAGACGAGCGGAAACTCCAAGCCCTTCGCCGCATGCAGCGTCGAGAGCTGCACGTTCGCGCCCTCGCTTTCACTTTCGATATCCAGCACCAGCGCAACGTGTTCGAGATACGCCTCCAGCGTATCGTACTGGCCCATCGACTGGACCAATTCCTTCAAGTTCTCGAGCCGCGTCTGCGCTTGCGGAGACTTATCGTTGCGCAGCATCTCGGTGTAGCCGCTCTCGTCGAGCACGATTTCGGCAAGTTCGACGTGGCTGATCGTCTGCGCCTGCGTGCGCCAACGGTCGAGATCGGTAAAGAAGGCGCGGAGCGCCGTGCGCGCTTTCAGCGGCAACTCATCGGTCAGCACCAGTTCGCGCGCGGCCGCCGTCAGCGAGCGGAAGCGTGTCGCGCCACCCGGTGCTTCCGGCTGCTCAGTCACCACTTCGCCCGTGGCCGCATCGAAGAGGGGGCCATTGTCGGTGACGAAACGCACTGGTGGCTTGCCGGCATGCGCGTGCAGCTTCTGCACTGTACTTTCGCCGATGCCGCGCTTGGGCTGATTGACGATGCGCTCGAAGGCGAGGTCGTCGTCTTCCGAGCGGATCAGCCGCAAATACGCATGCGCATCGCGCACTTCCGCGCGCTCGAAGAAGCGCGGGCCGCCGATGACCTTGTAGGGAATGCGCAGCATCAGGAAGCGTTCTTCAAACGCGCGCATCTGCCAGGCCGCGCGCACCAGCACCGCGCATTCGCCATAGGAGCGGTTGCTCTGCACCCAAGCTTCGATGTCATCCGCGACGAGCCGCGCTTCGGCTTCGCCGTCCCAAACGCCGCGCACCTTGACCAAATTGCCGAGCTCGTCATCGGTGAACAGCGTTTTGCCGAGCCGGCCGCGATTGTGTGAAATGAGATGCGAAGCCGCCGCGAGGATGTGTCCCGTGGAGCGATAATTGCGCTCCAGCCGCACCACGACGGCGCCCGGGAAATCCTTCTCGAAACGCAGGATGTTGTCGACCTCGGCGCCGCGCCAGCCGTAGATCGACTGATCGTCATCGCCGACGACGCAGAGGTTCTTCGAATGCTGCGCCAAGAGCCGCAGCCATAGATACTGCGCCACGTTGGTGTCCTGATACTCGTCCACCATCATATGCGTGATCTTGCGGTGATACGTTTCCAAAACGTCCGGATGACGTTGGAACACATCGATCATGTGCAGCAAGAGATCGCCGAAATCGCATGCGTTCAGAATTTTCAGCCGCGCCTGGTAGAGCGCGTAGAGCTTCACGCCTTTGCCGTCGGCGAACGAGAAGGCTTCGCCTTTCGGCACTTTCTCCGGCGTCAGCGCGCGGTTCTTCCAACTATCGATCAGCCCGGCCAGCTGCCGCCCCGGCCAGCGCTTCTCATCGACCCCTTCGGCATCGATGATCTGCTTCAGCAAGCGAATCTGATCGTCCGTATCCAGGATCGAGAAATTGTTCTTGAGCCCGACCAGTTCGGCGTGGGTGCGCAGCATGCGCGCGCTGATCGAGTGAAACGTCCCGAGCCACGGCAGTCCGCCGGCGCCCGGCCCAAGCAAATGCTCCACGCGCTCGCGCATCTCGCGTGCGGCCTTGTTCGTGAACGTCACCGCGAGCACACCCCAGGGCTTGGCGCCGCCTGTTGTGAGCAGATGCGCGAGGCGCGTCGTCAGCACGCGCGTCTTGCCCGTGCCGGCGCCCGCAAGCACAAGCACCGGCCCGTCGAGCGCCTCGACCGCCGCACGCTGTTCAGGATTCAGCGACGCCAGATAAGGCGGCGCTGCCATCGCGCGCTGCGAGATCGGAAGGGATTCTCCGCCGTGACTCATTCGATTCGATCTGTTAACGCGCGCAGCCTAGCACGAATAGGGAACATAGTGCGCGCCGCCGCAGCATGCGAGACACCTGGGCCGGAACCCCGCGCCGCTGCGCCCATTACCCCCGCATGAAGCTCCGCTACGTCATTCTCGCCGCCGCCACGGCGCTCCTCGCCGCCTGCAATTCCCAAGAGCCCGGCGTCTCCGAACCCGATCCCGAGGCCGCGGCGCAGGTCGGGGAGGCCGAGCCATTGCCGCATACGCTGCCGCCGCCGAGCGCGGATGCGCCCCGCTATGTCGGCCTGTGGGCGACCACGCAGGAAGGCTGCGCTGAGCCGGCTTGGCGCTGGGAGGCCGAGCGCGTCACCACGCGCGGCGAAGTCTCGTGCAATTTCGACAGCGTCGAGCAGACGCCCACCGGCTATGCGCTGCAGTCCACCTGCTACGCCGAAGCGCCACCCGCGCCATACACGATCCAGCTTTCGTTCGCTGAATCCGCGCGCGCGATGATGGTCGATGGCGGGCCATGGAGTGCGCCGACCAGCTTGGTCTATTGCGGCCCGCTGAATTAAGGCCGTCTCAAGGCACGTGGAACTTCTGACTCTCCGTCCTGTTGAGTGGATGCGATGGAGATGAACGTGCGCGACGAGGATGATTCAAAGCTTGGGCTCTACGCCGGGGCGGTGGCCGCTGTAATGGTCGTTGCGTTATCGGTAATGGCGTTTCTCGCGCTCGACGCGCAGCCGACCGAATACGCCGATGCCGGCAAGAGCATTAGCGAACATCTCCGTCTCCACGAACCGAACGGCTAGCCTGCGTTACACAAAGGCAAGTGGAGAAGCGTCAGGTCTTGCCTCGCAAAGCAAGACTTGCCGCGCCATGCGCGCTAGCTTCCCCGCCGAGTCGCCACTCCGGGGAACACCATGGCCGACGTCTTCATCTCCTATGCGCGCGAAGATGCAGCGCCAGCTGAGCAGATTGCGCGTGCGCTGCACGGCATGGGGCTGGACGTTTTCTGGGACAGCGAGATTCCGCCTGGCCAAACCTGGGCGGACTATATCGAAGCCAAGCTCACCGGCTGCAAAGCTGTGATCGTGTTGTGGAGCGAGAACTCGATCAAATCGGCCTGGGTGCGCGAAGAGGCGCGCATGGGCCGCGAGCGCGCAAAGCTCATTCCGGTGCGGCTCGATGATTCAGTCGCGCCGTTCGGCTTTGGCGAAGTGCAAGCGGCCGATCTCTCGACCTGGCGCGGCGAAGCGCATCACACCGAATGGCGCCGCTTCGCTGAAGCGGTGCACGCCGCTGCGCGCGATGGCGCGCCCGCGCCGCATATTCCGGCAACGCAGCCAACATACGCGCCGCCGCGTACAGCGCAGCCGAGTGACGCCGGCCCAAACCTCTCGCCGCTCGGCTACATCCAAAAGTGCTTCCGGCTCTTTATCAACGGCAAAGGCCGCGCACGCCGCGCCGAATATTGGTGGTGGATCGCGTTCAGCGTCGCGGTCGCCATGGTCGCGTACCTGCTCGACGCCGCGGCCTTCGGCTTCAACACCTACACCGGCTTGCCCAACAG
>JAEYPY010000269.1 GCA_023410295.1 Pseudomonadota bacterium | reverse complement strand
CTCCCCCGCAAGCGGGTGAGCAGTTTGCCGCGTCACCCAAACCCCGCTAACAACCCCACCCAATGTTCGACAAAATCCTGATCGCCAACCGCGGCGAAGTCGCCGTCCGCATCATCCGCACCGCGCGCCGCCTCGGCGTCAAGACGGTCGTCGTCTTCTCCGAGGCCGACCGCGACAGCCTCGCCGTCGAGATGGCGGACGAGGGCGTCTTCATCGGCCCGTCCCCCGCTGCGCAGAGCTACCTCGTCATCGACAAGATTGTCGACGCCGCCAAGCAAACCGGCGCGCAGGCGATCCATCCGGGCTTCGGTTTCCTCTCGGAAAAGGCAGAGTTCGCCGATCGCTTGCTGGCGGAGAACATCACCTTCATCGGCCCCAACCCCGGCGCCATCCGCGCCATGGGCGACAAGATCGAGTCCAAGAAGACGGCGCAGGATTCCGGCGTCAGTTGCGTGCCTGGCTTCATCGGCGAGATCGAAGGCGTCGACCACGCCGTGCAGATTTCCGAAGAGATCGGTTATCCGGTCATGATCAAGGCCAGCGCCGGCGGCGGCGGCAAGGGCATCCGCGTCGCCTTCAACCGCAAGGACGTCGAAGAAGGCTTCCCAGCCGTGCGCGCCGAAGCCAAGGGCGCCTTCGGCGACGACCGCATCTTCATCGAGAAATTCGTCACTGCCCCGCGCCACATCGAAATCCAAGTGCTGGGCGATAAGCATGGCAATGTCGTGCACCTGTTCGAGCGCGAATGCTCGATCCAGCGTCGCAACCAGAAAGTCATCGAAGAAGCGCCGTCGCCGCTGCTCGATGAAAAGACGCGCCAAGCCATGGGCGAACAGGCCGTCGCCCTCGCCAAGGCTGTCCATTACGACAGCGCCGGCACCGTCGAATTCGTCGCTTCCGGCGCCGACAAGAGCTTCTACTTCCTGGAAATGAACACGCGCCTCCAGGTCGAGCACCCGGTCAGCGAAATGATCACCGGGCTCGATCTCGTCGAACAGATGATCCGCGTCGCCGCCGGCGAGCCGCTGAAGTTCAAGCAGAAAGATTTGAAGATCAAAGGATGGGCCATCGAGAGCCGCATCTACGCCGAAGATCCGTTCCGCAATTTCCTGCCCAGCATCGGCCGATTGCGCACCTATAAGGCGCCGGCCGAAGGCAAACACGGCGACATTGCCATCCGCAATGAAACCGGCGTGCGCGAGGGCGATGAGATCTCGATGTTCTACGATCCGATGATCGCCAAGCTGGTCACGCATGGAGCGACGCGCCTCGCCGCCATCGACGCGCAAGCCGCCGCGCTCGACCGCTTCCTGATCGAAGGCATCGCCGACAACATCCCGTTCCTCGGCGCAGTGATGGAGGAAAATGATTTCCGCAAAGGCGATTTCACCACTGCCTACATCAAAGAAAAATTTCCCGAAGGCTTCGAAGGCGTGCCGCCGACAGCCAGCCAAGAAAAGCTACTGATCGCCTGTGCCGCAATCGCCCGCTCCTTCACCGCCCGCCGCGCCCGCGAGATCAGCGGCCAAGTCAACGGCACGGCCAAGAGTTGGCAACGCGATTGGGTCGTCATCGTCGGCAAGGCGCACCACCTGACCCACGTCGATCTCGACGATAGAGGCGCTGACATCGTCATTGATGGAAAAAAGCATCGCCTCGACACGCAAACCCGCCCGGGCGCACGCATGATCGAAGGCGCGTTCGATGGCGCGCCGTTCTCAGTGAAGATCAGCACCAAGCCGGAGGGCTATACGCTGCGCCTCCGCGGCGTCACCTTCCGCTGCCTCGTCGCCACCCCGCGCGGCGCCGAACTGCACCAGAAGATTCCGGAAAAGCAGAAGGCCGATACCTCCAAGCTCATCGTCTCGCCGATGCCCGGCCTCGTCATTTCCATCGATGTGAAGCCCGGCCAGGACGTGAAGTCAGGCGAGGGCGTCGCTGTCGTCGAAGCGATGAAGATGCAGAACATCATCCGCGCCGAACGCGATGGCGTCATCGGCAAAGTCCACGTCGCGGCGGGCGCCAGCGTGGCGGCGGATGAGGTCATGATCGAACTCACATGAGCGGCTGGCGCTTTTCCTGGCGCGCCATCGGCGCCTGGCTCGCTGCGAGCCTGGTTGCTGCACTCGCGTTTAGTCTCACGCTCGCGCTCTGCAACGCCTGGGCCGACGTGACCGGCCGTGAAGCCGGCGCGTTCTTCGGCATCGTCGCCACCATTGGCGGCCTCGTCGCGGTGGGCTTCACCCTGGTCGGCGGGCTGTTGCTGCTGCTGATCAGCTTCATTCCGAAGGCGCCGCGTCCGCTCACCGAGGCCATCGTGCTCGCCGCCGCCTATGCGCTGGCAACGACGCTCGGCAACGTGCAGTTCAATCTCTCCGCCGGTGAAACCACCATCGCGCCGGTCGAGCATCCCGCCGCTTTCATCGTCGCCTACATTGCCCCGGCCGCCGCGGGCGTTCTGATGGCTCTGCTCTACCGCCGCTTCGCCGGCGCGCGCTAAGTCCGGCGTTCAGCCGCCTCGCTTCGCCTTCATCACCGCTGCATCCAGTGCGCCAAGAAACCGCGAGCGGTCCGCCGCCGAGAACGGCTTCGGGCCCCCGCCGCCTTCGCCGAACGAGCGCAGGTGCTCCATCAGCTCGCGCGTGGCCAGCGCCGCCCCGATCGAGCCTTCGGTGAATGGCTTGCCGGTTGCGCTGAGCGCCGCGCCGCCGGCTTTGAGTGTCCGGCTGGCGAGCGGGATATCGTTGGTGACGACGATGTCGCCAGGCCGCACGCGTTCGGCGATCCAATCGTCAGCCACATCCGGCCCCGCATCCACCACTGTCAGCGTCACGTCCGGCGGCGTGCGCATGAACGCATTCGCCACCACCTGCACCGGACAGCCCGTCCGCCGCGCGACGCGGTAGACTTCTTCTTTCACCGGACAGGCGTCGGCATCGACAAAGATCGTGGGCGCGCTCACGCCGCCAATATGGACCGCCGGCGCCCCGGCCGGCCAGCGCGCACTTCGCCGCTTAGAACCGCGTCCGCAGCGTGAAGCGCGCCGCGGTCGGGGAGGCGGGCATGATGTTGTTGTCGCTGTGCGCGGTCGCCCAATACTCCTCATCGAGCAGGTTCTCGATGTTGAGCTGCGCTTCCACGCTATCGGTCAGCGCATACGTCACCGCCGCATCCACGCGCGTGAATTCCGGCAGCACGACATTGTTGGAGATCGAGGCGAAAGATTCGCCCTGATGCACCACGCCGACGCCAAGCCCCAGCCGCGGCGTCGCCTGCACCATGTTCCAAAGCGAGAACGTGTGCTCCGGCGTCAGCGGCACGACGCGGCCCGCTGGCGCGGCGCTTGTCGTGCGCGTGATCTCGACGTTCTGATAGGAATAGCCGCCGACAATATCCCAACGCGCATTGATCGAACCGGAAAGCCCCAGCTCAAAGCCTTCGCTGCGCTGCGCGCCCGTCAGCACGATCGCCAGCGTATCGGGATCGGTCGCGCGCGTATTGCTGCGGTCGAGCCGATAGATCGCCGCCGTTAGCGCCAGGCGCTCGCTCAAATCCCACTTCGCACCAAGCTCGATATTCTCGAACTCCTCGGGCTCCAGCGAAGACGTGTTGGCGTCGAGCGAGGAGAACTGATCGCCAGATTGCGGCAGATACGAAACGCTGTAGCTCGCATAGAGCGAAAGCGGCTCGATGGGCCGGTAGATCACGCCAAGCCGCGGCGAGACCATCTCATCCTCGCGGCTGAAATCGGCGCCGAGGTGATTGTCGTAATCGAGCTCAAAGCGATCGAAGCGCACGCCAGCGATCACCTGCCAATAAGCGCCCAGCGCGACCTGGTCTTGCAGATAAACCGCCGCCACGTTGGCCTCGACGCTGTTGTCCGTCTGCAGCGCCGCTGGGATCACCGGCGCCACGAAACTGGTCGGATCGGCGACATTGACCGTGCCCAGGCCGGTGAAGTTTTGCGAGCGGGTATTGTCGCTCTCCTGCCGGCCAAACTCGAAGCCGGCCAGGATCGTGTGCCGGATCGGCGCTTCGCGCGTGCGCCAAATCAGGTCGGTCTGGTTAAAGAAGTTCTCGCGCTCGGTGCCGCTATTGTAGCCCGAGAGATTGACGTCGCCGGCGCCGTTCACGGCCGAGCCGGCGAACACGTTCTGATAGAATTTCTCATAGCCGCCGGCGAGCGTCGTGTTGCGGAGCGTCACTGCGCCGAAATCATGCTCCACGCGCGCCGTGAAGAGATCGACTTCCGTCGTAGCCTGGCTTTCGTCCGGATTGCCAAAGAACGCGGACGTGCTTCCATCCCAAGGCCGCCCGTTTTCGGACGGCACGCCGCGATCGACGGTGCGGTTGTCGTCAAAATGCTCATAGCCCACGCGCAGCATCGTGCTGTCGCCGAGCCGCAGCGCCGCCGTCGGGTTGAGGCCGTAGCGCTCAAGCTCAACGTAATCGCGATAAGATTGTGCGTCTTCGTAAACGCCGTTGAAGCGCAGCGCCGCCGACGGCGTCATCGCCGCGCCGACATCGATGGCGGCGCGCGCCTGCTCATAGGAGCCCACCGTCAGCGCAAGCTCGCGCTCCGGCGACCAATTGGCCCATTCGGTGACGCGGTTGATGACACCGCCGCCGCCGCCGCGGCCGAAGATCATCGCGTTCGGCCCCTTCAGCACCTCGATGCGTTCGGCGTTATAGAGATCGCGGTAGTACTGAACGTCGTCGCGCACGCCATCGATGTAGAAATCCGCGGTCGAAGAATTGCCGCGCAGCGTCGGCGCATCGCGATGGCCTTCCCCTTGGCCCATCGAAACGCCCGGCACGTAGCGCACCACGTCCGCCATCGAGCGCATCGCCTGATCTTCGATCAGGTCGTCGGTGATCACGGTCACAGATTGCGGCACGTCGCGGAGCGGGGTGTCGGTCTTGGTGGCGCTGGAGATGTCGTTCTCAGCATAAGAGGGCCGTTGGCCGATGACCGTGATGGGCTCCTGATCGACATCCGCGAAATCCTCAGCCCACGCCGGCGCAGCCAAGGTCACAAGTGCGCTCGTGCACGCGAGCACGCGCGCGAACCGGCCATTCTTTGTCATCAGTCCCATCCCCTCTGGAGTTCAGGAACGGGCTTAGCAGTTATTGCGAATGATTAGCAAGAGCGAGAACGTCGCAGGATGGCTCAGAACCCACAGCTCCGCGTCGGCGGCGGCGCAGCGCATTCCGGGCAGGCCGCGTTCTCAGGCGCGGTCTCGGCCAGCAGCCCCGCAAACCAGTCCCGGAACGACATTCCGCCGCTCGCCTCGCGATAGAAGAGCGGCGAGCGCAGAATCGTGTGCGATTGCCCGCTCGCGACGTAGGAGCGGAAGTTCGCCGCGCTTTGACGCTGCTCCAGGCCTTCGTTCATGCGCGTCGTCCAGGCGCTGCAGGCATTCCCCGCGCCCATCAACGCATAGAATGCCGCCTGTGTGCGATCCTGCGCCGTTGTGTATTGTGCGAAGCGGTCGCGCGGATAATGCGCCGCCAAGCGGCCCACGAGGTCGTCGTCCGAGGTCAGCGCCGCATCGCGGCCGAACACGTTCTCCGGCAGCTGATAGCGCCAATTGCCATTGCGCAGCGTTAGGAAGTCGGGCGTCGTGACGCCCTGGCCGGCGTCTCCCAGCATAACCGCCCGCCCACGCGGGAACGCTTCGCGCACGCGCGGGAAGTGCACCGCCGCGCCATAAGCGCCCGCGCTTGAGCCCGTCACCAAAATCTCTTCCGGCGCATCGAAATTGTCGCGCAGCCATTTCAGCACGACGCGAAAATTATCCGCGCCGCGATGCTCGATCGTATAGGGCTCGCCCGTATCAGGGTCGTTATAGTGCGCGGTGTTGGCGCCCGCATGCACATCGCCGGTGCAATAGGGAATGAAGACGATGCTCCAGTTCCGCACCGGATTGAATTGATTATCCAGATCGAAGATGCCGCTCATGCGGTTTGGATCGTCGGGCTCCAGCAGTTCAGCCTTGTAGAAGCCGTCGCCTTCGCCGCGCCCGCTGGCGAGACGCGGCACCGAGCAGGTGACATCGTCCCAGCAGGCGCCGCCGCCGTCGAAATAGATGACGAGCTTGTTCTCCGTCCCGCGCCGCGCCCAGAAGCTGTATGCGGGATCGGCGCCTGGAAACTCCGAACACGTCGCTTCGAAGGTCCGTCCATCGAGGCGCACGGGCTCCGGACGCAGCTCCACCCATTCACTCGGCGCAGCCGGCAAGGGATCGGCGACGCGCGCTTCACTCGTGACCCCGGCGCACGCCGCGAGCGCCAACGCCAACACACCAACCGCCCAGAGTTTCATCGCACCGCCCATCGAAAACTCGCTCCAACCATGGAAGGCGGGCATTGTGTCGATCGTGCGCAAAAAGCAAGGAGGCCGCGCGTCAACGCGGCCTCCGCTCTCTCCGCCCTCAAGATGAGATCAGGCGGTACGCTTCTTGGTGGCGTAGTCGACGATCGCCAGCAGGATGAAGGCGGCGCCCACCGCGCCCATGATCACGGCCGGGATCGAGAAGCCGTGCCAGGCATCGCTGTCGAAGCCGTTGGCGACATAACCGGCAGCCAGGAAGCCGCCCGCCAGTGCCAAGAGGATGACGCCATTGCCGAGGCTCTTACGGGCGCGGTTGCCTTCTTCGAGCATGTTCTGGGTGAGTTGCGAGACCAGGGCGGGATCGAGTTGCTGGCCGCGCGAAAGCGCTTGCGAAATGAGGTCGTGGGCTGAGCGCTTGGTGCGCTCCTTGGCCAGCACCGGGACCAGGATCACCGCCGCCAGGAAGGCGAAAAAGACAAACGGCACAAAGATTTCGGCTTCCATCGTACGCTCCATGTCAGAGGGCTTGTACCGCCCCATTGCTGACACAGATGCACGCCGCTCCCGCTTTGGACGCGCCGCCCGTCGAAAAAGTTGCCACGCCCAGGGCGCACGTCCGGGGCGCACCCTCCGGGCGATAAAAAAGCGCGCCACCAGGGCGCGCTATCAAGGCAGAGATCGGAGGGGTTTTATTATCAGTTAAGCCCGCACCGCGATGCGGTCGGCTGGCGGCTGCATCGCCTTGGCCGGGCGCGCCTCAAGGCTCTTCAGCAAATCGAGGCTGTCGTAACGCGCCAGCCATTCCTGGAGGCTGAGACGCTTTGCGGTTCTGTCTGCGGGCGCTTTCATCGTGCGCGGCTCCATCAATCTCTCGTGTTCAAAGAGAAGATGCACGCACGTGGGCAAGAGATGCAATTACGACTCAAGTCCTACGCCGGAGGAGATTCGTCTTTCGTGGCGCCAAATACACGATGGAACGAAGCGCGCAAGCTCGCATCCGCATCGCTCATCGTCACCGGCAACCCAAGATCGACAAGGCTGGTGACGCCAAACTCCGCCGCGCTGATCCCGCATGGCGTGATGCCGGAGAAATGTTCCAGCTCCGGTTCCACGTTGAAAGCAATGCCGTGGAAGCTCACCCATTTGCGCAAGCGCACGCCGATCGCCGCGATCTTATCTTCGCGCTTCCAGCCTGGGCCCTTGCGCTCAACCCAAACGCCCACGCGCCCGTCGCGGATTTCGCCTTTGACGTTGAAGCTCTCCAGTGCGCCGATGATCCAGTGTTCGAGATCGGCGACGAAGCGCGTCACGTCGCGCCCGCGCTTGCGCAAATCCAGCATCACGTACGCCACGCGCTGACCCGGCCCATGATAGGTGAACTGGCCGCCGCGTCCGGTCTTGAACACAGGAAAGCGCGTCGCATCGAGCAGGTCGCTTTCCTTGGCGCTGACGCCGGCCGTGTAGAGCGGGGGATGTTCCAAGAGCCAAACGAGTTCGCCCGCTTCGCCCGCCGCGATCGCTGCAGCGCGCGCCTCCATCGCAGCGACGGCTGGTTCATACTCAACCAGCCCCGGCGAAACCGCCCAGCCAATCGTCTCCGCCGCTTCGTTCACGCGCCCGCAACCCTTTCCGGTTCGACTGAACTTTCTAGCGCAGAATCAGATGGGATCGCCTCGTGTCGGAAAGAACCCAGGTCCACCATGTCGACGTCGAACTCGCGGTTGTACTCGGCCGCTGCCAAATGCCGATGCAGCAGCTCCTGCGCATGGGCCGCGGCGCGGTGATTCCGCTCGACACCAAGGAGACCGACCAGCTCTGGATCCTGGCTAACGGCCATCCCATCGCGCGGGGCGAGATCACCATCCAGGGCGACCGGCTGTGCATTACGGTGACGGAAGCCGCTGATGTGCATGAATTTAACGCCGCGGCCTGACCGTCCTCTCATTTGGGGGTGGACGGAATCTTATCGCTCTGTTCATGTGCTGCTCAGGCGCGGGACGCCAGTGTGGTAATGCGCGCTGAGCCAGCGCGCTTCTATCGGGGAAAACACATGTCGCCTTTCGTTCGCATCCTCGCCGCCACCGCGGCGCTCGCTGCTGTGGCCAGCGCTGGCATCGCCACCGCGCAGAACTACAGCCTCAACCCGACTTACGGGACGGTGAACCTCAATGCGGGTTATACGCCTGACCCGTACGTGGTGAACGTACAGTCAGGCGGCAGCCAAAACGCACAAAACCTTTCTTCCTCCTGCCGCGGCTTCATCGCCAACGCGCCTGACGTGCGGGTAAATTACAGCGCCGGCTCGTTCCCGCTGATCTTCTCGGTGGCGTCGAGCGCCGACACCACGCTCGTCATCAACGCCCCGGACGGTTCGTGGTATTGCGACGATGACGGCGGCAACAACGGCCTCAACCCGGCCATCCGCTTCGGCAGCCCGATGTCGGGTCAGTACGACGTCTGGATCGGCACCTACGGCAACGCTTCGCTGCAGCCGGCTCAGCTCCACGTCTCTGAACTCTACAGCCAATAACGCTTTTTACGACCGGGCCGGAGCCCCAAGCTCCGGCCCTTCTTCTTTAGGCGCGTCAGACGCGCCGTGGGGGCCTTTAGAATGAACATCTTTCAAACGGTGGCTTCGGCCGCCGCCGTCCTTGCCTTGTCTGCGTGCGCCTCGATCCCGGAGCAATCTGGCGGCTATGGCGGCGGCCTCGATTACAACGCCGCGCCGAATTACGGCACGCTCAGCCTCAACGCCGGTTTCACGCCGGACCCGCAAGTCGTCTCGCTGCGCGCCGGCGGCGACATCGACTCGCAAACCCTGAGCTCATCCTGCCGCGGCTACATCACCCGCCAGCCGGACGTGCGTCTCCACTATTCAGCGGGATCGATGCTGCCGCTGATCATCTCCGTCGCCGCCAGTAGCGACACCACGCTCGTTATCAATGGCCCGGACGGCTCCTGGTATTGCGATGACGACGGCGGCGTGAACGGCCTCAACCCGGCGGTCAGTTTCAACAGCCCGCAGTCCGGCCGTTACGAGATCTGGGTCGGCACCTACCAGGCCGGCTACAGCCAGCCTGCCCAGCTCCACGTCTCCGAGCTGTACAGCCAGTAGAGGCGGCCGAAGCGTTCCTATCTGACGAAAAGGGCCGGGGGCATCTCCGGCCCTTGTTCGTTCACGGCGGGTCTGCTAACCCCGCGCCCTCTCTACCCGGACGGGTCCCAGCGGCCCCCGAATGTGCGCTCGTGGCGGAATTGGTAGACGCACTGCCTTGAGGTGGCAGCGAGTAAAATCGTGGAGGTTCGAGTCCTCTCGAGCGCACCATCCTACGCTCGCGAAGTGAGGGTAGGATGCCCTCCGAAGCCTTGGCGTAGGAGGGCCGCGACTGCCTCCCGCGAGCTACGGATGGCTTCGCCCCGAGCTACGCATTCCGGCATCCTAACTCGCGAAGCGAGGGTAGGACGCCCTCCGAAGCCTTGGCGTAGGAGGGCAGCGATTGCCCGCCGCGAGCTACGGATGGCTTTTGGCCCGAGCTACACATCCCGGCATTGTTGGCGCTAACTTGCAGCTCATGTTCTACGTCTACCTGCTTCAAAGCGAAGCTGATCCCCGACATCGATACACCGGCTTCAGTACGAACCTTGCTGAGCGTTTGAGAGCGCACAACGCCGGCGATTCACTACACACGTCCAAATATCGGCCATGGCGTCTGAAGGCGTACACGCCTTTGAAGATGAGTCCCAAGCGCGCGACTTCGAGGCTTATCTCAAATCCGGATCGGGCAAAGCCTTCGCCAACAAGCGATTCTGGTGAGCCCGTCGCGGGCGTCGCTCACTCCTTCCGCCGCCACGGAAACAGCGCGCGTAGTCTCTCATCGCGCAGCCACAAGCCGCCCCACATGAAGAGCGCGAGATAGATCGAAAACAGCACGTGGCTGAAGAGCGGTTGATCGGCGCGCAGGTTCGTCGCCATCGCCCCGCCGAACAATCCCATGAACAGCACCGCGCCGAGCACGCTCGTCGGGCGATAGAGGTAAAGCAGCGTCAGCGTCAGCTCGAGCACGCCGATCGGAAAGGCATACCCCGGCGGCCAGCCGAGTCCGGCCATGATCTCTTCCGCGATCGGCATGCCCATAAGCTTCGGCGCCGCCGATGCGCCCAAAATGAACAGCGCAAACAGCCCACTCAGGACCCGCCCGATCCAGACCCAAACTCCAGCTTTCATGACCTCGCTCCTCGCGTCTCCAAGCAAGGACGCTGGAGCGTGGCCTGATCCTACATGCTGGTTGCTTTTCAGTGCTAACCGATCTTGAGCCGCACGAACGCCATCGCCCCTTGCGGGTCGCCGTCATAGAGCGGCTCCAGCGCGCCGGAGGCGAAGTGCTGCTGCGCCACCGCGCCGACGCCGATCACCGCATTTTCGTTGACGCGGAAGTCGCGCACCGCGCCGAGGCTCAAGCGCTGCACATCTTCCACCGGCCCATGATGGACGCCGCCGAGCTCATCGGTCTCAATCGCTTCGCCGCGCGCGAACACCGTCCAGCGGTCGTTCGGATGCCACGCCGCTTCCGCCAGCCAGGCATCGAGCGAGACGCCATCGCTGCGTTCCTTGTTCGAGAACGCCAGCGTCGTCGACCACCAGCCCTCCGCGCCGATCGGGCGCGTATAGATCCCGCTCACCGACCAGCGCTCTTCATCGTGATCCGGCTCCAGCGCTTCGGGCGAGATGATGTCCGCCCACGAGGCCTGCAGCGCGAGATTGTCAGTCGGATTCCACGAGAGCCGCACCGAGGTGGAATCGAGATCGCCGGTCTCGATATCGTAGCGATCCTCATCCGGCTCGCGGCCGCGGAAGCGCGAAGCTTCCAATTTCCAATCCCGATGCACAACGCCCGCGGTGAGCACGCCGAACGTGATGTGCGTGGAGTCGAACCAATGGTGCGTGATCGGCGCTTCGGGCGAATCCATCGCTGCGAGCCGGTGCATGAAGGCGGGTGGTCCAAACGCCGGCTCGCCCGGCAAACCGCCATAGACGAACACGGAAGAATCCGGCCCCAGCCGGTGCGCGTAGGAAGCGGAGAGTTCCATGAGGAGATCGTGCGGATGCTGGCGGTCTACCAGGGGATCAACGCCATTCGCCGTCTCGCCCGCCGCAAACAGCAGCGGATAGCCGTTCGCGCCCATGAACGGATCGGGCGCCAGCATCGCCCGCAAATTGAGCGTGTCGCCATTGGCGAAGTCGCGCCGCGCCGCGCCCATCACCATGCCTGACACGAAACCCTTTTCGTCGCCGCGCGGCCCATCCTGCCAGGAATAAACTCCGTTCAGCAGCACGTGGCCCATCAGCGACCAGCGCCCATGCTGCGCGTGCAGGCCGCCATGCGATGAAACGTCAGGCTGCCATGCCGTGCCCGACGCGTCGCGGCCCATCGGGTAGGGGCCGAGCGCACCCGTCATCGAGGACATGTCATGGGCGCCCATTTCATGGCGCTCCGACGGCATGCCTTCGTGATGTTGCATCCCCTCGTGGTGTTGCATGCCTTCGTGGTGCTGCATCCCTTCAGGGTGTTGCATGCCCTCGTCGTGTTGCGTGCCTTCGTCGTGCTGCATGCCTTCGGGATGCTGCATGCCCTCGTGATGCTGCATGCCGTCATGCTGCTGTGCGTCCGGCTGCTGCGGGGTAGGCGTTGGCGGCGCGGGCGCCGTCTGCTGGCTGGGTGCGCCGCGGTGATGCGATTGCTGCGCCAGGGCGGGCGCGCTCAGCGCGAACGCCGCTGCCGTA
>JAEYPY010000261.1 GCA_023410295.1 Pseudomonadota bacterium | reverse complement strand
AACCCCACCGCCCCCCGCGGCCGCCCCTAACCCCCCGGCCGTTTGCTTTTGCCCCTTTGCTTTTATTGGGCGCGCGCGCATCAAGCGGCGATGGCGGCGCAAGACCTCGACGTGCTGATCGTGGACGATCACGAGGGCATGCGCGCGATGCTGCGCAAGATGCTGGAGCGCGCGGGCGTTGGCGCAGTGCGCGATGCGGCGAGCGGTGCGGCGGCGCTGGCGCTGCTAGCGGCGCGGGATGCGGATCTGGTGCTCTGCGATCAGACCATGCCGGAGATGGATGGACTCTCGTTTCTGCGTGCAGCACGGGCCGCTAGTTCGCGGGCGCGGGCGATCATGATCAGCGGGCGCGACGACGCGGGCTTTGCGGACGAGGCGCGCGCCGCTGGCGCGGATGCGGTGTTGGTGAAGCCCGTCAGCCCGCGCGAAGTGCTGGCGGCGATCGAGCGGGTGTTGGGGGAATAGCGATCAAGTTTGCCCGCGCAGCATTTGCAGGATGAAGCTGAAGTCCTTGCCGCCGTGGCCGCGCTCCACCAGCTCTTCGTAGAGCGCATTGGCGCCGCCGCCGAGCGGGGTGGGCGCGCCGGTGGTGTCGGCGGCTTGCTGCGCGAGGCGGAGGTCCTTCAGCATCATGGCGGCGGCGAAGCCGCCTTCGTAATCGCGGTTCGACGGCGCGGCGGACACGGGGCCGGGCCAGGGGCAGTAGGAGGTGAGCGACCAGCATTGGCCGCTGGCCTTGCTGGCGATGTCGTAAAATTTCTGCGGCTCAAGCCCGAGCGATTCCGCCAGCACGAAAGCTTCGCTGACGGCGATCATGGAAATGCCGAGCAGCATGTTGTTGCAGATCTTGGCCGCCTGCCCTGCGCCGCTATCGCCGGCGCGGATGGTGGCTTTCGACATCGGCTTCAACGCCTCTTCGATCTCGGCGAAATCCTGCTCGCGGCAGCCGACCATGAAGGTGAGCGTGCCGCCGCTCGCGGCCGCGGTGCCGCCGGAGACCGGCGCGTCGGCGGCGCGGAAGCCTTGCATGGAGGCGTCGCGCGCGACGGTGCGGGCGCTGTCGACGTCGATGGTCGAGCAATCGATCAGGATCGCGTCTTTGGGCGCGTTGAGGAGGATCGCGTCGGCATAGACGGTGCGCACGTGCTCGCCGGCCGGGAGCATGGTGATGACGACGTTGGCGTCCTTCACCGCGTCGGCGGCGCTGGCGGCGGGCGTCATGCCCTGCTCTTGCGCGCGCTTCATGGCGTCGGCGGAAAGATCGAAGGCGACGACCTCGCGGCCGGCCTTGGCCTGGTTCGCCGCCATGCCCGAGCCCATGTTGCCGAGTCCGATGAAGGCGATGCGCATGGGGAGTGCTCCTTTGTTGGGGTGTGTCTTAGCGCTGGAGCGCGGTGGGGCAAGCATTCCCCGCTTCCCGGACGCCGCGTGCAGCCGGGAAGCGGCTAAAGCGGCGTCCACTCCTCACCCGCTGAGAGCGGGGCGAAGATTTCATCGATGAGCGCGTCGCTGACGGCGTCGAGCGAAGCCGGGTTCCAGGCCGGTTTGTTGTCCTTGTCGATGACGACGGCGCGGACGCCTTCCTGGAAATCGTGGCGGGCGGACACGCGGCAAGCGATGCGATATTCACGCGCCATTTCGTCGGCGAAGCTGATGGCGCTGACGCCTTCGCGCAGCTGGCGGAACGTGACCTTCAGCGTTTGCGGCGATTTGGTGCGGAGCGTCGCGAGCTGCGCTTTGGCCCACTCGCTTGGATCGCTTTCGAGCGCAGCGAAGATCTGTTCGACGCTGTCAAGCGCGAAGATGCGGTTGATGCGCTCGATGTTTTCTGCCGTCAGTTCTTTCGGGCGGCCGGCGGACTCGCTCAAGGCCTCGAGGCCGCTTTCGAGCGCGCGTTCGGCGGCGTGGGTTTGCGCGGCGCCGGCGATTTGCGCGCGCGCGGCGTCGAGGATTTCGGTTGGCATGTAGTGCGTGGCGATGCCGGCGATGAGGCAGTCGGCGGCTTTGAGACGCGCGCCGGTGAGCGCCAGCCACATGCCGATCTGGCCGGGCTTGCGCGGCAGATACCAGCCGCCGCCGACATCGGGAAACAAGCCGATGCCTGTTTCCGGCATGGCGTAGGTCGTGTTCTCGGTGGCGATGCGGAAGCGCGCCGGCATCGAGATGCCAACGCCGCCGCCCATTGTGACCCCGTCGATCAGCGCGACGATCGGTTTCGGATAATGGAAGAGGAGATGATTGAGGCGATACTCGGTGAAGAAGAACTCACGCGCTTCTTTGCCATCGCCTGCCCCGCTCTCGGCCAGCATGCGAATGTCGCCGCCGGCGCAGAAGCCGCGTGTGCCGGGGGCGTGATCTAGCAGAACGGCGTTGATGCTGGGATCGTCGCGCCAGGCCACCAGCGCCTCGATCATCGCTGCGCACATGGCGGTGTTGAGCGCGTGCAGCGCTTGCGGGCGGTTTAGCGTGACGCGGGCAAGGCCGCTCGAGGCGGCGGTGAGGACTTCGGACGACATGCCCTCGTTTTAGCGCCGAGACGGAGGGGCGCTCAAGCCGACGGCTCGCGCGTGCCGCGGGCGCCCGCGAATGCGGCGACGATCGTTCCGAGAGCGGCGTACGCCAATGCGAACAGCCATGGCGCGGCGGCCAGTGCAACCACTCCCGGCACATCCGCGCCAACAGCCGCTTGTTCGGCGTCGCTCAGCAACAAGCGCGTTGGCACTTCAACCGCCAGGACGCCGGCAACGAGGAGCCAAATCGCCATGCGCGGCCGACGCATGACGAGAGCGTAGGCCGCAGGCATGGCCGCAGTGAGCCAGGGCAGGACGGCGAGCAAGCTGGCGAGCATCCTCAATTTACCCCGGCAAGCGGATGCGCTTGATCCAGACCCAGCCGACAGGCGCCATGTCGTGAGAGCGTTTTATGATGAAGAACCATGCAGCGCAAAGCGCGAGCATCGCCGCCATGAGCGCCAGCATGGACGTCATCGGATCGCCGGAGATAAGCACGAGCAGGAAGGCAAGCGGAAAGTAGGCCATGAACGGCGTGGATACGAGTATGATGGCATGCAGGAGCGCGGCGCGGGGGCGGCGCTTGGCGAGAGGCAGCACGATCGGCGCGGCGACGGCGATGACGAGCGCGAGCGCACCGATAATCGCGGCGACCATCCACACCAGCATTGTCGCGGCTGCATAGGTGGCGTCTAACCAGCTTGGCATCGCGCTCACTCGGCGGCGTGCGCCGCCTCTCCCCGCTCCAACTCTACCGCCGGCCCGCGCGCGATCAAGCCACTGGCTCGGAAGGTGCTACGGCACGGCTGGTGAGGCGCTTGATGACGAGTAGCGAGAGCGCGCAGGTGGCGATGGCGATGCCGGGAATGCCGGCGAGGAGCGCGAGCGCGCCCTGCTCAGGCGAAAGCGTCGCCGATTGAATGTAGCCGAGGAAAAGCGCTTGGGCCCCGAAGCCGATGGTAGCGGCAAGCGCGGCGGCCATGCGCGCGCGGCGGCGCAGCGCGAACACCACCGGCGCCGCAATCGCGCTCAGGACGATGCCGGTGATGAAGATGAGAACGAGGATGTTCATGGCTTTGTTTTCACTGGGACAGCGCGGGGATCAGCGGCCCATTCGAGGGGGGATGGGAGATCATCGGCGCAATAGTCGATGCGGATGGCGTGGCGGCCGGCGCTGGTGCGGGATGGCGCCGAGCGATGCAAGATGAGCGCCTTGGCGAAGAGCACGTCGCCCCGCTCGGCGATGCAGTTTTCGATCGGCGCGGCGTTGGCGATGCCTTCTGCCTCTGCGGCCGCGATCTTGCCTCGCGCATGGGTGCCGAGCGCGAGCTGGAGGCAGCCGTTCTCGGCGTCCGCAGGATCGAGATGGATTCGGGCGAACAGCATACCCTCCAGCAATTCGATCGGCGGCTCGGCGTGCCAAATGCCGGCTTTGTTGGTCCAGTTGGTGAAGCTTGGCGTATCGACGCGCTGGCGAAGGGCGACGACGCGATCTTGGTGCCAGGGCAGCGTCCAGTTGTTGGCTTCAGTCTTGTTGAAGGCGACCACCCGGACGGGACGCGCGCCGGGCATTAGCTTGCTCGCGAGTGCATTCAGTTTTTCGGGCGGCTCAAGCTGCAATCGCTGACCGGGCGCGTCGCCTATATCGCAGGCGGCGCCGAGTGTTCTCAGTTCGACTTCGGAGAGCGCGCGGCGAAACCACGTCCGCCCTTCTCGCTCAAGGATTGCCTCAGTCATGTGGCGCGCGATCGAGTGCTCAAATCATCAGGATACGGCGCTGCCCCCTCTCCCCTCGCGGGGAAGGTTCACTGTTCGCGCACATGTGCGTGTTGAGCGCATGCAGTGCTTGCGGGCGGTTCAACGTGTGCGCGAGCCTATTGGCGGCGGTGGTTAGGATGTCGGTCATTTCCGTCTTGAAAACTGATTATCCAGAGTTCGCAGGCTCTCTGCCGTTTCGAAGTACAGAACGAAGCACTCGTACTGGCTAACGTCAGTGCCCGCGTCTCTGAGAGCCATAACGTCTTTAAATGCCCGAACGCCCTCGGCTTCAAAGTCGAAGGTCGAACGAAGTGTTTCGATAGCTTCCAGCGCCCATCCGCCTGTGAGCCTGACAATCTCATCCCAGGGCGCGACTCGATCGATCCGATCGTAATTGTCGAAATCAATCCAGTACAGTTCGCACGTGCCAATTGGAATTCGATACTGAAACGTACCGGCACAGGTAGCCAATCCCACGGTTTGCGCCGCCGCCACAATGTCCGATAAGTGATCTGGGTGCCAAGCATACTCACTTCCGCGGAGGCTCGCGCGACTCAGCACGTCCTCAGGAAGTCGCTGCTCCAGCCCTTGCATCACCGCATCGTCGGAATGACGAAGCTTGAGTCGTCCGTCATGCCTTCCGGCCAACGCGCCGTCACGGTCTTCACCTTGGTGTAGAACTTCACGCCTTCGAGGCCGTGGACGTTGGTGTCGCCGAAGGCGCTGCGCTTCCAGCCGCCGAAGGTGTGATAGGCGACGGGGACCGGGATCGGCACGTTGATGCCGACCATGCCGACATTGACGCGCGCGGCGAACTCGCGCGCGGCGCGGCCGTTGCGAGTGAAGATCGCGACGCCGTTGCCGTACTGATGCTGGCTCGGCAGCGCGAGCGCTTCTTCGAAGGTTTCGGCGCGGACGATCTGCAGCACCGGGCCGAAGATTTCTTCCTGATAGGTGCGCATGTCGGTCTTCACCTGGTCGAACAGCGTCGGGCCAAGGAAGTAGCCTTCTTCATAGCCTTGCAGCTTGAAGCCGCGGCCGTCGCGCACGAGTTCGCCGCCTTCTTTCACACCGAGCGCGATGTAATCCTCGATGCGCTGCTTGTGCTGGGCGGTGACGACGGGGCCATATTGCGCGTCGGCATCGGTGGAGATGCCGACCTTCAGCTTCTCCATTTCCGGCAGCAGACGTTCGCGCAGTTCGTCGGCGGTTTGCTTGCCGACGGGGACGACGACCGGGAGCGCCATGCAGCGTTCGCCGGCGGAACCGAACGCGGCGCCGACGAGATCCTTCACCGTCTGATCCATGTCGGCGTCGGGCATGACAATGCCGTGATTCTTGGCGCCGCCCATGGCTTGCACGCGCTTACCGTTCGCGGTGCCGTGGCTGTAGATGTAGTGGGCAATGTCGGACGAGCCGACGAAGCTGATCGCCTTGATCTCGGGATTGGCGATGATGGCGTCGACGGCTTCCTTGTCGCCATGGACGACGTTGAGGACGCCGGGCGGGCCGCCGGCTTCGAGGAAGAGTTCGGCAAGGCGCACGGGCACGGACGGATCGCGCTCGCTCGGCTTTAAGATGAAGGTGTTGCCGACGGCGATGGCGACGCCGAACATCCACATCGGGATCATGGCTGGGAAGTTGAACGGCGTGATGCCGGCGACCACGCCGAGGGGTTGGCGCATGGAGTAGACGTCGATGCCCGGGCCGGCGCCTTCGGTGTACTCACCCTTCATCGCGTGCGGGATGCCGCAGGCGAACTCGATCACTTCAAGGCCGCGCTGCACGTCGCCGCGCGCATCGGCGATGACTTTGCCGTGCTCGGACGAGAGCAGATGCGCCAACTCGTCCATGTTCTTTTCGACGAGCGCCTTGAAGTTGAACATGACGCGCGCGCGGCGCTGCGGGTTGGTGGCGGCCCAGCCGGGCTGCGCGGCGAGCGCGGCTTGCACCGCCGCGTCGATATCGCGCGCGGATGAAAACGCGACTTCGGCCTGCTGCGCGCCGGTGTTGGGATTGAATACGCGGCCAGCGCGCCCGCCGGAGGCGGACGCGCTTTTGCCGTTGATGTAATTCTGGATCGCGCGCATCGGCGTTGGCCTCCTGGGTTCGGAATTTGGCGCTTTTATCGCTCCAAATCGGAACCCAGTAAATGCCACGCCGTGGCTAGCGCGTGCGACCCGTTAGCCCCTTCGCGCCATGCCCATGATCAGGGACACGACGAACAGAACGAGGAAGATGAAGAACAGGATTTGCGCGATGCCGGCCGACGCGGACGCAATGCCGCCAAAGCCAAACACCGCCGCAATAATAGCGACGACGAAGAAAATCAGAGCCCAACTCAGCATTTTGCGTCCTCCGTGGAATGCGGTTGGAATGAAAACGTGCGCTGGGATCGCCGGTTCCGATCAGGTCAAGTGGGGTAAGTCCATCCCCGCTCACCTTTTCGTGCGCTCTCGTACTGGGCTTCGGCGAAACGCCAGTTAATCAGCGAATTGAGATAGGCTTCGAGGAAGCGGCCGCGCTCATTCTTGTAATCCAGGTAATACGCGTGCTCCCACAGATCGCAGACGCTGAGCGCGGTGACGCCATCGCGCACGAGCGGCGTGTCAGCGTCGTGAAGGTCGATCAGTTGCACGGCGCCGGCGCGATCTGAAACGAGCCAGAGCCAGCCGGAGGCGAAATGGCCCTCGCCTTTGGCTTTCGCTTCCTGGCGGAAATTGGCGAGATCGCCGAAGGCTTTGGCGATGGCGTCCTTCAGCGCGCCTTGCGGTTCGCCTTGGTTTTGCGGCGTGAGGCTTTGCCAAAAGAAGCCGTGATTCCAGGCCTGCGCGGCATTGTTGAAGAGCTTCTGATCTTTCTCGCGGTAGGCTAGTGCGACGACTTCTTCCAGCGTGGCGGGCGCGTTCGGCTTTTCCTTCAGCGCGGCATTGGTCTTGGTGACGTAGCCGGCGTGGTGCTTGCCGTGGTGGGTTTCGAGCGTGGTGCGCGACATCGCGGGTTCGAGCGCATCGTGGGTGAACGGCAGATCGGTCAGCTTGAACATGAAATCTCCTCCGTCGAGGAGCTTAATCTAGTGCGGCGCCGCCCCGAGGCGACGCCGCGAAAGCGCCCGCACTTGGAGTACGGTAAAGCGCTAAAGCACTGACCTCCCGCGGATGGCGCGCATGGCAAAGGTGATGACGAGCAGCGCCAGAAAGATCAGGAAGAGAATTTTGGCGATACCAGCGGCGAGGCCGGCCAAGCCGTAGAAGCCGAAAAAGCCGGCTATGATCGCCAGCACGGCGAAGATAAGCGCCCAGCCAAGCATGGCTCTATTGTCTCCGTTTCATCATGTTCAAACGAGAGAACGCGAGGTTCAATAGCGCTGTTCCTGGGCAGCGCCTCGCAAGGGCGTGATCTAAAGCGCTAATTTTCGGCTTATTCTTCCAGCGGCGCGGGTGGCACGCAGAGCCAGAGCGCGAACGGCTGCGTTAGGTCGCGTCCTACATTGGCGCCGAGCTGGCGGGCGAAGGCGTCGATCAGGCGGCTGCTCGGATTGGGTGCGCCGGAGGCTTCGCCTGTCGCCTCAATGGCAAAGCGGATTTCGCCGTCAGCATCCTGCTGCACGCAGCACAAGAGTTCGCCGTGGCCGCCGCCGAGCACGTCGAGCGCGGCGGAGATGCCCTCGCCCATCAGGAACGCCGCCGGCACCGCGCGGTCGACCTCCACGCGGGCCTCGTGCACGTCGAGCTTGAGCTGGATGTCCTTGGCGAGATGGCCACGCGATTGCACCAGCTGGCGCGCGATCTCAGCGGCGAGATCGTCGAGCCGAAGGCTGCGCAGTTCGCCGGAGGAATAGATGCGCTGGTGCACGAGCGCCATCAGCTGCACGCGGTCATGCGCGCGGGCGAGGCCCCAGGCTTCGGACTCGTCCTTGGCCGAGCGCGCCTGAATGTTGAGCAGGCTTGCGACCATCTGCAGGTTGTTCTTCACGCGATGGTGAACTTCGCGCAGCAGCGCCCGCTCCTCGCGCAGCGCTTCGATCAGGCGCTGCTCGCGACCGCGCAGGGTCTTGGCCATCGCCTGCAACGTGCGGCGGAGGGTGCGGATTTCCTCCGGCGCGTTGGCCAGCGCGGCGATCTCGCCGACGTCCTCGCCGCGAGCGTAACTGCGCGCCGCGCCTTCGAGCGCGGATAGCGGCCGGGCGACGAAAATCTCGATCGCAAACCAGCCCGCGCCGATGGCGAGCAGCCAGATCAGCAAAGGGGCGGCGACGGACGCGCCGACGTCTAGCGCGCGCCGCCACGCGGGTTGATCGGGGGCCCACGCCATGACGGCATAGAGATCAGGCGCATGCAACGGCACGACGACCGCGTTGCCGTTGCGCAGTTCGATGAAAGCCGGATCCGGCCCGATCATCTGCCGAATCTGATCAACTGACGGCAGGCCAACGTCGGCGTGATCGCCGGCGCTGGATTGGGCGATGATGCGCCCGTCAGCATCGACAATGGCGGCGCGGGCGCGGTCAAGCGCGCGGCCGCGGTCGAGTACAGCGCGCAGATCATCGATATCGATGGCGGCGCCGACGAAGCCGATGCGGCGGTCGGCAGCGTCGCGCACTGGCTCCATGGCGCTGAGTACGGGCCGGCTTAGAAGGATGCTGCGCTCGACATAGCCGATGGCGAAGGCGCCGCGCGTGCGCGCTTTCTCACGCAACTCGGGGCCGGAGGTTTGCGCGCCGGGGGTGACGGTCGGCACGCTGCAGCGGACACGGCCTTCATCGTCGGTGACAACGATCGAAGCGATGTTGGGATAGCGCTCTACGACGCCGCTCAGCCATTCCCGGCAATTGCCGATACCGACGTTGCGCAGCTCCGGGCTCGAGGCCAGCACCCGCAGCATTTCACGCAACTGGTCGATCGTGCCGGCTTCGGCGGAGATAGATTGCAGCGCGCGGCGGCCAAGCGCTTCTTCAAAGGCGGCCTGGCGCGCATCGACGGCGTTTAGGCCAACCTGCATGGCGATGGCGCCGGCCGGCAGCATTGCCAAGCCGAGCAACAACGCCATGCGCCCGCGCATTGACCGTAAGGACAATGCGCGGGGCCAAAAACTGAATGGCCTGTCTCCGCCGATTTTCACACGCGGGCGCTATCCTCGATCAGCCTGCCTTCTCCAGACAGTGGCGCGCCGTCTTCGTCAAGCCCCAGCATATCCGAGAGCTTCTTGCGTGCACGGTTGACCCGGCTCTTGATCGTGCCGACCGCGCAGCCGCAGATTTGCGCGGCTTCCTCGTAGGAACAGCCCGAGGCGCCGACGAGCGTCAGCACTTCGCGGTGATCCGGCGCCAGTTGGGCGAAGGCCACCTTGAAGTCTTCGAGATCGACCGTCCCGTCCTGCTCGGGACGCGACGAAAGACGCGCGGCGAACTTGCCGTCCGCATCTTCAATCTCACGCTTCGACTTGCGCAGCTGCGAGTAATAATGGTTGCGCAGAATGGTGAAGAGCCATGCGCGCAGGTTCGTGCCGGGTTCAAAGCGCTCGACATTGGCCAACGCTTTGACCAGCGTGTCCTGCACGAGATCGTCGGCTTGCGCCGGGTTGTGCGCCAGTGAACGCGCGAACGCACGCAAACTGGGCAGGAGCTCGATGAGCTCAGCCTTGAAAGCGGTAGGCGCGCTCATTGCTTCTTCTCCTCCGCCGTATCGAGACGATTTAGCAGCTCCAAGAAGCGATCAGGCACAGGCTCGCTGGCGACTTCGCCAAACGCGAGCCGCAGATTGCGCGTGATCAACGCCTTGTGGTTGTTCGCATGAGCCCGCCTGGGCCGTTGCGTGCTCCCGTCATGGGGAGCCTTTTTTGTCACCACAGTCTCCATCTCATCTTTCCGCCGCATCTTGCCGATCATCCCCCCGCTTCTACGTCTGGGTTCAGCGTTCCAGTCGTCCGCAGCACCAGAACGCCTCGGGCCACAGGCTGTTCCGGAACTTCGGAACTTTTTTCACGTTCTAACGTTTCCCTTGGCTCGCCGGGATGGGAGAATACAATGAGCATGCAGGCGAACGAGCCGCAAAAAGCAAATCAAAACAAAGGGTCATATATGTCTCTGGCACGGGAAATCGCACCCCATCTGCCTTTGCTACGTCGCTATGCGCGCGCTTTGACCGGAGCCCAGGCCAGCGGTGACGCATTTGTGGCGGCGACCTTAGAGGCAATCGTCGCCAAACCGGATGAATTTCCGCGTCAGCTCGACCCCCGCGCCGGGCTCTATCAGATGTTTCACCGCATCTGGTCGAGCGGCAATGTTGAGGTTGACGGCGATGAGACGACGCGGGGCGCGCGCAAGGCCCAAGAG
>JAEYPY010000257.1 GCA_023410295.1 Pseudomonadota bacterium | reverse complement strand
AACCCCGCCCGCCCGCCCCGCCATCCAGCCCGCCGACTTCCTGACCGCCATCAATGGCCAGAGCATCGTTGGCCTCACGCTGAACGAAGCCGTGCGCCAGATGCGCGGCCAAGCCGGCACGCAAATCACCGTGACGGTGGCGCGTGAAAACACCGAACCGTTCGACGTGACGCTGACGCGCGAAATCATCAACGTTCGCGCCGTGACCGCGCGCGTCGAAGGCGGCGACATCGGCATCATCCGCGTTTCCACATTCAACGAGCGCACCAGCTCGATGCTGCAGGACGCCATTCGCCAAGTGAAGCGCGAAGCCGGCGGCAATCTGCGCGGCGTCGTGCTCGATCTGCGCAACAACCCGGGCGGTCTGCTCGATCAAGCCATCGAAGTTTCGGACGCCTTCCTCGACGGCGGCGAAGTGGTTTCCACGCGCGGTCGCCAAGCCGAAGACGTGCAGCGCTACAACGCCCGTCGCGGCGACGATCTCGCCGGCGTGCAGATCGTGGTGCTGATCAACGGCGCCTCGGCCTCGGCTGCGGAAATTGTCGCCGGCGCGCTGCAGGACCGCAATCGCGCGCTGATCGTCGGCACCGACTCGTTCGGCAAGGGCTCGGTGCAGACCGTGATCCCGCTGCAGGGCGGCCGCGACGGCGCGCTGCGTCTCACCACCGCGCGCTACTACACCCCGGCGGGCCGTTCGATCCAAGGCGCGGGCATCACGCCTGACATGGAAGTCGCCGCTCGCCGCGTCAGCGCCGAAGACATCGCCCGCATGCAGCGCATGCGCCTCTCCGAAGCGGACCTGCCGAACGCCCTCGACAACGATTCGGGCGCGCAACGCCGGGCCGCGCACATGCCGGAAGACCAGCCGCCGGAAGATTGGACCGACGGCGAGGACTATCAATTGTCGCGCGCCATGGACTTCCTGCGCCAAGGCATCGTCGCCGAACGGCTTCGCGCCCGCGCCGGCTGAGCGCATTAACCGCTGATCTACCAAGGTAAACGCCGCACTTTGGTGTAGTGACGCAGCAGGCGAATTCAGCGACTCTTCGCGTCGATGATTCGCCCCCGAGTGAGCGCGCAACGATCGCCGCAGAGGCCATCCACGCCGCCGCGCCCGGCGCGGCGGCGTTTGCCGCAGATCAATCACAAGCTCGCCGCTCTGGCCGCCGCCGGCGTGCTGGCGCTGGGCGCGTTTGTGACGATCCAGTTCTTCGGCGATCCCAGTGCGGCTGGCCCGCGCCGCGTGGTCGAGCTGCAGCCTTCGGCCGTCTCCGCTGCCGACGCGCCGCGCGTTTCGTTCTCCGATGCTGCCGAAGAAGCGGCTGGCATGGACATCATGGGGCTCGACGAGCTCCCGTACACCGGCGCTGAAGTCGGCGAGATCGGCGCCGATGGGCAGTTGCGTGTCGCCGTGGTCGAAACGCCGGAAGCCGGGCGGCCTGGCCGCCCCGCTATTTCGCCGCTGCCGCGCGCGCCTCTTGCGGGCATGACCGAGCAAGGGCCGAACGGACCGCTGCCGATCATCGCCGCCAATGGGCGCACGCCGGCGCAAGTCTATGCGCGTCCGTTCACGCCCGCAGGCGATCGCCCGCTCGTTGCGGTGATTGTCGGCGGGCTCGGCTTCAATGCGCGGGCGACGACGCAGGCGATCGACGAGCTGCCGCCGGAGATCACCCTCTCGTTCGTGCCGTATGCGAGCGATCTGCAGACCTGGATCGATCGCGCCCGCGCGCGCGGCCACGAAGTGCTGCTCGAACTGCCGATGGAGCCTTTCGATCCCGAGGCCGACGACACCGGCCCGCAAACGTTGCTGGCTTCCGCATCCGCGCAGCAGAACGTCAATCGGCTCGAACAATTGCTCTCGCGCGGCGCGGGCTATTTCGGCGTGACGAATTATCAAGGCGCGCGCTTTGCGACGTCAGCGCAGGCTTCCGCACCGGTGGTGCAGGCACTGCGGCGGCGTGGGCTGGTGTTCATTTCTTCCGGCATTGGCCAGCGCACGGCGCTCAGCCTTGAAGCGCAGCGCGCCGGGCTGCCGATTCTGGCGGCGGACCGGATCATCGATGTGCGCCGCGAGGCCGATGCGATCGATGACCAGCTGCTCAATCTTGAGGCGCTCGCACTGCAGAACCACAGCGCAATCGGCGCCGGTTTCGCGTATCCGGTGACGATCGAGCAGGTCGGCCGTTGGGCCAATGATATCGGCACGCGCGGTTATCAATTGGCGCCAGCCTCGGCCGTGCTCAACGCACGCGCCGCGCGCCGATGACAGAGATCAAAGACCCAAAACGCTACCGCCCCAATGTCGGCCTCGCGCTCTTCCACCGCGATGGCCCGGTTTTTCTCGGCAAGCGCTTCGGCGCGGAAGGCCCCTATCAGTGGCAGATGCCGCAAGGGGGCATGGATCGCGGCGAAAGCGCCGTGGAGGCCGCTTACCGCGAACTTGAAGAAGAGGTTGGCGTAAGGGCAGAGCACGTCGATCTGCTCGAAGAAACAGCCGACTGGCTGTTCTACGAATTCCCGCTCGACGTGCGTACCAAGATGCGCCCGCGCGGGCGTTACGTAGGGCAAAAGCAGAAGTGGTTTGCGTTCCGCTTCAAGGGACGTGACGCTGATATAAGACTCGATACGCATACCCCTGAGTTTGTAGATTGGCGCTGGGCGCCGCTGGAAACGGCGCCGGAACTGGTGATCCCGTTCAAGCGGGCGACTTACGAAGAGGTCGTGCGCCGGTTCGGCAAATACAGCGCGGGGACTGCGAAGTGATCGCTGCGGAATTAGATCAGGCATGAAGGCGGGCTCCATCGTGACGCCTGTCGTGTTCGTGCATGGCGCGTTCTGCGGCGGCTGGGCCTTCGATGCCTTTCGCGAGCCGTTCGAAGCCGCGGGCTTTGAAACGCACGCGCCCAATCTTCCGCATCACGAGCGCGGCGCCGATCTCGAACAGCTCGCGCTTTCGGGATTGAAGGATTACGCCGCTTCGATCGCGCATTATCTGCGCGACTTGCGTGCACCGCCGGTGCTGGTCGGTCACTCGCTGGGTGGGCTGGTGGCGCAACTTGCTGCTGCGCGCGTACCCGTTGCCGGGCTCGTGTTGCTGGCGCCGTCCGCGCCGTGGGGCGTGCCGCCGACGACGCTCGATGAGCATGGCGCGCAATTCGGACTTTCTTTGCTCGGCGATTATTGGCGTCGGCCGATTCCGCCGGACTATCGCGTGGCGCGTTCGACCACGCTCGATCGTTTGCCGCGCGAAGAGGCGCGCCACGCGTTTGCGCGCTTCGTGCCGGAAAGCGGACGCGCGATCCGTGAAGCGGTGCAGTGGTGGAGCGACCATTCGATGTCGAGCCAGGCGCCGGTTTATCGCATCGCTGCGCCGGTGTTGGGGCTTGCCGGCGGCAGGGATCGCGTGAACTCGTCTTCGACGGTTCGGCGCATCATTGCGCGGTTTCCGAATGGGCAGGCGCACTTTCATGAGTTTCCGGAGATGAGCCATTGGCTTGTCGGCGAACCTGAAGCGAAGGATGTGGCGGGGCTCACGCTGCAATGGCTTGAGGCGCGGAAAATTGCGCCGAAACCGTCGAAGCCGAAGCGGAGTGCGTTGTCGCTTTTTGGGTGGCGAAGCGCGGAGGCTTAGTCTCATTCTATCGGTATTGGCGAGCGTTCGCTGCGCCCGGTGCGGATCCGCACCAAAACGATCTCCGGCGGATTCAAGAAGCGCACCGGCAGGATGCTCGTGCCGATGCCGCCGGTGACATACATCTGGCTGCCGCTCTCTTCGATCAGGCCGCAGGCATAGCGCTTGTGGCGGAGCGGCAGAATCGGGCGGCCGATGAGCGGGATCGTCACCTGCCCGCAATGGCCGTGCGCGGCCAGCATGAGCGAAATTCCTTGCGGGACGCGGGCAAAGGGATCGGGCGAGTGCGAGATCGCAATCGTATCGACATCGGCCGGCGCGCCGTCGAGCGCGGCGTCGAAATCCGAGCGGCCGGTGACGTCATCCTGCAAACCCACAATCGCCAATGCGCCGCCGCTGCGGCGAATGACGATATTGCGGTCCCATAGAACGGCGGCGCCGGCCTCTTGCAGCGCCGTGGTTATTGTTTGGCGGCCGTACCAGACATCGTGATTGCCGATCACGGCGACGACGCCATAGCGCGCGTTGAGAGCCGCGAAGGTGCCGATGCCGCCGATGATGTCCTGATTTTCTTCCGGCGTCCGCTCATCTTCGGGCGCATGGCCGTTGACGTAATCGCCCAGCAGCAGGACGAGATCGGGCCGCAGATTGTTGACGCGCCGCACGATGCGCAGCATGCGCGCTGAGTTTACATGCGGGCCGCCGACATGGGTGTCGCTGAGGGCGGCGATCGTCATCGGCGCGCCGCGCCAATCTTCGCTGACGATCTCGATCTCGCGCACGACGAGACGGCGCGGTTCGACGAACCAGGCGTAGATGTTGACCCAATAGGCGGCTTCAAAAAGGCCGAGGGCGATGAAGATGGCCCAGCGCTTGCGCGCGCTCATGCCGGCCCAGTTCTGCGCCAGCCAGATGCTGGCCCAGGCGATCAGCGCAAGGCCGAGTGCGGCGCCGATGATCGCAGGCCAGAGCTGGGGGTGAGGCATGGTGGAATAGTGGGCGGCGGATAGGGCTTGGCAAGGCTGGATTGCGCGCAGGCGTTTTGACCGGCGTAAGCCGGCGAGAAGCGTTGCGTCTGATGGGCCGCTTAGCTGGAATCTGCGGGGCGCGGCAGCGGCGCGGCGGCAGCGCAGAGCGCTTCGGTTTCTTCCCAGTATTCGGCGCCGCCGATGACGCGTTGCAGCTTTCGCGGCGTTACCGGCATCGCGCGATCGGGTTCGCGGCGCAAGCGGCGAGCGAGACGGCGCGCGTAGGGAATGGGGTCGTTGAACACGCGCAGCAAGGCTTCGGCGCGCAGTGCGAACGGCCAGGCATCGTGGAAGGCTGGTGCGCTGGCGTCGGCCTTCGACCGGCTCCGACTGACGCGTTTCTTGGCCGCCGATTTTCCAACTGCGTAACCCTGAGCTTGTCGAAGGGTGGCGTCGGCGTTGCCGCCAAAACATCGGAACGAGACGCGCCATGCTTCGGGTTGCTCGGGATGCCAGGTGACAAGGCGCAGGGTGCGTGGACTTTTGCGGGCACGCGGTTGCGTCGGCGCCAGCGCGCCCTCTTCCAGGAGCGCCTTGGCTTCGATGTAGAGGAGGCGGCGGATGAAGTGCTCTGCGGCGCTGAACCATTGGCGCATCTGCTTATGGAGCGCGCGCTTGACGCAGCCGCGGGCGGCGATGTGTTCCGGAGGGCCGAACAGACCATGCAGGTCGCACAGCACGACACGCGCGAAACGCCAGAGCGCGATGGGCGCTTGGCGTGGGGCGGTTTCGGGCGGGAAGGCTGCGTCTGTCATGCGCGGCAGTTTACGCCAACGCATAGCCGGTCGGATTGATTGCGCGGCGGCGCTTTGGTTTCAGGCGCTTACGCACGCGTGGGCGTGGAT
>JAEYPY010000226.1 GCA_023410295.1 Pseudomonadota bacterium | reverse complement strand
GTGTGCGCTCGCGCTCTCGTTCAGCCTACGCGACCGCATCCTACCGGAAGCACGCGCGCTCAATGTCAGCAGCGAAGCGCTCACGGCGCTGACGCGCGCGCGCCTATTGCCGACGGATGAGCGGCGGCTCTGGGTCGTCGGCTATAACGAACCGAGCCTTATCTTCATCACCCGCACCTCGATCCGCATGGTCGGCGCGCGCGAAGCGGCGGATCGCGCCGATAAAGGCGATGCGCTGCTGGTGGAAGGCCGAGCGCTACAGGAATTTTCCGACGCGCTCGCCGAGCGCGATCTTGCCTTCACGCCGGCGGAGCCCGCTGTGCGCGGCCTCGCCATGGGGCGCGGCGAGCGGGTGGCGCTCTTTGTTGGCTCGGTGACGGACGCTAGCGGCGCTGCGGCGGGCGGCCGGCGATAAGGTTCTTGAGCGCGATCAGCGTCACCAGCGCGGGCGCCGCAACTGCGGCGAACGCGCGCTGGGCTGGCGTCTTAGCGCTCTTGGCGGCAAAGCGCGCTAGACTCTGCGCGCGCTTGCGCTTGCTGGCGTCCGGACGCGCGAACTGCACGCCCGCCGCTTCAGGTTGAAACAGGATGCTGCCGCCGGCGTCCGCCGCGCGGAGGCAGAGATCGAGATCTGCCGCTTCGGTGGCGAAAGCTTCGTCAAAGCCGCCAAGTTGCTGAAAATCATTACGCGGGATCAGCATGAATGCGCCCGAGACAGCCGCAACCGGCGCCGGCTGCTGTGGTTCGTGCGCCTCGTCCTTGCGGCGCTTGGGCGCCGCAGGGCGCGCCGTCCAATCCATAGCCACCGCGATCGCCGACCAGGCGTTGAGCGCGCCGGCGCGGATCGCACGCCGTTCACGGCCTTCGGTGTCGGTCAAACGCCCGCCGACAATCCAGGGCGTGCGCGCCCCGCCGGCCGCCGCAGCCATGCGCGCAACAGCGCCGCGTTGCAACACAACGTCCGGCTCCAGAAACAAAAGCCAGCGGCCGAGCGCGTACTGCGCGCCGAGGTTGGCGGCGCTCGCCGCAGTTGCATCAACGGCGGCGCTGAGCAGCTTCACATCGCGCCGGTCAGCCTGCAGCGCACGCAGCGCGGCGGAAACTGACGCATCGTTGCCGCCGTGATCGACAATGACGAGATCGTCGATCCACGGCTCGGCCAGCGCGCTGCGTAGACACAGATCGAGCGGTTGGGACTGGGTCTCACGCACGCCGCGCACGACGACGACGGCCGAAACGCGCGGCGCCAGCGTCTGCGACGTTGCACGCTCGCGTGATGGGAACTTGTCCACCTGGCTCTCCGGCCCCGGCCCGATCGTCGGTCGAGTCTCATCCTGTCGCGGGGCGCTGACGGCGTCTAGGCGTCGCGCGCGCTCCGCGAAGGCTTGAGTGCATTACATACGTTTCAGATCGGGCGGCGTGGCTTCCGCGACAAGGGTGGGGATGGCGGCGTCGAGCGAAAGCAGGTTCTGCTCCTGGCTGCCAAGCCGCCGCAGAGCCACGGAGCGGCTCTCCGCCTCCTTCTTGCCGACCACGGCGATGACCGGGATTTTCTGCAAGCTGTGCTCGCGCACCTTGTAGCCGACCTTCTCGTTGCGAAGGTCAATATCGACCCGGAGCCCCGCCTTGCGCATCGTGGCGGCAACCTCCTGCGCGTAGGCGTCGGCGTCCGACGTGATCGTGGCGACCACGACCTGCACCGGCGAGAGCCAGAGCGGAAACGCGCCGGCGTAGTTCTCGATCAGAACCCCGATGAAGCGCTCGAGCGAGCCCAGGATGGCGCGGTGCAGCATGACAGGGCGGTGCTTCTGGCCGTCTTCGCCGACGTACTCCGCGTCGAGCCGCTCTGGCAGCACGTAATCATTCTGGATCGTGCCGCAAGTCCAGACCCGGCCAATGGCGTCCTTGAGCTGAAAATCGAGCTTCGGCGCATAGAAAGCGCCGTCGCCTTCCGCAATCACTGGTTCAACCCCCGCCTTGCGCGCAGCGTTGAGCAATTGCGCTTCCGTTTTGTCCCAGAACTCATCGGAGCCGGCGCGTGGGCTGGGGCGCGTGCCGAGCGTGATGTGGTCGGATTGAAGATCGAAGTCGCGGTGGATCGAGTTGGCGAGCGTGATGAACGACGCCACTTCGTCCTCGATCTGATCCTCGCGGCAGAAGATGTGCGCATCGTCCTGCGTGAACGCGCGCACGCGCATCAAGCCATGCAGCGAGCCCGACGGTTCGTAGCGGTGGCAGGCGCCGAACTCGGCCATGCGCAGCGGCAAGTCGCGATAGCTCTTTTGCCCGAACTTGAAGATCTGCACGTGGCCTGGGCAGTTCATCGGCTTCAGCGACAGCTCTTCGCCTTCCACCGTCTCGCACACGAACATGTTCGGGCGATAATTCTGCCAGTGACCGCTCTTCTCCCAGAACACGCGGTCGAGAACCTGCGGCGTGCGCACTTCGACATAGCCGGCCGCTTCGAGGCGGCGGCGCATGTAAGCTTCGATCGTACGCCACAGCGTCAGGCCCTTTTCGTGCCAAAACACCATGCCGCGGCCCTCTTCCTGCATGTGGAAGAGGTCCATCTGGCGGCCGAGTTTGCGGTGATCGCGCTTCTCGGCTTCTTCGAGGCGATGCAGATAGTCTTCGAGCTGTTTGTCATCCGCCCAGGCCGTGCCGTAGATACGCTGCAGCTGCGCGTTGTTCTGATCGCCGCGCCAATAGGCGCCCGCCAGCTTCATCAGCTTGAAGGCTTTGCCGAGCTTGCCCGTTGAAGGCAGGTGCGGACCTCGGCAGAGATCGCCCCACTTGTCGCCGTGCGAGTAAACCGTGATCGGCTCGCCCGGCTTGATCACTTCGTCGATCGTCTCGGCCTTGTAGATTTCACCGATCGACTTGAAGTGCGCGATCGCGTCTTCCTTTTGCCAGACCTTGCGGATGATCGGCAGATCGGCGTCAACGATCTCCTTCATGCGCTTTTCGATCTTCTCGAAATCGTCTGTCGAGAACGGCTCATCGCGCGCAAAATCGTAATAGAAGCCATCCTCCGTCACAGGGCCGAAGGTGACTTGCGTGCCCGGAAAAAGCTCCTGCACGGCTTGCGCCAGCACGTGCGCCGCATCGTGGCGCAGCACTTCAAGACCGTCCGGGCTGTCGCGCGTCACCAGCTCGAACTTGCCGCCCTTCTCCAGCGGGCGCATCAAATCCCACCACGCGCCGTCGATCTTCGCGGCGACGACTTTCTTCGCCAGCGATTTGGAAATGCCTTCAGCGACGGCAAGCGGCGTGACGCCATCGTCGTAGCTACGCTCTGCGCCGTCGGGAAATTGTAGGGAAATGGACATCAGACTGGCTCTTGCTTTGCGTTTTGCTCGTTGGGCGGCGGGCGGTAGCCGCCTCGCCAATCGCCATAGCGCCACGGACGCCACCAGGAATTCTGGCGCACCTGCTCCGGCGCCGGATCCCAGCCGTGACCGCCCCAGGGGTGGCAGCGGCAGATCCGCGCCGTCGCCATCCAGCCGCCCGCCCAGGCGCCGTGCTGACGGATCGCGTCGGCGGCGTAGGACGAGCAGGTCGGCAAGTAGCGGCAATCGCGCCCGATCAGGGGCGAGAGCGTCCACTTGTAAAGCTGGATGAGGCCTAAGAGACCCCGGGCAGGAATGCTCGGCGACATGGCGCAATGACGATTTGAGTTGAACCGACCGGGACACGAACGCCGCCGCTGCGGCGCGCCCGATCCCGCGCCGCCGGCTTCAGCAAGTAGTCGTGGTGGTGCGCGCGAAGCTGGCCATGGCGACTAGATAACAACGTTCGCGCGCCTGCGCTAGTGTTCCGGGCCGCGGAACAAGGTCACCGCCGCCGCATTCTAGCTGCGCATGAAAGCGAGCAGCGCGGGGCGCGTCATCCTGACTTACGGCCGGAGCTTGATGGCTCTGGTCATCGCCCGCTCGCTGGCGGCGCGTGGAGTGGAGGTCATCGCGTGCGATGATGTCGGCATGACCGTGTGCTCCTTCTCCAAGCATGTGAAAGAGACATTCACCATCGCACCGTGGGACACCGAGCCGGAGCAATTCCTGCAGGACCTCGAAGCCGCCGTCCTGGAATATGCGCCCGCCGACAAGCGGCCATACGTGCTGATGCCGGTGTTTCGCGAGATTGATCTCATCGCGCGTCATCGCGCCCGTTTTGAGCCAGCCATCAAACTCGCCGCGCCTTCGATCAAGAGCATAGAATTGGTGACGCCGAAGCATTGCCTCGCCGAACTAGCGCGTGAACACGGCCTCGATGTGCCCCAGACTTGGCGGCCCGACAGCGTCGATGCGTTGCGTGAGCTCGCGCCAGAGCTCTCATTTCCGCTGATCGTGAAGCCAGTCGATGGCGCGGGCGGGCGCGGCGTCACCTGCGTCAACACGCTGGATGAAGCCGAGCGCGACGCCGCGGCGCTGGGTTTCGAGTGTCCGCCCCTCCTGCAGGAATGCATCGACGGCGAAGATTATTGCGTCGCGGTCCTCGCGCAGGCCGGTGAACTCAAGGCCATCATGGCCTATCGCAATCTGACGTCTTTTCCGCGCGAAGCCGGCGCCGGCGCGGTGCGCGAGACGGTTGATGCCGAACCGTTTCGCGCCGAAGCCGAGAAGCTGGTCGCGGCGACGAAATGGGACGGCGTCGCGCAGCTCGACTTCCGCTGGAGCGGCAAGCCGGGAGATACGCCCAAGCTGATCGAAGTGAACGCGCGCTTTTGGGCCGGCATCTTTCACTCCATGGCGTCCGGCGTCGATTTTCCCTGGCTGCTCTACAAGCAGACCATCGGCGACGAGACGCCGGAGGAAGAAGCTGAGATCGGCGCAACTACCAAGACAAGCGGCGCTTGGCTGCTCGCAGCGATCGAAGACGTCGCCGCCTCGGACGCGCACTTCAACGCGGCCTCGGAAGCGTGGCGGCGCGCGAAGCGGCGCGTGAAATCCGGCCATGTACTGGCCGCCATCGAAAACGCCGGCAAGGCGATGGGCAAATCGCTCAATGTCGGTGATGCGCTTTTCGAACTTCGCGCGACGATGCGCGATCTCAAGGATATGCCCAGTGAACTGAGCTCGGCCAAAGACCCGCTGGTCGGGCTCGGCGCGCTGTTCGTGATTTCCTCCTTGATCCGGCACGGTAAACTGCCGCCGGAAGTCACCTACGACGCTGAAGACGGAAGCGAACCCGAACCTGAGCCGCCGCCACAGCGCAAACGGCCCGTGATTGGCATCACCCGCCCGGAACGCGGCGATACACTCGCGGTGTGGGCAATGAAACTCGCCGTGTGGCTGGCCGGCGGTGAGCCGCTTGAGCTCACGGCGCGGGCGCCGCGCGATCCTCGCTCGATCGATGGGCTCATCTTCGGCGGCGGATCGGACGTCTATCCCAAACGCTACCAAGGCCAGCCGAAGCCCGGTTATCGCTACGATCTCGCGCGCGGCGATATGGAAGCCTCCTGGGCTCTCGCTGCACGGCGTCACCAACTGCCGGTGCTCGGCGTCTGCCGCGGCGCGCAGATGCTCAATGTGCTCGCGGGCGGCACGCTGCACGCCGATCTCTCGGGCTTCGAAACCGACCGCCCCAAAAATATCATCCGGCGCTTCTTCCATCGCATGCCGGTGCGGCTGCGGTTCAAGACCAAGCTGTGGGAAGTCACGCGCTGCGGCGCACGATTGCGCGTCAACGCGATCCACGAGCAAGCCATCGATCGGCTCGGCGCCGGACTAACCGTCAGCGCCCGCGAGCCCAACGGCATCGTCCAGGGCATCGAAGACCCCTCCAAGCCTTTCTGGATCGGCGTGCAATTCCACCCTGAATTTCTGATCTATCGCGCCCCATTCCGCCACATCTTTAGCGCGCTGGTGCAGTGCGCGCGCGAGCGAGCGGACGCGCGGCGCGCCGAAGCCATAGCGAAGCTGAAAGCTGCAGAAACGAAGGAGCGGCAGCTGGCCGCGGCCTCCTAACTCGCGCTCTGCTCGACGCGGCTGCACTTCACCTGCTGGAACGCGCCCCAGCACTGCACCACGGGCTGATTGTCGAGCGTCACGCGATAGCGGGAGACGACGTAGTAATTGTTGTAAGTGCGATCTCCCAGCAGCGCCGCGCCCATGTTCTCGAAACCTTCGCCAATGGATTGGGGATCGGAAAGCACCGCCTCCGCGCCCTGGCGCAGAGCGGCTTCGTCAGGCCGCGTGAAATAGGCGGCGACGCCGGCGATGACGATCAGCAGCAGCACGAGCCTCAGCATGATTTTCCCCCTGGCTAGCTGGCCCAGAGGCTAGCGCCGCCGACGCGGAAGGCCAGTCAAATCAGGACGCCTTGCGCTTTTTCGGGGCGGCCGGCGGGGCGAACCCGGCAGAAAGCTTTTTCGGCGCAATGGCACGCCAGCTCTCATCGAGATAATCGATCAGCTTGGGCAGCGGGACATTGGCTTTGGGACCAAACACGAACGTCACCCAGCCAGACTTGGCCATGCCGTAGCCCGTCGGCTCGGCGCCTTTGAGCTGCAGCGCCTCTTCGTTGCGATATGGCAGCTTCAGCGAACATGAAAATCCGCCGTCCTCCGTGCCAGCCAGAAACATGAACGCCTTCTTGTTCGGCGTCTTGAACGCCGAATGGCCCCACGGAAAATCCTCGACCGTGTCGGGGTAGACCAGCGCCGCCTTGCGCAGCGCTTTGGCGTCGGCGTGCTTGAGTGGCGGCGATGTCGTCATGGCGTCGCTCTCGCGGTTCCGGCGGCTGCAACTTTCATCGTGTCGCCGTGGTAACGCGCACGCCCGATCGCTGCAATCGCTGCCGCGGACGCTAGCGCGCGCTCCCGCCGCCGCGCTATCAGCGCCGCTGGCGGAGGAGTTCCCGAATGTTGGTGACCTGGCTTGATTACGCCGGCTTTGCGGCCGCGGGCGGTATTGGCGGCTTGCTTTATTGGACGATCGCCGACCGCGACGTAATCATCACGCGACTGCGAGCCCTTCTCCGCGCGCGCTAGTCACGCTGCGTTGTTCCGTCGCCGGGCCGCGCGCTCCAGCGCCTGCATGTTGATCGCCGCCGCGGTGGTGTCGACGATCAGCGGCAACAGCTCGTTGGGCGCGTTGAGCGGGATCCAGTAATTATCGACGATGGTGCGCCAGTTCCAGACGTCGTGACGCTCGCGCCCCAGGCTGACTTTGGCGGGATCGACCACGAGTTTACGCTCGCCAAAGAAGCTCAGCGTCCTAATGTGCAGCCCGCCATTGAGGCGCATCTTGACCACATAGGCGCGCAGATAGATTTCCGTCGATGCCATGATCAGCGCCGCCAGGGCGCCAGTCACCCAGACGAAAATCTGCTCGCCTTCACTTTCGACGCGCCCATTCGAGAAGAAGGCGAGCCAGACGATCAGCGCGCCAAATATCCAGATTGCGGCCTGTGCAATGCGCACGCGCCAAGCTCTGGGATTGTCGTAGATGACCAAACGCCCCACTCCTTACCCTGTTTAGCGTAATCGGGGCCCCAAGCAGCTCAACGCGTCGGGCTGAAAACCAGGCAAGAAATCTGGACCTTGGGTCCGCGAGGGAACGACTCGGCGGGGCCAGCGGTTTCTCGCTACACAACCCGGAGCCCGCTATGAACGAAGTCTCGATTCTTGGTGCGATCATCATCGGTATTCTTGCCGGGTGGATCGCGGAACAAGTGATGGGCCGCAAGCACGGCCTGCTTACCAACCTCATCGTCGGTATTGTTGGCGCGCTTTTGGGCGCCTTCATCGCCAACGCCATGGGAATCGGCTTTGCCGGCTTCTGGGGCAGCCTGATCGTCTCGACGCTAGGCGCGATCTTGTTGCTGTTCCTGTTCGGTCTCTTCCGCCGCAGCCCGAGGGTCTAACGCCGTAAGCAGAATGTCCGAACGCCCTGACCAGCGGTCAGGGCGTTCCATTTTGCGGGGGCGGCGTGTCGTCGCCACTCTCCCGCTCTTCGAATTTCTTGCCCTCTTTGGCGACAATAACGTGCTCCGCGGAGGGATTGGCGATGACGTTCATCTCCGCGAACACGGCGCTCATCGCGCCCGTCTGCGCCTTCTTGCGCCGCCAATAAATCCAACCGCGGCTTTCAGCCCACAACGCCACGCGGTCGAACGCAAAGAGCGCTATGCCGATGCCCAAAATCCAATAGACGATCGGGCTCATCGCGGCTTCGCCCCCGCTTGGTCCAGCGCTTCGACGGCAGCGTCGAAGGCGAGCATGGTGGAGGCATGGCGCGGCGGGTAGCCG
>JAEYPY010000222.1 GCA_023410295.1 Pseudomonadota bacterium | reverse complement strand
CTATATGCGCGGCGCCATCGTCAACTTCTTCCGCGCCGTGTCGGAAGCTATGATTGTGGTGGTGGGCTGGATCCTGCTGGCCGGGCCGGTCGGCGTCTTCGGCCTTTCCATCGGCGTCGGTCTCCGCGCCGGTTTCGGCGCCGCCGGCACGCTGGCGCAATACGTCGCCATCGTCACCGCCGCGACCGCGGCCGCAACTTTGATCGCTTGGCTCATCGCCATCACGCTCGGCCGCCAACCGATCGGCCGCTTCACCGCTGCCGCGACGCCCGTCTGGGCCATCGCCGCATCAACGCAATCATCGCTCGCCTCGCTGCCGGTCATGCTCAAAGCCGCGCTGGGCGGTTTGCGTATTCCAGCCCACGTCGCCGATGTCGTGCTGCCGCTCGCAGTCGCGATCTTCCGCTTCACCAGCCCCGTGGCGAACCTCGCCGTCGTCTTCGTCCTCGCCCACCTCTACGGCATCGAACCCACCCCGCTCGAAATGGCCGGCGCCGTTGTTGTCGCTTATGCCGTGTCGATCGCGTCGGTCGGCTTACCGGGCCAAGTCTCCTTCATCGCCTCGATCGCGCCAATCTGCTTTGCGCTCGGCGTGCCTGTCGATCTGCTCGGCATCCTCATCGCCGTTGAAGTCATCCCCGACATCTTCCGCACGCTCGGCAACACCACCGCCGATCTCGCTGCGACATCGATCCTCGCGCGCGGTCAGCCCAGCCATCAGATCAATCGGCCAGAGGGAGAGGAGACCTAGCGGCGAAACTGCATACAGGTATTGGCATAGTGAGCTTCTACGCGGGCGATCCGTTCGCTCGAGCTCTCGGCCACCGAGCCGTCGAACTCAGGTGGCAAATCGCCTTCGGCACTGATGCGTTCGCCAATGGTGCGCCCAGCCATCCGCACCTCAGCCGGCATCAAAGCTTGCGCTACGCCAGCGGTCACACATTCGCAGAATTCGCGCGACTGGTGCTCTTCGCACTGGGCACGATAATAGCGCCGCGCTTCGGCGACTTCCTCATCGCTCGCGAGCGTGCGGGCGTCGAACGATTCGGGCGGCGTCGTCGTCCGCGGCGGAACTTGGCCGATCGCGAACGTGGTCAGCGAAGCGGCCGAAATCAGCGCAGCAGCGCCAAGCAATTTGCGCATGAGGGAACTCCTGGATCGGTCCAGCGATCAACGCCGGTCCCGATCCGAGAGTTGCCCAGGAACCGATCACGCCGCCGTGCGCGTGCGCTCGTTCGCCGGTTCCGCCAAGGGTTTGGCCGGCACGCGCAAAGTGAACGCCGAACCCTGGCCAAGGACGCTCTTCACCGTCACATCGCCGCCGAGCAGGCGAGCGAGACGGCGCGTGATCGCAAGGCCGAGGCCCGTGCCGCCGTAAGCGCGCGTGGTGGAGGCATCGGCTTGCACGAACGGCTGGAACAGACGCGCCATCGCTTCTGGCGTAATGCCAATGCCAGTATCGATCACATCGAACACCAGCCAGTCGGCGCCTGCTTCGTCTTCACGGCGGGCCACCAGCTTGATCTGGCCGTCCTTAGTGAACTTCGCCGCGTTGGACATCAGGTTCAGCAAGCACTGGCTGAGCTTGAAGCCATCAGTCTCGGCTGTGCCGAGTTCGTTGGCTATATCGACATTAATGCTCGAACCGTTCGCCGCCGCGGCCGGCGCAACCGTATCGATCGCCTCAAGCACCAGCGCGTGGAGATCGACCCGGTCGTTGGCGATTTCCATGCCGCCAGCTTCGATCTTAGACAGATCGAGCACGTCATTGATCAGCGAGAGCAGGCGGTGCGCCGCGCCATGGATGCGGCCGAGATCGGCCCGTTCCAGGGCGTCGCCGCGTTCGTCGGCGCTTTCCATCAGCATCTCGCCATAGCCGATAATGGCGTTGAGCGGGGTGCGCAGTTCGTGGCTCATCGTCGCCAGGAATTGCGACTTGGCGACGTTGGCGGATTCGGCCGCCACGCGTGCGGCTTCCAACTCCTCGAACGCCTGCTTCAACTCGATGTCGCGCCGTTCGATCTCGTCCAGAATATTCCGCAGGCGCTGCGTCGGCCCAACCTTGGGCCCCGCATCGTCGGCGACTTCAGGCGCGCCGCGGCGGGCGAGGATTTCTTCCGCACGGCTGACAGCCTGCAGCATGTTGCGCCGGCTGCGATAAATCAGCGAGGCGATGACGCCGAGGCCGACTAGGCAGGCGCCCGCCAGCAGCGTCGCCAGCGTCATCTTTTCCAGCGTCCGCGCTTGCAGTTCAGACCGCATCGATTCGGCTTGCGCCCGCGCTTCGGCTTCAGCGACTTCGCTCTCCATGGTCGCGCGCAATTCGCGCACACCGGCGTTGAAGCGCGTCATCAGATTGCTTTCGGCCTGCTCGTGCGCGGCGCGCATGGCGGCGAAAGCTTCGGCATAGCGGCCTTCGGCGTTCAGCACTTCCGGCAGCACGATGTCGAGACGCTCGTCCAAATCCGGATCGCCGCGCTCGTGCGCGATTGTGCGCAGTTCTTCGTAAGCTTGCCGCGCTTCGGCCCCGCGATTGAGGCGGGCAAGAGCGCGAACGCCATGGATCAGCATACGCGGCATATATTCCGGCGGCGCCTCGGCAATGGCCCGGCCCTGGCGTACGCAAGCCAGCGTCGCCTCGTAATTGCCGGCGAGCGCGTTGACCCGGGCGCAAAGGTTCATGGCGAAGAAGCGCATCACGGGCTGGCCGGTGCGTTGCGCCAGTTCGAAGTGAATCTGAGTCAGCCGCAGCGCCTGCTCAGTGGCGCCGGCCATGGCGAACATCACCGAGATGTTGTTGACGATGACAACGCCATCGACCGGACGGCCTGAAGCGAGATCAAGTTCGACCGTCCGTTCCAAATGATGCATCGCCGTTTCATAATCGCCGACCCGCACCGAATTGTAGGCCATCGCATCATGCAGGCCCGAGCGCAGGGTCCGCGTCGCTGGGGAATCGGGCAGGTGCACGAGGCCGCCGCGAGCGACTTCGAGCGAATTGCCGAACAGGCCAAGATCGGTCAGCGCGTAGGCCAAGAGACGCGAAGCGGCGGCGCGAACGATGAGGTCGTCGGTGCTTTGCAGCCCTTGCGTCAGATTGCGGCGAACGGCGACATAGTCGCCCTCGAGCGCCGGCGCATAACCGTGCAGCACATCGACGAGCGCCAGGAAACGCGCATTATTCTGCGCCCGTGCTTCGCGCTCGAATGCAGCAAAGGATCGCGCGGCGGCGGCGGCGTTGGAGGCGACATAATCGTCAGCGGCGAGATCGTAGAGAATCTGCAAGCGCTCTTCGCCGTTGGCGCGGCGCGCATCTTGTTCACGCGCCTTGTGGACGGCGTCGGTAATGACGAGTTCTTCGGTTTGAATGCGCCGGGCGATCTCCTCACCGCGAACGATCCATTCGGCCGGTTGCCCTTGCTGCTGCGCTCCAGCCGTCGGCGTCAGAATCGCAAACGCACATACGACCGCGATCGCGGCGCGCTTCATCATAGCTCGCATAGCCCCACCTTGTTTTGGCGGAGCTTGCACAATGCTCGTTAAGGAAGGCGCGAAGGAGCGTGGTGAACCGGCGATTTACCGTGCGGCTACTTCTTCGATGTCGGCGCCCAGGCTGCGCATGCAATCGACGAAGCCGGGGAATGAGGTGTCGATCATCTCCGCTTCATCGACGATCACCGGCTCCTTGGCCCCAAGACCCAGCACCAGGAACGACATGGCGATGCGATGGTCGCCAAGCGTGCGGATGCTCGCCCCGCCGCGCACGCTCTTGGGCCCATGGCCGCGCACGATGAGACCGTCCGGCAATTCTTCGGCGTCGACGCCGCAGGCTTTCAGCCCGTCCACCATCAAGGTGATGCGGTCGCTTTCTTTCACGCGAAGCTCGGCCGCCCCGCCGATGCGTGTCTCGCCTTCGGCGAAGGCGGCGACGGCGGCGAGGATCGGAAACTCGTCGATCATCGCGGGCGCCCGGCGTGCCGGCGGAGCGGCGCCGTTCAGTTTACTCGCGCCGACGAGCAAGTCCGCGATCGGTTCGCCGATCGGGTCGCGCCGTTCAGCGTAGGTGATCTTGCCGCCCATCTCGAGCAGCGTCTCGAAGAAGCCGAGCCGCAGCGGATTGACCAGCACGTCATCGATCCGGACTTGCGAACGCGGCACGATCAGCGCCGCCGCGACCGGGAAGGCCGCCGACGACGGATCGCCGGGCACATAGATATCGGCGCCTTTGAGCGTGCTTGGCCGCACCCGTGGATGCGTCATCCCATCGACTTCGACCATGTCGATGTCGGCGCCAAAGACGCCGAGCATGCGCTCGGTATGATCGCGCGAACGCTCCGGCTCGATCAGCACCGTCTCGCCTTCGGCTTGAAGGCCTGCGAGCAACACGGCCGACTTCACCTGCGCGGAAGAAACCGGCGATCGGTAGGTAATGCCCTTCAGCCGCCCACCGTGCAGGATCAACGGCACTTTCTGATCCTGCGCATCGAAGCGGGCGCCCATCTGGGTCAGCGGTGCGATGATGCGGTTCATTGGCCGCTTGCGCAGCGAGGCATCGCCATCAAAGCGGACGCTCAGCTTGTAGCCGGCGGCGGCGCCCATCAGCAGGCGGGCCGCGGTGCCGGAATTGCCGCAATCGATGGTCTCGCCCGGCTGGCGGAATCCGCCTGCGCCGGTCACGACCCAGCGTCCGTCGTCGAGCCGCTCAACCTCGGCCCCGAGGCTCCGCACAGCCGCGACGGTATTGAGAACATCGGCGGATTCCAACAGGCGCTCGACTTCCGTACGCCCTTCGGCCAGCGCCCCCATGATCAGGGCCCGGTGCGAGATCGATTTATCGCCGGGAGGGCGGGCGCGGCCGCGGAGCGGCCCTGAAGAACGGGCCCTGAGACGCATGGGAAGACCTGTTTCGGCAAGGGCTGGGAAGGAAAGGACAAAGCTTTTGACAGCAGCGTCCGATGGTGGCAAGCGAGCGCCCCGCAACGGGGGCGCGGCCCGTTCGCGCAACGTAAGGAGAGGGCTTCTTGGCCAAGGTTGAGTTGGGCGACAAGCAAGTCTGCCCGAGTTGCGGGGCGAAGTTCTACGATCTGCGCAAGCGGCCTGCCGTTTGCCCGAAATGCACCACCGCGTTCGACCCCACCGAGGAAG
>JAEYPY010000189.1 GCA_023410295.1 Pseudomonadota bacterium | reverse complement strand
CACCCCGGCGAGGCCGCCAAGGAAGGCGAAATCGCCGACGACGACATGGCCGCCAATGGTCGCGGTTTGCGCCATGATGACGTTGTCGCCGACGATGCAGTCGTGCGCGACGTGGCAATTGCCCATGATCAGGCAATCGTTGCCGACCGTTGTCACGGCCCGACCACGTGCGGTGCCGCGATGGAGCGTGGCGTGCTCGCGGATGACATTGTTGTCGCCGATGATGAGCTTGGTGGGCTCATTCCGGTACGAGAGATCCTGCGGTGGGCAGCCGAGCGCCGCAAACGGAAAGACCGTGTTGTTCTTGCCGAGCTCAGTGTGACTCTCGATGAAAACGTGCGCGATCAGCTTGGTGTTCTCACCCAGCTTGACGTGCGGACCGATCACGCAGCCCGGACCGATCTCGACGCCCGGCGCCAACTCCGCGCTCGAATCGACCACCGCGGTTTGATGAATTGTTGCGCTCACTTCGGCCGGTCCGCCTTCATCGCCGCGAACTCGCAATCGGTCGCAAGTTCGCCATTCACTTCGACACGGCCGCGGAACTTGAAGATGTTGCGCCGCTGGAAGAGCACTTCGACCGGCATCTCCATCACGTCACCTGGCATCACTGGCCGCTTGAAGCGCGCGTTCTCGACCGACATGAAAAGAATAAGGTGCTTGGTGATATCGGCTTCCAGTGTTTTGGACATGAGCAGCGCCCCGGTCTGCGCCAGAGCTTCGATCTGCAATACGCCCGGCATCACCGGCGCGCCGGGAAAGTGCCCAGGAAAGAACGGCTCGTTGATGGTGACGTTCTTGATGCCGCGAATGGACGTGTTCGCGACATAGTCGACGGCACGGTCCACCAGCAAGAACGGGTAGCGATGCGGCAGACGCTGCAGCACCTCGCCGATCTCGATCACATCGCTTGGGGATTTCTGTTGCTCGGTCAGATCATCAGCTTTCATCGCGCGCCCCTGCCTTGCGGCTCAGCCAAGCGGCTTCGCGCAGCCACTTGCGTAACGGCTTTGCCGGGTATCCGCTCCACACTTCGCCCGCCGGCACGTCTTGGAACACCGCCGCCCCGCCTGCAAGGGTCGCCCCCGCGCCGATCTTGCGATGATCGGCAATGCCGACACGACCGCCCAGCGTGGCGTTGTCGCCAATGATTGTGGAGCCAGAAATGCCGCCGAACGCGGCGATCAGCACGCCTCGGCCGATTACGCAATTATGGGCGACGTGACAGAGATTATCGATCTTGGCGCCCTCGCCGATGACGGTGTCGTCGAACACGCCGCGATCAACGCAGGAATTGGCGCCGATGGTGACGCGGTCTTGAATAACAACGCGGCCGAGATGCGGCACATCAATAGGACCGGAAGCGTCGCCGGCGACCCCGAATCCCTGCTCGCCGATGACTGCGCCAGCAAGGATGTTCACGTCGTCGCCGATGAGCGCAAATGAGATGGATGCGCGCGCGCCGATGCGCGTGCGGCGGCCTATGGCGACGCCTGGACCGATAACGGAATTAGCGCCGATCTCGGTCCCGGCGCCGATTTCCGCGCCGGGGCCAATCACGACACCGGCGCCAATCCGCACGCCGTCCTCAAGACGGGCGGACGGAGCAATCAATACATTCCCCGCTTGGATGGCGCGAGGACGCACCAGGGTCGGCGCCAATCGGGAGAAGGTCGAGCGCGGCTTATCCGAGAGGATCAAAGCGCCCGCATTCGGCGCGAGGTGGGCCATGGCCGCGGGGATCACACAGGCCGCAGGCGCGCTCTGCAACGCAGCCGCACCCTTCTTGCCTTCGAAGTAACAGAGGTCGTCAGGGCCGGCGCGATCCGCCGGCGCGACGCTGGAGACGAGCCGGTCAGCGTCTCCGCCGATCTCGGCAGAAGGCGCAAGCGCCCGGACCGTCACCGGCCCGAGCGCCTCGTAGAAACGGGGGTCGATCATGCGCCTGCCATGCTGGCGCCGCCGACGCCCAATGTCACCGCCAGATTACTGGCCAGCCGCCGGCGCCGGGGCCTGCGATTGGCACGCGCTCACCGGCTGACGCGACGCATTGGAGGTGCGCGCGCTCTGGTCGAGCTGCTGGATCACCGCGGTGGTGATGTCGAACTGCGGTTGCACGAACTGGATGTTGCTGGCGTCCAGCACGACGCCCGCGCCTCGGGCTTCCATGGCGCTACGCACGATCGGCGAAACTTGTGCATTGAAGTCACGCAGGGCAAGCGCTTGCGAGCATTCGAAATCGCCCTGCAGTCCCGCTTGACGCCGTTGGAACTGTTCCATGCGCTCTTGCAGCGCCTGGAACTGCGGGTTCAGCGTCGAGCTGTTACGCACCTGCTCGGCAGTCATGTTGCGCGACGCCTGAGCAAGACGCGTACGCTCCTGCTCGATCGACTGGCTTTCCGGCGCCAGCGCTTGCGCTTCAGTCGCCACTTGCGTGCGCACTTGGGCGAGCTTGGCCTGCATGTCGCGGCCCAACACGGACTCGGCAAGCAGGCGCTGGTAATCGACAACCACGACGGTGGTAGCCTGGTTGTTGCGGTTGCGCTGAGCCGAAGCTTCAGGCGCCACGCTAGCCGCGGCGACCGTGATGGCGGCAGCCGCGCAAATTGCACTCATCAAACGCATTTCGCGCCTTCTCCTTAGAAACGAGTCCGGGTCGAGAACCTGAACTCTTCAACTTCGTCGTATTCCTCATTCTGGATCGGCTGCGCAAAATCGAATTGCACAGGACCGAACGGCGAATCCCAGAAGAAGGTGATGCCAGCGGTCGCCCGCAGGCTCGGCGTATCGTCGATAACGAGCATGTTGTCGCCCGCCAGATCGACGGTGCGGCGGCTTCTATCGTCGAGGATGCCGAGCGTGCCGAATTCGGTGAACAGAGCAGCGTCCAGACCGAACGATTCCGGCACTGGCAGGGGGACGTCCAATTGCAGCGTGCCGATGGCATAGGCGTTGCCGCCCAAGGCTTGACCCGCATTCACCAGTTCGCCGGTGTCATCGTCCACCAGCAGCTGACGCGGACCGATGCCGGCCACGTCGAAGCCACGGAAGGATGAGCCGCCCTTGAAGAAGCGGTCATTGATGCGGATGTCATCGCCGTTCCAGCCGAAGATGTACCCCGCGCTGCCACGCAGCGACACACGCCAGCCCTGCCAGGGCAGTCCGTAATAGACCCCTCCTTCCAGTTCCGTACGCAGGTAGTGAACTTCGCCGCCAATGCCGGCGAGATCCTGCGAGAGCGAGAAATCGAATCCGCGTGTGGCGAAAATGGGGTCGTTACGGCGGTCCCAGTTCAGCGCATAGCCGAACACGGACGTCATGAACGTGCCTTCCTGCAAACAGATCACAGGGGGCGTGGGATTCAGCGGCGAACACTGAACACTGTCGACCTGGGTGTCGTCGTGGATGATCTGATAGTTCATCCCGAGGCTGGTGCGCTCGCCGATCGGGAAGCCAACGCGAAGACCAGCGCCGGTGGACTGGTTTTCGAATGAAGCCTCGTCGAGGAAGTCGGTCCGCAGCGAATAGAGATCGAAGCCCGCCGACATTTCGCGGCCCATGAAGCGCGGCTCGGTGAAGCGGAGGTCGAACTGCTGGCGCTGTGCGCTGACCGAGGCGCGCAGACGCAGGAATTGCCCGCGGCCGCGCAAGTTGCGCTCAGTGATCGAGGCGTCGAACAGGAAGGCTTCCTGCGACGAGTAACCCGCTGCGAACGCAAGCTCGCCCGTGGACTGCTCCTGAACGTTCACTGTGACAACCGAACGGTCCGGCTGCGAGCCGTCGGTTTCCTCGACTGTAACCTCCTCGAAGAAGCCCAGCGACTGGATGCGTTGGCGTGAGCGATCGAGCAGCACGCGATTGAACGCATCACCCTCGGTGATGCGCATTTCGCGCCGGATCACCTCGTCCACGGTGCGCGTGTTGCCGACGATATCGACGCGTTCGACGAAGACGCGCGGCCCCTCGTTCACCTCGAATACGATGTTGACTTTTTGGTTCTCGCGATCGCGCTCCACACGCGGCACGATGTCGACGTTAGCGTAGCCGACCGTGCCGGCCATGTACGTCATGGAGTCGATCGAATCCTCGATCAGCTCGCCTTTAAACTCGGTTCCGCTGCGGATGGGGATGGCGCGCCGCAGCATGTCTTGGGGCAGCCGGTTCAGCTGGGTTTCGACACCGATCTCGCCGAACTCGTAGCGAACGCCTTCATCCACCGTAAACGTGATGAAGAAATCTTCCTGATCCGGCGTCAGTTCGGCGACGGCAGAGACCACGCGAAAATCGGCGTAGCCGCGGTTGTTGTAGAACTGGCGCAGCTGTTCGCGATCGTACTCAAGACGGTCGGGGTCGTAATTGTCATTGCTGTCAAAGAAGTTCCACCAACTGGACTCGGTGGTCACGATCGCATCGCGGAGAGTGCGGTCGGAGAAAGATTCATTGCCGATGAAGTTGATGTTGCGAACGCCGGTAACGGGGCCTTCATCAACCTCGAAAATCAGATCAACACGGTTCTGGTCGAGCTCGCGCACCTGCGGCGTCACCTGCGCGGCAAAGCGGCCGGCGCGGCGATAGACCTCAATGATGCGCTGCACGTCCGCTTGCGCGCGGGCCGGCGTGAATACCGAACGCGGGCGCGCCTGAACTTCTTCTTCGAGATCCTCTTCGTCGAGAGTGTTCAGGCCTTCAAAGATGACGCGGTTGATGATCGGGTTCTCGATGACCGACACGACGAGGTCGGCTCCGCGCTGCTCGATCTGCACGTCGGCGAACAGACCCGTCGCGAACAGCGTTTTCAGCGACATGTCGATGCGTTCGGGGTCGAAGGTCTCGCCCGGGCGCACCAGCAGGTAGGACGTAATCGTCGCCGGCTCGATACGTTGATTGCCCTCGACGAGGATCCGCCGAATGGCGACGCCGGCCGGCTGCGCCGCTTCCGGCGTCGCATTCTCTCCCTCTTGCGCAAAGGCGTCTGAGGCAGCCAGCAGCCCCCCCGCGCCAGCGCCGACCGTGGCGACCGCGCTGACCGCGCCGACCACGACATCCCGCAGAACCCGCTTCATTAAGCCCTCGACGTTCCGGCGCTCCCCAGCGCCCGATTTTTAAGACCCCATCCAGTCCTGAAAGACAAGGACGAGGCGCCGTTCACGGTGCTCCTGGGAAGAGCCGCGTAATGTCATTCCAGGTAGCGAACAGGAACAGACTCGCCATCACGGCGAATCCGGCCCGATACGCCCATTCCTGCGCGGCCGCCGGGATCGGCTTGCCGCCACGGATGGCTTCGATCGCGTAGAAGAGAAGGTGGCCGCCATCCAGGATCGGGATCGGCAGTAAGTTCACAAAACCCACCGCCACCGAAAGCACGGCAGCGAGATTGAGCAGCGCCAGGCCGAGCATGCCAAGTTTGTCGCCAAGCGAGGAGTCGCCGCGGTCGCTCAGCGCGTTTGAGGCCACTTGGCCCGACACGTTGATGATGCCGAGCGGCCCCGCGATCTGATCTCCAGACTCACGCCCAGCGAACACTTGGCCGATATAGACACCTGTCTGCGCAACGATGGCCCATGTTCCCTGCGCGCCCGCGCCGATGGCCTCAAGCACGCCATAGCGTTCCACCACGCGCTCATCGTCGAGCACAAGCGGACCGGAGACCCCGAGCAGACCTTGCCCCGCATTCGGACCTTCGCCTGCACGCGCCGGCGTTGCGTTGAGATTGATCAGCTGCCCATCGCGTTCGACGCCCAACACCAGCGGACGTTCGGCCGATGTCGCGACGATCGCCTGTAGGTCACCGAAATTCTCGATGTTCTGTCCGTTCGCCGTGCGGATGATGTCGTTCGGCTGCACGCCAGCGGCTTGCGCTGCGCTGCCTTCGCCGACCACCGCGATACGCGCAGGAATCACGTCGATGTTAGTCGCGTCGCGGCCAATGATCAGCGCGATGGCCGCGAACGCTAGAATGGAAAAGATGAAATTGGTCATCGGCCCGGCTGCGACCACCATCGAGCGCGTCGACAGCGGCTGGGCGTGGAAAAGACCTTTCGCGCGCGCTTCAGCCATGACGGCGGGATCATTGATCTGCTCGCGCGGGCCGCTGGACATCGCGTCGGCGTCGTCGGCGAACTTTACGTAACCGCCCAGCGGCAACGCGCCGATCTTCCATTGCACGCCGTGGCGGTCACGCCAGCCGACGAGCGTCTTGCCAAAACCGATGGAGAATGTGTCGATCGCCACTTTGCGCCAGCGCGCGACCTGGAAGTGGCCGAACTCGTGGACGAACACCACGACGCTCAGGACGACGACGAACGACGCCAAATAAACCACTAAGTTCTGGATGCCCTGCAGAACGTCCATCGCTACCTTCCGCGCCTTTCAAGTGTTCTGGAGAGCGCCGCCAGCCTTTAGGCTGCCGCCACAATACCCCAATTGACCCGCGCCGCGCGGCGCGCAGCCTGATCCACCGCCGCCACCTCATCGAAGGATGTGGGCGTTTTTGCGATAAGTCCTGCTTCCTTCCCCTCCAGTACGGCAACAGCCTCCTCGACTATGCGAGAAATGTCGAGAAAGCCGATCCTGCTCTCCAGGAAGGCTTGGACAGCTATTTCATTCGCCGCCGAGAGAGCGGTGGTTGCCGCCGCGCCTCTGTCGAGCGCCGTCCGGCAGAGCGCCAACGCGGGGAACTTCGCAGTGTCAGGCGCCTCAAAGGTGAGCGAACCCAGCGCGGCTAGATCGAGGCGGCTGGTCGAGACGGACGCACGGTCGGGCCAAGCCAACGCGTAGGCGATGGGGATGCGCATGTCCGGCGTGGCAAGTTGGGCCAGGACGGACCCGTCCACATAATGCACGAAGCTGTGCACCGTGCTCTCGGGGTGCACGATGACATCGATGTTTTTCGACGGAAAACCAAAGAGATAAGCCGCCTCGATCAGCTCCAGCCCCTTATTCATGAGCGTGGCGCTATCGACCGAGATCTTCCGCCCCATGCTCCAGCGCGGGTGGGCGCAGGCCTCCGCGGGGCTGGCTTTCGCCATGGATTCCCGGTTCGCCGTCCGGAACGGACCGCCAGAGGCCGTCAATGTGAGCTTCTCGACCCGATCTGGGTGGGTCAACACCTGAAAGATGGCGTTGTGCTCGGAATCGACCGGCAGCAGCGTCGCACCATGGGCCCTGGCGGCCTCGATGAAGAGCGGTCCGGCGCAGACGAGGCATTCCTTGTTCGCCAGCGCAACACGCGCCCCGCGGCGTACAGCAGCCATTGTGGGGGCTAGTCCGGCGGCGCCGACGATCGCGGACATGACCCAGTCTGCGGGCCGGGCGCCCGCTTCTTCCAACGCGCTCGCCCCTGCCCCGACCTCGATGTCGAGCCCCGCTAGCGCCTCCCGAGTCGGGCCCAGCAAGGCTGGGTCTGACACAGCTGCGAAGCGTGGGCGCAGGCGGCGGCAAGCATCAGCCAGCAGCGTCAGGTTCTGCCCGGCCGTCACGGCTTCGACGTTGAGTTCCTGTCCCTGCGATCGCAGCTCTTCGATCACCTGGAGCGTCGATTGGCCGACGGATCCGGTGACGCCCAAAATCGACAGGGTGCGGGCGGTCACAATCCGCTCCCGAACAGAAGCGCGAGGCTATCCGGCCCGAACGCCATCACTGCGCCGGTAAGCAGCGTCGCAGCCATCAGGCTGTCGATACGGTCAAGCACGCCGCCATGACCGGGGATCAGCTTGCTGGCGTCTTTGACGCCAAAACGCCGCTTCAGGAAGGATTCGATCAGATCGCCCATGAGGCCCGTTATTGCGATCAACGCACCGATCGCAAACCATGCCATGTGCAGTTCAGGTGGGGCGTGAAACAGATAGCCGCAGCCAAGGCCAGCCGAGGCGCCTGCGAGCGTGCCGGTGATGATGCCGGACCAGGTCTTTTTGGGTGACAGCCCCTCCGCCACTTTTGGCCCGCCGATCACCTTGCCGCCGAAATAAGCGAACGAATCCGCGGCCCAGATGATGGCGAAGAGCGCGAGGATGGTCTCGAGCCCCTCTGGCC
>JAEYPY010000120.1 GCA_023410295.1 Pseudomonadota bacterium | reverse complement strand
CGCCAAGCCTTTTCAACGTCGGCGTCAAATTCAGCTAGTGACAGCTTTGGCGCTTGGCCGCGCGCCACGTATTGTTCGAGGTCGGCGCGATGGCGTGCGAAGAACGCAGCTGCATCGGCCATGATCTCGTCCATGGTCGCGTGGCCACGATTGTTGACCAGCGCATAATAGAGCTTGTTCTTCAACACTGGATGCTTGGCGATTAGCACGCGTTGCGCATCACGAAGGCGGCTCGGCAGAAACTTGTGATGCACGGGCGCATCGGCGGCCTGCGCGATGGTCCAGCCTTCGTCGATCAAACGGCAGCAGAGGTCGGTTTCGTCGAGGTAATAATCATATTCCTCATCGAAGCCCCCCAATTCGCTGAGCGCCTCGCGGCGGAACATGCAATTAGCGCCCATCGCGTGCGGGAAGAGCGGCGAGAGCGGATAGGCGCCGTCTTCGAAAGGAGCGTCCAAATGGTGCGATCGGCCGAAGCGGTCGGCGGCGGAGAAGCGGAACTGGTAATCGACTCCAGTAAAGTCGATCACGGCCCCGCTGGCGCCGGCGATGTGGGGCTCAGCGAACATGCGTGACAGCTGCACCAGCCATTCCGGCTCCGGCAGCGCATCATCGTCAATGAACGCGACCAGATCGCCCGCCGCGAGCGCGAGCCCCATATTGCGCGCCATGGAAAGATTGCGTTCGCTGCACCGGCCGTACTTCAGTGGCGCTTGCCCGGCCCAGCGCTCAACGGCCTCCCAAGCGCCGTCCTCGGTCGGGCCGATAATGTAGACGATCTCGAAGCGGTCGTGGTGTTGATGCGCAAGCGCGGCGTGCAAGTTCGCCAGCGCTGCGGCGCGCCCGTCGCTGCAGACGATGACCGATATTGATGGGGCGGAGGGCATGAGAAGAGCTTAGCCAGATTAGGTTTGGAGGTCAGGCCCGAGGGGCGCCTCTTGGCGAGTTCTGCTTTAGGTGTCGATCACCGCCCCGCCAAGCGTTCGTGAAAGCCCTGTGAATTCAGCGATGATGCGCCCGTCCGCGCTCTTCACGCTGACCTGATAGACCCCGGCGCGGCCGGCGCGCGAGGTTTCCTGCGCCTCCGCCACCAACACATCCCCCTCAGCCGCAGGCGCGAGGAAGGCGATCGTCGCGCTCTGCGCCACCGTTGTCTCGTTGCGGGCGTTGCAGGCATAGGCGAACGCGGTATCCGCCAGCGCGAAGATCATCCCGCCGTGCGCACTCCCGTGACCGTTGAGCATGTCAGCGCGCACTTTCATGCGGACGCGCGCATAGGCTTCGCGCGCTTCCTCGATCACGATCCCCCACACAGCCCCTGTGCCCTCGCGCGCGAGCAGCGTCTGCGCCACGCGACGCGCCAAGTCGTCTGCTTCGTTCATGCGTGTTCCGTGAATTGACCGACCAAGCGTTCTATCATACGCCAGCGTCACGCGCGAGGAGGGCCCATGGATTACCAAACCATTCTGCTCGAGAACACGGGCGGCGTCGCGCGCCTCACGCTCAATCGGCCCGATCGCCTCAACAGCTTCACCGTGCAAATGCATGAAGAAGTCGCGCACGCGCTTGATAGCATCGCGAAGAGCGATGCACGGGTGCTGGTGCTGACAGGCGCGGGCCGCGGCTTCTGCGCCGGGCAAGATTTGTCTGACCGCGCCGTCGCGCCGGGCGGCGACGGCATCGATCTCGGCGAGTCACTGGAGAATCGCTACAATCCGCTCATCCGCACGCTGGCCGCTCTCGAAAAGCCAGTAATTTGCGCCGTCAATGGCGTTGCCGCCGGCGCTGGCGCCAACATCGCGCTCGCTTGCGATATCGTCATCGCGGCCCGCGGCGCGAAATTCATACAGAGCTTCGCCAATATCGGCCTCATCCCCGACAGCGGCGGCGCCTGGACGCTGCCGCGCCTCGCTGGCCAAGCCCGCGCCATGGGTCTTGCGCTCACAGGTGAGCCGCTCACCGCCGAGCGCGCCGAAAGCTGGGGCGTGATCTGGAAATGCGTTGATGACGATAAGCTTGCGGAAGAGGTCAATGCGCTCGCCGCCAAGTTTGCATCGGCGCCGACGCGCGGCCTCGCCATGACCAAAAAGCTCATGCGCGAAAGTTGGACGCGGACGCTCGATGAAGACCTCGACGCCGAGCGCGATGCCCAACGCACGCTCGGCCGCACCAACGACTACAAAGAAGGCGTCGCCGCCTTCATGGAAAAACGTCCGCCGAAGTTTTCGGGAAACTAGCACGAATGCGTCGAGGTTGGAACGCGCCGCCTGTGGCCGGAGGCCAAGCGCTCCCCACCAAATCCGCTGGAGCAAGACGATGAAGCCGATCACCCTGCAAAACTACGCTGAGGGAAAGTGGATCGCCGGCGCCGGCGACCTCGCCGAGCTGCGCTCCGCTATCAATGGCGACGTCGTCGCGCTCACGTCGTCCAAGGGCGTGGATTTTGCCGCCATGCTCCGTCACGCGCGCGAGGAGGGTGGACCTGCGCTGCGCAAGCTCACCTTCCATCAGCGCGCGCTGATGCTGAAAGCGCTGGCCGAAGGGCTCACCGCCAAGAAGGACGAGCTCTACGAGCTCAGCTACAACACCGGCGCCACCAAAGCCGACAGCTGGATCGATATCGACGGCGGTATCGGCACCTTCGCCGTCTATCAAGGCAAAGGCCGGCGCGAGCTGCCGAACGAAACCATCCTGATCGACGGCAATCTCGAAGGGCTCTCGCGCGGCGGCACGTTCCAGGGCCTCCACGTCTTTACCTCGATGCAAGGCGCCGCGCTCCACATCAACGCCTTCAACTTCCCCGTCTGGGGCATGTTGGAAAAGCTCGCGCCCACGTTCATTGCCGGCGTGCCTGCGATCGTGACGCCGGCCAGCGCCACCGCCTATCTCACCGAAGCCGCCGTGCGCATCATGCTCGACGCGAACGTGCTGCCGAAAGGGGCGTTGCAGCTGATCGTGGGCTCCACCGGCGATCTCTTTGACCACCTCACATCGCAGGATGTCGTCTCGTTCACCGGCTCGGCTGTCACGGCGAACAAGCTGAAGAGCCATCCCGTCATTGTCCGCGAAAGCGTGCGTTTCGTCGCCGAACAGGATTCGCTCAACGCCTCCGTGCTCGGCCCCGACGCCACGCCGGATTCGCCCGAGTTCGATCTCTTCATCAAGGAGGTCGCAAAGGAAATGACGGTGAAGGCGGGGCAAAAGTGCACCGCCATCCGCCGCGGCCTCGTTCCCGCCGCGCTGCTCGACGCGGCGCAAGATGCGCTGAAAGCGCGGCTCGATAAGCTCACCATCGGCGATCCGCGTGATGAAGCCACGCGCATGGGTGCGCTCGTCAGCACTAGCCAGCGCGATGATGTCCGCGCCAAGATCAGGGAGCTCAGCGCCGACGCATCCATCGTCTACGGCGATCCCAGTGCCGCGCCGTTTAACGAGAAGGGCGCCTTCCTCTCGCCGGTGCTGCTGCGCTGCGACAAGCCGTGGGAGGCGCGCGCCGTGCACGATGTCGAAGCCTTCGGCCCGGTCTCTACGCTGATGCCATATAAGGACGCCGCCGACTCCATCGCGCTTGCCAATCGCGGCAAGGGCTCACTGGTGATGAGCGTTTTCACCTACGACACTAGCTTTGCGCGCGACGTCACGCTGGAGGCGGGCGCCTTCCACGGCCGCATCGCCTTCATCGATCGCGACAGCGCCAAGGAATCCACCGGCCACGGCTCACCAATGCCGCACATGATTCACGGCGGCCCCGGCCGCGCCGGCGGCGGCGAAGAGATGGGGGGCATCCGCGGCGTCACGCATTACATGCAGCGCACCGCGCTCCAAGGTCATCCGCGCGTCTTGAGCGCCATCGTCAAGCGTTACATTGCCGGGATGCCGACTGAGAACGCTGAGCAGCATCCCTTCCGCCGCAAATTCCACGATCTGCCGATCGGCTATCAGCTCAAAACCAAGTCGCGCGAAATCACGCTGGACGACATCGAACACTTCGCGCACTTCACCGGCGACACCTTCTACGCGCACATGGATGAAGAAGCGGCGCGCGCCAATCCGCTCTTCGGCGGGCGAGTCGCGCACGGTTATTTGATCCTCGCCTTCGCCGCCGGCTTGTTCGTGGATGCGCCTCCCGGCCCGGTGTTGGCCAATTACGGCCTCGACAATCTCCGCTTCGTCAAACCGGTCAAGCCCGGTGACGCCATCCAAGTCGCGCTCACCGTGAAGGACAAGACGCTGCGCAAGCCCGACCAAGGCGAAGTGCGCTGGGATGTCGTGGTCACCAATCGAGAAGGCGAAACTGTCGCGGCTTATGATCTGCTGACAATGAACGCGGCGTGAGGGCGAGAAGTCAGAAGTCAGAAGTCAGAAGTCAAAAAAAGCGGTCTTCTGATTGCTGGGTTCTGGGTTCTAACTTCTAGCTTCCCAATCAAGCCACCGCCTTCAACGCCTCCACGAACCGCGGAATGTCGGCCTCACACAGCCCGGCGACGTTAATCCGCGCCGCATCCGTCATGTAAATCCCATGCTGCTCGCGCAGCGCCGCGACTTGCGCTTCGCTCAGCGGCAGGGTGGAGAACATGCCTTTCTGCGCCGCGATCAGATGCATCGGCAGCGAGTTCACGCGCGCGGCCGCCAGCGCCGCGCGCGTGAACTCGATGTGACCGCGGATCTGATCCAGCTCCTCGCGCCACGACGCGCGCAAGCTCTCATCGCTCAGCACTTCGCGCACGATCGCCGCGCCGTGATCCGGCGGCATCGAATAGTTCGCCCGCGCGATCGCGGCGAGATTGCTTAGCACCGCCGCGCGCGCCTTCTCCGGCGCCTTCACGAAGAGCGCGCCCACGCGCTCGCGATAGATCCCGAACGACTTGGCTTCCGAAACCGCGATCACCGCCTCCGGCACGCGCTCTACAATCGCGCGGAGGCCCGCGACGTCTTCATCGATGCCATCGCCAAAACCTTGATAGGCAAGATCGATGAACGGGATGATGCCGCGCGCGTTCGCCGCTTCCGCCAGTGCGATCCACTGATCCAGCGCAAAATCTGCGCCGAGCGGATTGTGGCAGCATGCCTGCAGGATGACGGAATCGCCGCGTTCAAGCTGGGCGATCGCGCCCGTCAGCGCGTCCATATCGATGCGCTGCTCGGCGATGTCGAAGAAGGGGACGTCCACCGTTTCCAGCCGCGCCGCGCGCACGATCGCCGGATGGTTCGGCCAGCACGGTTGCGGCAGAACGATGCGTTTCGCGCCGCTCTCACGCAGCAAATCGCAGCCAAGTCGCAGCGCGCCCGTGCCGCCGACGGCCTGGATCGCCACCATCTCCCGGGCCATCTCGCCGAACACGCGTTGGCCCACCAGCTTCAGAAAATCGACATCGCCTTGTTGGCCGACATACGTCTTCGTCTTCTGCGTCGCCAGCAACAGCGCTTCGGCGTCCTTCACCGCGCGCATCACCGGCGTATTGCCGCTGGCATCCTTATAGACGCCGACGCCCAGATCGATCTTGTCCTGGCGCGGATCCTCGCGAAACATCTTGATGATTTTCAGCAGCGGATCGGCCGGCCGCATCGCGATGGTTTCAAGCATGGTCAGTCCTCTTGCGGCCAGGTTTCGAGCACTTCCACGAAGCGCGTCAGCCAGGCGTTGGTTTGGTGTCCATCGAGCACGCGGTGATCGATAGTGAGCGAGACGTACGCCATCGGCTTAATCACCATCGCATCGGCGCCGCCGACCTCACGCACCACAACGCGCTTCTCCAGCTTCCCGACGCCCAGGATCGCCGATTGCGGCTGGTTGATGATGATCGGCGTCGCAACCAGCGACCCGGAGACGCCGTGATTCGAAATCGTGAACGTGCCGCCTTGCACGTCCGCCGGTTTCAGCGCGTTCATGCGCGCCCGTTCGGTGAGATCGGTGAGTTGCCTGGCCGTCTCCAACAGTGAGAGCGTCTGCACGCGCTTGATCACCGGGACGATGAGCCCCTTGTCGCCCAGCGCCACGCCCATGCCGATGTTCACGTCCTCGAACACTTCGAGATAATCGTCATGCCAGCGCGCGTTGACGTTCGGCGAAACCCTCATCGCTTCCGCTGCCGCCCGAACGATATAGGCGGAGTAGGTGAGCTGCGCGCCGCCCTCGGCGTACGCGTCCTTGTGCTTGGCGCGGTGCGCTTGAATCGCGGAAAAATCCGCCTCAAACACCGCCGTCACATGCGGCGCCGTCGCCACCGAACGCGACATGTGCTCCGCAATCGACCGCCGCATCGCATCGTGCGGAATGCGCCCGCCGATGATCGAAGTCGCGGCCTTCGCTGGTGAAGGCTTAGTCTTGTCCGCCGCGACAAAGTCTTCGACGTCCTTATGCGTAATCCGTCCATCGCGGCCGGTGCCGCTGATCGCGCTCACGTCTAGGC
>JAEYPY010000109.1 GCA_023410295.1 Pseudomonadota bacterium | reverse complement strand
GGCCTCTTTCATTCCGCTGCGTCGGCAATGCAAAGACGGGACGCAATGCTGAGAATCGCCACGTGGAACATCAACTCCGTCCGGCTGCGTATTGAGACGGTCTGCCGCTTTCTTGCGGAGGCGCAGCCGCACGTCCTCTGCCTGCAAGAGATCAAGTGCCGCGATGGCGAGTTTCCGGCGAAGGCCTTCAAGCAGGCCGGCTACAAGCACATGCACGTAGTGGGGCAGAAAGGCTGGCACGGCGTCGCCATCGTCTCGAAGCTGAGGCTGGAGCCGGTCGAGGCGCCGCCGATTTGCCCGAAGAAGGAAGCGCGCATCGCTGCGGCGAAAGTCGATGGCGTCGAGGTGCATAGCCTCTATGTGCCCGCAGGCGCAGACATTCCCGATCCCGAACAGAATGTGAAGTTCGCGCACAAGCTTAAAGTGCTCGACCGCATGAAACGCCATTACAAGGCGCGCAAAGGCGCCGTGCCGACGGTGCTGGTCGGCGATCTCAACGTCGCGCCCGGCGAGCACGACGTGTGGAGCCACAAACAGCTCTTGAACGTCGTCAGCCACACGCCAGTGGAGACCGAGCGGCTCAACGCCGTGCGCGAGCTTGGCGGCTTCGTCGACCTCGCGCGGCTGCACAAGCCCGACCCGGAAAAGCTCTTCACCTGGTGGAGCTATCGCAGCCCGGATTGGACCAAAAACAATCGCGGCCGCCGGCTCGATCATATCTGGGCTACTTCGGACATTGCCGCACACAGCCAAGCCGAGGCGTTCCATATCCACGTACCGTGTCGCTCCTGGGAGCGGCCGAGCGATCATGTGCCTGTAGTGGCGGCCCTGAAGCTCTGAGGTTGTCCGGCGCGGGCGCGTGGCTAGGATGCGCGCCAACCGAATACGTGGGGAGACTTCCGATATGTTGACGACACGACGCGCCCTTCTGGGCGCCGGCGCAGCCGGTATGGCCATTCTCAGCGGCTGCGCCAGCACGCCTGCGGCCGAAGAGACCACCAATTGGAGCGCGCAGCTCAACGCCATCCTGGACGAAGCTGTCGCGCAGAGCTTCCGCCGCTCGCCGGAGCGCTGCACCAGCCTTGGCCTCACCGAAGAGCGCGCCGGCTATCGCTTCATCGACAAGGTCAGCGACGCCTCGAAGGCGGGCGCGCGCCGCGCACGCGATGAGATCCAAGCCTCGCTCTACGAGCTGCGCACCATCAACCGCGACTGGTTGGGCGCGCGCGACAAGGTGACGTACGACGTCGTCGCCACCTCCTGGGAAAACACGCTCGCCAATTCGGCGTTTGAAGTCGGGGGCGGCGCTGGCGCGCCCTACGTCGTGACGCAGCTGACCGGCGTCTATAGCGGCATGCCGGACTTCCTCGACAACCAGCACCCGCTGCGTACGCGCGATGAGGCGGACGCTTATCTCGAGCGGCTGAACGGCTTTGCCCGCCAGCTCGACCAGGAAACCGAAATCATCGGCCAGGACGCCGCCGCCGGCGTCATCCCGCCGGACTTCGCCATCGACCGCGCGCTCGGGCAGCTCGAAGGCTTCGCAGGACGCGCACCGCCGGAAACGGTGCTGGTGCAAACGCTGGTGCGGCGCTTGCCGAACACAGAGGGCGTCGCCGAGGGCGAGCGCGGGAGCTACGTTTCACGTGCCGAAGCGATCGTGCGCGATGCGGTGCTTCCAGCCTATCGCCGCCAGATCGAGGCGCTGCGCGCCGTGCGGCCGCAAGCCGTGCATGACGCCGGCATCTGGCGCTTGCCGCAGGGCGGGGAAATGTACACCGCCGCGCTTCGCCGCAGCACGACGACGAACATGTCGCCGAACGAAATTCACAATATTGGCCTTGAGCTGATTGCCGATTTCCACTCGCAGATGGATCAAATCCTGCGCGGCCAGGGGTTGACGCGCGGGAGCGTGGCCGAGCGCGTCCAGGCGATCTCGCGCCGGCCGGATCAGCTCTATCCGAACACCGACGCGGGCCGCGAACAAATTCTCGCCGATCTCAATGCGCAGACGCGCCACATTGAATCGCTGATGCCACAAGTGTTCGGCACGCTGGGGCAAGCGCAATTGGAAATCCGCCGCGTGCCGGTGACGACCGAAGCGGGCGCCCCGGGCGGCTATTATCAGCGCGCCGCACTCGATGGCTCCCGCCCTGGCGCTTACTACATCAACCTGCGCGACACGCACGAATGGCCGAGATTCACGCTGCCGACGCTGAACTACCATGAAGGCGTGCCGGGCCATCATTGGCAGATCTCGATCCAGCAAGAGTCAGGCTCGATTCCGTTCATCCGCAGCGCCATGCTGGGCTTCTCCGCCTTCAGCGAGGGCTGGGGACTTTATGCCGAGCAGCTGGCGGACGAGCTCGGCGTCTATGCCGACGATCCCTTGGGGCGGCTCGGCTACCTGCAGTCGGCGACATTCCGCGCCTCGCGCCTCGTCTGCGACACCGGCATCCACTTCATGCGCTGGAGCCGCGAGCAGGCGATCGCTTCGATGGTGGAAGCGACGGGCGACC
>JAEYPY010000073.1 GCA_023410295.1 Pseudomonadota bacterium | reverse complement strand
CCGTCATAAAGCGAAGGATCGGTCAGCACCTTCTGCCCGCCTTCGGGCGCGGAAGTTTGCCGGCCGATCGCCGAACCCGGCGTGATCTTCTCGCCGCGCGCCAGCTTGTCCATCAACGCCTCGAGCGCGTCGGGCGAGAGGTCTTCGTGATAATAATCGTCGATCACCACCACCGGCGCATTCACGCAAGCGCCCACGCACTCCACTTCTTCCCATGAGAAATTGCCATCGGCGCTGACGGCGTGCTTATCGCCGATGCGGCTCTTGCACACCTTCTTCAGCTCTTCAGCGCCGCGCAGCATGCAGGGCGTCGTGCCGCAGAGCTGCAGGTGATGCTTCCCGACCGGAGCCAACTGAAACATCGTGTAGAATGTCGCCACTTCGAGCACGCGGATCGTCGGCATGTCGAGGAGCTCGGCGATGGCGCGGATCGCCGGCTCGGAAACCCAGCCTTCCTGCTTCTGCACCAGCCACATGATCGGGATCACGGCCGATGCTTTCCGCTCGGGCGGATACTTGGCGATCCACCATTGCGCCTGCTCCATGGTGGCGGGCGAAAAGGCGAAGCTTGCAGGCTGGTCGGCGGCGAGACGGCGGACGCTCATGCTTATTCTCTCACGAAATCGACGCGGGCGATCAGCCCGTCGCGAACGGTGTAGATGGCGGCTGCGCGAAAGCGGTCGCCCTGTTTGGTGCGGGCGATGTCCTCATGATCGATGACGACATCGCCGACAACGATGCGGTTTATCAGTTCGGCGCGGTTATCCGGATAGTCGCCGAACAATTTGGCGTAGCGCTCACGCACTGCTGCGCCGCCTTCGCCTGTCACAGCGCCATTCAGCTCCGTCAGCACGCAATCGGCGGCGAAGCAGGCGCAGAACGCATCGAGGTCCTGCGCATTGTAGGCGTCGAGTTGACGCTGAACGACGGCTGCGGCGCTCATGTCCGCCGCTCCAGCCGCTGCATCGCTGCTTCAACGCGCGCGCGGTGCAAATCCTTCAACAGCGGCCCGGTGACGGGCAGCATGCGCAGCGCGAACACAACGCCAAGACCCACCAATACCGCCGCAATCACGTCGAGGCCCGCCGGAACCGGCCGCCCGAGCAAGAACAGCAGCACGACCGGGATCGGCAGAATGAACCCCGCCGCCTGCACGATCACAGCCGTCAAATAGCGCCCATGTCCGCCCGGAAAAACCGCACGCGTGCGCGGCCGCAGGAAATAGTTGATCGCCACCACCACCGCGACGCCGGCGATCACCCAGAGCAGCAGCGCGGCGTAGAGCGAACCGCCATCGACCACATTCATGCCGACGCCCTCCGCTCCTCGATCGCATCGAGCTTGGCGAGCGCCTTGTTGGCGTCGTCACGCGCCTTGAGCAGGCTGGCGCGGCGATAGGCGCGCAGATAGGTCGAAAGCACGGGCGCCTTCAGCAACGCCCCGCGCCGGATCACGATCAGCATCAAGAGCGCCGGCAAAAACGAGAGCGACGAAAATTCCGGCGAGACCCCGGGCTCCAACCCGCGCAAATCCATCAGCTGCATCCGCAGCGGCACGACCACGAATCCGATCAGCAAGCCGATCGCCAGCCCCTGAATCGCCGCGCCGATGCGCACACGCGCCGGATGATGCTCGACATGCTCGGCCTTGAACGCGAACAGCGCGTGGATCACGAACGCGATCATGATCACGAGGGCCACCGCGCCCTCGATCCAAAGCATCAGCGGGGCGTGTTCGCCAATCACCGGTCGATCTCACCGAACACGACGTCGAGCGACCCCAGCACGGCGGACACATCCGCCAGCATGTGGCCCTTGCACATGTAATCCATCGCCGAGAGGTGCGGGAAACCGGGCGCGCGGATCTTCACGCGGTGCGGCTTATTGGTGCCGTCGGCGACAATGTAGACGCCGAACTCGCCCTTCGGCGCCTCGACGCTGGCATAGGCTTCACCCTCCGGCACGTGGAAGCCTTCGGTGTAGAGCTTGAAGTGATGGATCAGCGCTTCCATCGACGTCTTCATCTCGGCGCGCCGCGGCGGCACGAACTTCGAATGCTCCGGCAGCACCGGTCCCGGCGTCTTGCGCAACAGTTCGACGCACTGTCGCATTATCTTGGTCGACTCGCGCATCTCCTCGATGCGGCAGAGATAACGGTCGTAACAATCGCCATTCTTGCCGACCGGAATCTTGAACTCCAGTTCGTTGTAAGTCTCGTAGGGCTGCGAGCGGCGCAGATCCCAGGCCAGCCCCGAGCCGCGCACCATCACGCCGGAAAAGCCCCACTTGATCACGTCCTCTTGCGTGACGACGCCAATATCGACGTTGCGCTGCTTGAAGATGCGGTTGTCGGTGAGCAGCCCCTCGATGTCGTCGATGACACGCGGGAATTGCACGCACCAAGCGTCGATGTCCTCGATCAGCGCCGGCGGCAGGTCCTGGTGCACCCCGCCTGGGCGCACGTAATTGGCATGGAGGCGCGAACCCGACGCGCGCTCATAGAACACCATCAGCTTTTCGCGTTCTTCGAAGCCCCAGAGCGGGGGCGTCAGCGCGCCGACGTCCATCGCCTGCGTCGTCACGTTGAGCAGATGATTGAGGATGCGGCCGATCTCGGAATAGAGCACGCGAATGATCGACGCGCGGCGCGGCACTTCAATGCCGGCGAGCTTCTCGATGGCCAGGCAGAACGCGTGCTCCTGGTTCATCGGCGCGACGTAATCCAGCCGATCGAAATACGGGATCGACTGCAGGTACGTTTTGTACTCCATCAACTTTTCGGTGCCGCGGTGCAGCAAGCCGATATGCGGATCGACGCGCTCGACGATCTCACCGTCGAGCTCGAGAACCAGACGCAGCACGCCGTGCGCAGCAGGGTGCTGCGGGCCGAAATTGATCGTGAACGTCCGCTTCTCTTCGGGCGCCGCTGTGGTGATGTTGGCGATGCCTTCAGCCATGGCTCAGTTCTTCCGTGAAATGTCGTGGCCGCAGCCAAGCAGGTGGCCGTCGAGATCGCACACCTGAAATTCGCGCATCATGTAGGGCTGATCTTCCGGCGGGCAGACGATATCGGCGCCCTTCGCGGCGAACTCCGCATGCAGCGCATCCGCATCGTCGACATCGAGATAGACGCTGAAGCGGCCGTCGTAATCGCCGTTGGCGCGGAAGCTGTCACCCGCGTCCACCTGGTTCAGCATGATGAAGACGCCATCGCGCCGCGCTATCGTGAACGCCGGCGGCTCGCCCCAGAAGCGCTCCACGGTGAAGCCGAGCTTCTCGGTGTAATAGCCCGCCGCCTTCACCACGTCCCGCACCAGCAGAACCGGCGTCGCATCGGTCACGCGCGCGCTCATGGCTTCTTCTCTTCAGCCTGCCCCGCCTTCTCATCGCCCGGCAGCGTCATGCCTTCCCACGGAGAGAGGAAATCGAAGTTGCGGAACGCTTGCGGCAGCTTCACCGGCTGATAGGCGACGCGCTGCTGCTCGGTGTCGTACCAGACCTCGACATGGCCCGAGAGCGGGAAGTCCTTGCGCAGCGGATAACCTTCAAAGCCATAATCGGTGAGGATGCGGCGCAAGTCCGGGTGGTTGGAAAACAGAATCCCGTACATGTCGAAGGCTTCGCGCTCGAACCAATCGGCGCAAGGGAAAATGCCGACGATGCTCGGAACCGGCGTATCCTCGTCGGTCTGCAGCTTCAGCCGGATGCGGTGATTCAGCTGCATCGACAGCAGGTGATAGACGACGTCGAAACGCTTCTCGCGCTCCGGATAATCGACACCGCACAGATCGATCAGCGTCGTGAAGCGGCAGCGCGGGTCGTCGTGCAGAAACTTGATCACCGCGTAGATTTGATCGGCGCGCACATTCAGCGTCAGTTCGCCGACATGCATCGAACGGTCCTCGACCGCATTGGTCATCGAGGCGGCGATATGCGCGCCCAAGTCTTCGAGAGCGGCCGTCATCGGATGATATTTCCCTCGCGGCGAATTTTGCGCTGCAGCTGCAGCACGCCGTAGACCAGCGCCTCCGCTGTTGGCGGGCAGCCTGGCACGTAAATATCGACCGGCACGATGCGGTCGCAGCCGCGCACGACGCTGTAGCTATAGTGGTAATAGCCCCCGCCATTGGCGCACGAGCCCATCGAGATGACGTAGCGCGGCTCCGGCATCTGGTCGTAAACCTTGCGCAGCGCCGGGGCCATTTTGTTGGTCAGCGTGCCGGCGACGATCATGACATCGCTCTGACGCGGACTGGCGCGCGGGGCAAAGCCGAAGCGCTCGAGATCGTAACGCGGCATCGAGGCCTGCATCATTTCGACCGCGCAGCACGCCAAACCAAACGTCATCCACATGAGCGAACCGGTGCGCGCCCAAGTGATGAGATCGTCCGCCGCTGCGGTCAAAAAGCCCTTGTCGGCAAGCTGGTTGGACAACCCAGTATAAAACGGATCGTCCTCTTTGACAGGATATCCGCCTTCAACGCCCGCGCTTGCAGGTGAAGTCAGTAGTGAGTTGTCAGTAGTCAGTGGCTTGTTCATGCTTCCTCCGCTGACCGCCGAATCGAGCGGATGAAGGCGCGCAACATGCGGCCGAGTTCATCGCATTGTTGAAGCACTGGAGCGATCTGCTCCTCCGGCGCTAGGCCAACCCGCGCGCAAAGAAGGAAGTGTGTTTCCAGTTCTTTCAATGATCCCTGTGCGATCTTCAGAAAATTGACAAAAGAGCCTGTACTATCGCGCCCATAGCCTTCCGCGATGTTCGCCGCGATAGCTACGGAAGCGCGCCGTATCTGGCTGGCCATTCCGTAGACTTCGCTCTTTGGGAAGTCGCGTGTCAGGTCGTAGCACCTCACGGCGATATCCATCGCCTTCTGCCAGACTTGTAGGTCGCGATATGAATTCACTTCGCTCATGGCGCTCTACTGACTACTGACCACTGACTTGGGGTCACTCCCACTCCAGCGCGCCCTTCTTCCATTCATAGACGAAGCCGATCGTGAGCACGCCCAGGAAGGCCATCATCGACCAGAACGCGAACTGACCGATCTCAGCGGGCATGTCGCCGAGCGTGATCGCCCAGGGAAAAAGAAACGCCACTTCGAGATCGAAGATGATGAAGAGAATGGAGACCAGGTAGAAGCGGACGCTAAACTTCATCCGCGCGTCGTCGAAGGCGTTGAAGCCCGATTCGTAGGCCGACACCTTTTCCTTGTCCGGATTCTTCGGCGCGATCGCCCAGGCGGCGATCAGGAAGCCCGCCCCCATGATGAGCGCAACAGCGAAGAAAATGAGGATCGGCGCGTAATCGAGCAGGTTGAGGCCCATGCGGTCCACCTAAGCGTGAGCGGGCCGCGACGCCAGTGCAGAGGCGCCGCAGCCGTTAAATCGGCGCGGACGCTAGTGGCGCCCGCCCGCGATGTCCATGAGCCAAACGCCGCCGTGATATCCACGCTTTAGCGGCGGTATCTAGGCGCCTACCGGAGCGGCGTCTCGGTCGCCTGCGGGACGACGGCAGCCGTCCCGTGCCGCGCGCGCCAGCCACGGCCGCCGCGACGCCGCCGCGCGCCTGCGACCGGCATGATTTCTGTGGTGGGCGCTTCTGTCGTTTGCTCCGCGCCAATCCAGCGGCCCTGCGCGGCGCTCCAGGTGCGGCCATGGCCGACGGCGATCACATATTGTCCCGGCCGGGCCCCCACCGCCAGCTCGAGCCGGCCCAGAATCGCGTCAATGACCCGGGCGTCGCCGTCCGCATCGTCACGCGCCGGCGGCGGGATTGGCGGGCCCCATTCGATGGCAAGATTGCCGTCGCGGTCGAGGAACGGCACGCACGTCACCACCGGACACTGTCCCAGCCGCGCCAGCCGGGCGGCGCCTAATGCAAAGCTCTGCCGGGCCCGGCCGGCGAACGGGCGCTCGTACCGGTCGGCCCGCGGCGCGTTGGTCCAGGGCACGTCGGCTGAGAGCACCGCGAACTGGCCTGGGCGGCGCAGTCGCTTGGCCAGGCGCACCATGGCGTTGGGTGCGCCGACTTCGATAAACTCGGTCTTCACGTCCTTGCGGAAGCGCAGCGCCGCCTCGCGGATGCGCCCGAATTGCAGTCGCAAACGAATGCCTTTTGGCGTCCAAGCCTCAAAATCCAGCGGCGCCACGACGCTTATCATGTGCGGCATCACGTTCGGGTCGTAGAAAGCCATGTTCGCTTCGCGCGAGAAGTGGCCTGTGGCGATGATCAACGACGGATCATCCGGTCCAAAACGCGGCGGCAGGCCGATCGACCGGATCGGCGTCTCATACGGGTTTTCCCAGCCAAGCACGATACGTGTCACGACAACGTGGTCGCGCAACGAGCGCGTCAACCACTCGTGGGCGATGCGTTTGCCGTCGCCGTCCGGAAAGGTGCGCTCCATCCGCCGCACCACGCGCAGGCCGAACGGCGTCAGCATCATCAGCCAGCCGACCGCGTCGCAGAGCCCAAGCGCCCAGGCGCGCGGCATCACCCGCGCTGCGCCGTCCGCGATCAGGAGCGCGACCAGCCGCCCGGTTTCGCCCGCCTGGGAGATTAACCCCTTGGCGAAGCGGCGCGCTGACATCTGTCGCCCTGTGCTCATGATGAGCTGAGTTCCTGCTGACCGATAAGCAGGCTAGCAACCGGCGCGCCAGATGCACCGGCGCTCACCTGGAAAAACTCAACAAAATTGGTGATGTTGGCATTATGCGCCAGTTCTGGCGGGCGCCGCGTGCCGCGCGGCCAATGGCGCGAGTGACGGGGCTCGAACCCGCGACCTCCGGCGTGACAGGCCGGCGCTCTAACCAACTGAGCTACACCCGCGTTTGCGCGAGACGCGAGGGGTTAGGACAAGCCGCCCAACCGGTCAAGCGCGCCAATATGCGCTTTCTAGCGCAAAATGCTTAAGGCTGCTCTGCCGCCGCAGCGGGCTCGGCAGGCGCCGGGGCGCCCAGCCAACCGCGCGTCGTCGTGTTCAGGCGCAGCAGCGCTTCCAGCCTGTCGTTCGGCGCCAGCACCTCATCGCCCCCAACGTCACGAACGCCCGCGAACACTGCGCCGGTCGCCGTATCCAGCGCCACCACAGCGGCGCCATCCGCACATCCCGTCTCAGCGCAACCGTGGAAGACCAGCGCCTCCGCGCCGCCTCCCGTCAGCAGTCGGCTTTGCTCGGGCGCCGCCATCGCGCGCCATAGCCGCGTTCGGTCAGTCACGTTGAGCCCCAGCGCATCCGGCCCGTAGGCGGCCCCGGCGTCAGCGACGAACGCAGCGTACGTCTCACCGGCATGATTGCGCAGACCCGGATCGACCACCGGCGCGGGCGCCGCCGCTGGCGAGGACGCCACCGTCTGCGGCCCCATCCGGACTTGGTCGCACGCCGCCACCGCGAACAGCGCCACGCCAAGACCGATGCGACTCAGCACGTTCAACATGGCCCAATCCTAGCGCGCGCCCCAGACGAGCCAAGCCGCCCGGTCATACGAAGACGGGCCGAAGATCGCTCTCCGGCCCGCTCCATCTCTCGTTCGAGGCGCCCCGTGCTTAGAAGCTCATGACGGCGGCGAGACCGATGGAATCGCCGTCTTCATCGCCTTCGAAACGCGTGTAATCGGCCCGGATGCCGATGCCAGGCGTCGCTTGCCAGCCAAGGCCCGCGCCCCAGCTGACGCCATCGTCCTCAACATCGCCGAACGGCGTATCGACTTGAAGATTGGCATAGCCGACGCGGCCGTGCACGTTGAACGTGTTGCCGAGCGGAATGCGTCCGACGACATAGGCGCCCATCGCATTGTCCAGTTCCACGCCCTCATCGTCGTCAACGCCGAACGTGCCCTCGACTTCCGCGCCGATCACGGGCGTGAAATTGTAGCCAAGGCGCGCCGTCACGCCGCCGACTTCGGCGTCGTCGAACTCGAACTGCGTATAACCAAGATTGGCGTAGGCCTGTGCGTGCGCAGCCGTCGGCGCCGCGAGCATGGCTGCAGCCGCCACAGCGGCCATCATTGCGAATTTCTTCATGCTGTGTGTCTCCTCGTTGAAGCGAGCGTTCCCCAGCACTCGTGGACGGCGGGCGAACGGCTGTCCCGTGAACTGGTTTCCTCGGGAACTGCCCATTCACCGCCCGCAACGAAAAAGCGTGGCGCGGATGACACTTAATTCGCCCGGAAGGCGCGTTTACTCCCCAGTTACCCGGCGCAGGTGCTGTGTAGGCGCGGTTGCCAAGCATTGCCGCCCGCGCGCGAAGCGCCTTAAGGAACCACCATGGCGCAACAGAAGAATTCTGCCGCAGCAAAAGCCGATCCGCCGTGGGGCGAGGATCTATTCGGCGCGAACGATCCCCCGCCGGCCGCCGCGGGAACCTATACCGCCAAGGACATCGAAGTCCTCGAGGGCCTTGAGCCCGTCCGCAAGCGGCCCGGTATGTATATCGGCGGCGTCGATGAGCGGGCGCTGCACCATCTCTTCGCCGAAGTGCTCGACAATTCGATGGACGAAGCCGTCGCCGGCTACGCCGATCGTATCGAAGTCGAACTTGAAGCCGACGGCACGCTCCGGGTTACCGACAACGGCCGCGGCATGCCGATCGACCCGCACCCCAAGTTCAAGAACAAGTCCGCGCTCGAAATCATCATGACGGTGCTGCACGCGGGCGGCAAATTCTCGGGCAAGGTTTATCACACCAGTGGCGGCCTCCATGGCGTCGGCGTCAGCGTCGTCAATGCGCTCTCCGACAAAGTCGAAGTCGAAGTCGCGCGCGACCGCAAACTCTATCGCCAGACTTTCTCGCGCGGCACGCCGACATCGAAGCTCGTTGAAGTCGGCCCCGCGCACAATCGCCGCGGCACTACCGTGCGCTTCCATCCCGACGCCGAAATCTTCGGCAAAGGCGCGGCGTTCAAGCCCGCACGCCTTTTCCAGATGGCGCGCTCGAAAGCCTATCTGCAGCGCGGCACACAAATCCGTTGGAAGTGCGCGCCTGAGCTCATAAAGGACGACACGCCCGCCGAAGCGATCCTGCATTTCCCGAACGGCCTCGCCGACTTCCTCACCGAACTCACGCAATCCAAGCGCGCCGTCGTCAGCGAGCCTTTCGCCGGCCGCACCGAAAAAGACGGCGCGCATGGC
>JAEYPY010000255.1 GCA_023410295.1 Pseudomonadota bacterium | reverse complement strand
ATTGCCGTCGGCGTCGATCTCGCCGCGGTCGAAGCGCGACTTCATCACCGGATCGGACAAGAGATTGAACGCCGCCGTCGCGCGTTTGAATTTCTCCTCAGCCTGCTTGTCGCCCGGGCGCACGTCGGGGTGCAGCTCCTTGGCAAGGCCGCGATACGCCTTGCGGATATCGTCCGCCGTTGCGGTGCGGCTGAGGCCGAGGACGGAGTAAGGATCCCAACTCAAGGTGTCGAACAGCGCTCCAGCCTTTTCGAAGGCAGATGTTTCGGCCCTGGTCCGACTCTACAGGGAATCAGGACGCGAACCATTCTGGCCCGCCTGGCTATAATGTTATGGTTAACTGCTTGTTCAACCCTGCGGCGCCGTTGTCCCCGATCTGAGCGACCCGGAGCTGCAACGATCCGGGCAAAGAGCCGAAATCGGCGGTCTGATCGGCCGCGGCATAGGTGTAGGCCGCGCTCGACGTCTCCACAGTTCTCACCACATCCCCACCGTCCAGCACTTCAATCCGGTAGGCTTCGGCAGCAAACCCAAGCGGCGGGTCGCCTGGCCCCCAGGAATCCCCCGCCCGGGCGCAGCGCAACCAGCTGATCGCGACATCACCGCTGGCGAGCCGCTTGGCGCGCAGATGCGCCGGCGCCCAAGGGCGCAGCGCAGCGTGCGGCAGCGTCACCGTCAGCTCCGCCGCACGCGCATCGCCCGAGATTTCCTCGTTCCATTCGTGTGCGGCGATGTCGATGCGAGCCAGGCGCTCGTCGAGTTTGACAATGCGTGCGCCGACGGGATGCGGCGAACGCATGGCGTGCGCCGAACCAAGGCAACCGCGCAGAAAGCCCGAAAGCTCGTATTCGTTCTCACCGACAAGGACACAGCTGCGCGCTTGCACAATCTCCCACTCGTCGTCGGCTTCGATGGCGAACGCGTTGGCGCCCGCGAGCACGGCGTCTATCTCGGCGCTGGCGAGCGCGCCGCCGTAGAGCTTCACGCGGATGACATTGCCATCATCCCAACGGTCCACCGGCCCCGGCCACAGCGCCCACAAAAGTGCGCCAACGATCGCAGGCTGCGCGGCGGATGCGCGGCGCACGCCGCCGCCATAAACTTCGTGTGCGTCCAGCCAAGGATCAGCGAAGAGCGCCGCGAGCGGACGTCCGTCGCTTTCCGCGCCGGGCAAGGGCGGCAGGTCGAGCACCGAGAACGCGGGCGTCGGCGCAAGCGACGGCTGCGGCGGCGCATTGGACTCCGGTCTGGCAAGCTGTGCGCCGGCGGAAGCACGGAGCCGCGTGAGTTCAAGCCGCCGGACCTCCGCATCCTCTATTCGCGCAATTTCGAACGCATCGCCGCCAGCGAGCGTCAGCTGGTCGCCCGGCTCAAGCGCAAGCTGCGCGGGGCCAAGCGCGATGTGCAGCGTCTCCGTACCGGCGCGCGCGTTCATCAGGCTGCGTTGCGCAAGCGCGTCAGCGATCTCGCTTTCCATCACCAAGGGCGCATCCAATGAAACAACGCCGCCCTCGGCGCTATCGAGCCGGCGCGCGCTGACGCTCGCGATGCGATAGTCGGCCGCGCCATCGAGAAACCGCACGCGCGCTTCAAGCGGCGCATCGGCCGCATCGGCGCGCTGGGCGAAAAGCTCGGCGTCCGCATCCGCAGCGAAGGCGTCGAGCGTGACTTCAACCGGTTCACCCGCGCCGCGATGGAAGAACACGATCTCGCCTGCGCGCTCCGCCGCGGTGAAGTCGTAGGCCGCCATCAGCGGCTCCAGCGCCTCTCGCGCACTCCCCGGCGCATCAACGACATAGCCGCTGACGACGCCTTGCAAGGACGTCGCGTTGAGACTCTCCACACCCGCACGCGCGCAGATCGCCGCCACTACCTCGCCCAGTTCGGAGAGCCCTGCACGGCCGTTGAGCCAATGCCCCAGCCGCCATGCTGGACCATCGGCCCAAACATCAGTGCGCGCGGGAAACGCCGCGTGCGGTCGCGCATCCCAACACCACGCGCTCATCTCCGTGATCATCGGCTCGCCAGTAAGCGCTGAAACCGGGTTGTTCTCGTCATCGGCCCAATAATTGAGGTAGGCTTCAAGCGTGCGGCGCTGGATCAGATCATCGCGCGCGCCGCTGGAGAATGGCGGCAGCGCGCTTTCGCTGCTCTTGGCGTCACTGAAGAGGTTCGGCGCGTTCGATCCTTTGTCCACGGCCGGGCAGCCGAACTCCACCAGCCAAACCGGCTTCGCCTCAGGGACCCAATCCGTCGGCGTGTCATCGCGTACGCCGCCCGGCCGATTATAGTGCGCGCGGCTCCAGAAACTGCGCACATCCTTGGCGCGAAAGATCCAGGGTTCGTCATACGCGCCGTCGCTGATGGACGTGCGCGCCTGCACCGCGCGCGCTTCGTCGTTGGCGTAGAACCAGTCATAATTCTCGCCCGCTTCGACGCGGCCGCGCAGATAGTCCGGATCGTGGATGCTTGGGCCGAGCGCGGCGTCGAGATGCGTGCCGCCGCTGCGCCAATCCGTGAGTGGCGGATACCAGTCGACGCCGACCGCATCGATATTCGCATCGGCCCAGAGCGGATCGAGGTGGAACAAGACATCGCCCGAACCGTCCTGCGGCTGATGGCCGAAATACTCGCTCCAATCCGCCGCGTAGGTGAGTTTCACGTCGCCGCCGAGCATCGTGCGCACGTCCGCCGCCAGCGCCTGAAACTCCGCCACCGCCGGATAGCTCGCCGCGTCGTCGCGCGCCGTGCTGAGCCCGCGTAGTTCCGAGCCGATGATGAAAGCGTCAACGCCCTCGGAGAGCGCCGCCAGCTTGGCGTAATGCAGAATAAAGCGCCGGTACGTCCATTCGCTCGGCCCGCTATAAGTCGGAACGCCGCCGCTTACGCCGAAATCGGCCGGCGCTGCGTCACCGAAGAACGCCACCACCTGGGCTGTCGCCGCGCTCGTCTTGTCGGGCGAGCCGCTCACACCCGGCGCAGGATCGAGCGTAATGCGGCCGCGCCACGGATAAGCTGCCTGCGCCGCGCCGCCATAAGGATCGGGCAACGCATTGTCCGCTGGCACGTCCATCAGCAGGAACGGGTAAAGCACCACTTTGTACCCGCGCGCTTTGAGCTCAGCGATCGCTTGTTTGACGCTTTCGTCGCTCGGCGTGCCGCCGAAAGCGGGCGCGCCTTCGTGCTGACTGACAACATACGCCCCGCCGCGCGTCACACCGCCTGCGCGCCAGGAGACGGGCAACGTTTCCTTCTCCGCGATCTCAACGCCCGGCCGGATCGTGCATTCACCACAGCGCAGATCATCGCCGAACCAGGCGACCACCAACGTCACCGTCTCACACGCCGGGAAATCCGCTTCCAGCTGATCGAGCGAGACCAGCAGATTGGCGCGCATCTGCTCGGCATGCACGTTTTCAGCCACATCTTGCCCCGGCCCCAGCCGGCGCAGCACCGGCTCAGTTGCGTACACAAACTCGCCCGCGCCCGGGATCAGACACACGCCCTTCAGCATTTGCTCAAGCCGCGGTGTTTCACTCGTCGCGGTCGGCCGGACGATCTCGAACGAGAGCTGCGGGATGACATTGCCGAACCGCTCAAGCGGCATGTCTTCGAACACGATGTACGAAAGGCCGCGGTAGGCGGGCGCATTGTCCTCGCCCTCGATCGTCTCGATCAACGGATCGGGCGCCTGCGTTTCGCTGCCCTTGTGCAGACGCCACGCGTACTGGCTGAGATCAAGCGGTTCGCCATTGGCCCAGGCGCGACCGATGCGCGTGACCTCGCCTTCGCAGAGTCCAACCGCGAACGACAGCGTGTAGCGATATTCGCGGGCAGTGGCGCGCGGCCCGCCGCCCTTGCCGCCGCCGCCAACGTCGCGCGTGCGCACATGCTCCTTGAAGCGCGCCGCCCAGATTACTTGGCCGGCGATACGCACGCGGCCGAAGACTGCGGGAATCGAGGCGCCCTCGGTGGAGCCTTGCAGATGCAGATCAGTGAGCCGCGCCCCTTCATACTGACGGCGGGCACCGAACAGCTGCTGATCGATGTGCCGGCCCAGCACGGAGCCGCCGATGCGGCCGAGCGTTGCGCCAATGGCGCCGAAGACGCGCCCGCCGACGGCTTGGCCGACGGTGGAAAGAACTAGCTCAGCCATGGCTCGACATCCGGAAATGAAAACGCCGCCGCTGCCCGCGCGCGCCACCACGGCGCGAAGCGCGAACGCACCACGGCGCGGCCCCAATAGGCGTGAATGATGCGCGACCCCTCATCGAGAATGGCGCAATGCTTCATCGGCGCGCCCGCATGCATTCGAAAGAGCAGCACGTCGCCGGGCGCCGCCGCTCGCAGCGAACTTTCAATCAGATGCCGGCGCGCCGCTTCGTACAGAGTCTCCGCCCCATTACGCTCCGCCCAGTCCGGCGTGTAGGCCGGCGCAGCCTCGGGCTCGGCGCCATACAGTGTGCGCCAGACGCCGCGCACCAGGCCTAGGCAATCGCAGCCCGCGCCTTTGGCGCTTGCTTGATGCTGGTAGGGCGTGCCGATCCATTCGCGGGCCTCGGCGATGATCGCGCAACGGTCGATCATGCGAAGCGCGAGCCGCCATCCATCGGCGCGGAAACATTCGGCCCCGCCTGCACGGCGTCATTGCCCGGCATGTGTGGAAAGCCGCGGAAGTTGAGCGTGTTACCGAATTTGGCGCGGCAAGTTTCGAAGCGCTTGTCACAACCGGCATAGATGGCGAAAACTGCGCCTACCTCGGGCGCCGCACCGTCGAGCAGCTCAAGCACCGCCGCGCCGCCTTCCACGCGATGCGCCGCCACTTCGCTGATCGCGCCGCCCGGCCAGCTCAAGCGCCCGCGCGTGAACCAGTCAGCTTCGAACGCCTCCAAGCCGCTCGCGCTGAAGGCGCCGCCCTCCAGCAGCGCCGTCACCACGCCGTCGCCTCGGAAAGCGCCCGTCTCGATATCCTTGCCGCAACGCACATCGCCGACATCGGCGTCGCAAAAGCGGGAGAACACGCGGCCGACCGGCACGTTGAGCGGCGCCTGCAATCCGCGCAGCTCCGCCTCGAACGCCGCTTGCCCCCGGCGCACTTCGCCGATGCGCCCAGCGAACAGATGCACGCGCAGCCCCGGATCGCTCCAATCGACGCGATACACATCAACGCGCGCCCCATCCCAAAGCCCGCGCGCCAGATCCGCTTCGGTAATCGCTGCAGACGACAGCGCACCGCTGACGCTCGCAGTATCCACGCCGAGCCCCAGGCTTTTCTCCAACGCGCCCGCGGCAAGCCCCGTCATCGGCTCGCAAGCGATACCGTCGAAAACAAGCGGCGCATCATGATCGGTAAAGGCGAAGCTCGCGCCGTCGCGGCGGACGATGCGCCAGACATGAGCAAGCGTCGTGACGCCCGATGCGAGCCGGGCGGCAAGGTCTTCAGGTATCGTGCGCATTAGGGGATGACTTCGATCAGCGGCACGGCCAACGCGCGGCCGGCGCCAAAGCATTGAGGGAAAGATCAAGCCGGTCGATGTCGAACCGCACCGGCGTGTCGAAATGGAAACCGGCGGCGATGACGGCGCCTTCGGCTGGCGGGTCGTCAAACATCACCACCCCCGTTGCCGCATCGACGCTGAAGTCTTCCGCAGCGACTTCAACCCCGTCGCACGCCACACGCACACTGCCGGCGGCCGGCTTGGAGATCGTCCGCGCATAATCGCCATAGGCCTTCACCAACTGAAACGCCGCCTCCGCGCCGTCGCCTTCGCCTATGACCTGGTCTGTCGGCGCGATCGCGGCGGATGGAGCGCAGCTTTTCCAGTCAAACGGATCGCGAAACCGGAAACCGCGCAACCTGCCGCGCCGCGCCTCGAAAAAAGCGATCAGCGCATGGAGCTCATCCAGCGTCCGCACCGCGCCGCCGACATCGTAACGCCGTCGCCCGTGCGCCCACGGCGTGTTGCGCGCCTCGCGGCCCGAGCCGAGCGTGACGATATCAACACGCCGCTCCGGTCCGCCGCTGGCGCCGAGCGCGAACGGCAGCGGCAGTGAGACTTCATCGAACCCGTTCACAGATTGCGTCTCCCGTACGCGACCGCGCGCGCAATCGCGGCGGCGATCTGACCTTGGTGGCGCTGAATGACGCTCGCATCGGCGCCAGCGCCGAAATGAAAATGCACGTTGACCGCGCCAGCGCCCGGCTCGGCGATCACGCCGGCTTGGCGCGGCACGAACAGCTCCGGCCCGCGCTCGCCGCCCAGATAAGCGCCGCCAACATTCACCGCGCCGCCCGCAGCTTTAGCCCCGAACAGCGGCGCTTTGCCGCCGCTGGTGAACACGCGCTCCAGCGCGAGCTTGGCCAGCTCTTCCAGGATCACCTTGGCCATACGCTTGAACGCCGTTTCGCCGCCGCGCGCGGCCGAGCCCATCGCGCGCGCGATGCGTTCGCCGGCGCGTTCGAACGAGGCGCCCACCTCATCGGCGGCCTGGCGCGCTGGGCCACTGGCGAACGCCTGCAGCGCCGCCGACGCCGCGCCGAGTTCGGCGTCTAGGCCGACAAAATCGAAACTTGGGCTTGTGTCTGTCATTTCTGTTGATCCGGAAAGCGCGCCGCGAGTGCTTCAAAGCCTGCGCGCGTCAGCGCGCTTTCGCCCGGCGCGGCGAGCGCGCGCCATTCCTTGAGGCTGAGCCGCCAGAACGCGGCGGGCGCGATCCCGCGCCGTTGCGCTAGCACCAGCATCGCCGCCCATGGGTTCTCCTCAGCCATCGAACGCCGCGCGAAACGCTTCCGCCACCGCGCTCGCGGCAGCTTTCGCATCGATCCGCGCCACGGCTAGCTCCGCCGTCGTCATCGCTTCACCGCCGCCGGCCGTCAGCGCCGCAAGCACGGTGATGAGATCGGACGCAGTAAGCGCGCTCAGGCGCTCGCCCAGTTCGGCGAGCGAGCCCGCATCGAACGCGCCTTCCAGCTCCGCCAGCGCGCCCAGCGTGACGCACAGCCGGCGCGGGCGGCCGTCGATCTCGAGCAGCACCTCGCCGCGCGCAGTGTTCACCGGCTCGTGCATCAGAGCGCCTCGAACGTCAGCGCGCCGGCGGAGGCCAGCGTGATCGCAAATGCGGCCTCGCCGTCGTGATCGCCGGAATAATCCAGCGCTTCGAGCAGGAACGGACCTTCGAGCACGCCAAAGTCGGGGATCACGAGTTGAAAGTTCGTCACCGCCTGCGCGAAGAACGCTTGCTGGATCAGCACATCCGACGCCGCATCCTTGAAGACGCCCGCGCCGGTGACGCTTGCGGACTTGACGCCTGCGCCCGCGATCAGCTCGCGCCACGCTTCCGGACTTTCGCCGGATGTGCCGTCAACCGTCCGCGCGTTGAGTGAGATCGTCTTGGCGCGAATGCCGGCGACGGTGGCGAACGCCTCCGGCGTCTCGCCGTCGCCGATCTTGATCAGGACATCGCGTCCTTTCTGGCCTGTCATGCTTGCTCCTATTCGGGTTCAGTAATTGCGCGCAGCCGGAGGACGCCATGCGTGGTGCGCCCATCGCCGGAGCGGAAGACGTCGGCAAACTGCGCCAGCAGCAGCACCAGCTTGTGTGCTTCGAGCGTGAGCGGCGCGTTGTGCAGGGCGGTCCGAAGCGCGGCGATCACATCCAGCGCTTCGGCCCGGCCGCCATAGCGCGACCATACGTGCAGCGTGACCGCGTGCTCTGTGGCTTCGGCGCTGCTCGCCTCGCTGAGGCGGCTCTCGACCCGCCCGGGCGTGACATACGGAAACACAACGTCCGCCGGCGGATCGTCATAAATCCGTTGACCCACCAGCGCCGCGACGCCGGAATCCGCCAGCGCCGCTTCGCGGAGCGCCGCCAACAGCGCGCGTTCGGCGCTCATAGCCGTTCCTCTTCGCAGCTCAGTTGAATGCGCCGCCCGCCATCGTTGGCGACGCCGACAATGCGCAGCACGCGCTCGCCCCAGACCAGCCGCCAGCCAGCGCGTACGTCATCGCGCCGATGAATCATGGCGCGAAACGCAGCTGTGGAGGCGAGGCCATCCTGCGCCGGCGCTTCGCTCACGCCGCGCGCTTCGATCGCCGCCCAGACATCGCCCTGGCTCACCCAGAGAATCGCGGCGCCGCCGATTTCATCGGCCACACGCGTCGGCGCCTCGAGTGTGACGCGGGCGCGCGCGGCGCCGATCGCATCGCTCATAGCCGCACCGGCGCGTAGGGGCGCATCAGCGCCCGCGCCGTCTCCGGAACGGGTGCCTCGCCTTGGCGCAGTTCGTAGAGCGAAGCGACGATCTGCAGCGTCGCCAGGCGCAGCGCGACCGGCAGTTCGTCCGCTTCATCGGCGTAGCCGCAATCGTACTCGATCTCGATGCCGCCGATTTGGCGCAGCGTCGCCGGCACGCCGGAGGCGAACACGAGCCGCGGCCGGTCGCGGTGGCCCTCCAGGCGATAACGGTCTTCATCGAGCACGCTTTGCGAGCCGTTGTCGGCCAAGAGCCGCACGGCGACGACGACGGTGACAGGGCCAAGCCCCAGCACCGCGCCCTGCGCCGCTTCGCGCACCCAGATGTCGAGACTCTCGCGTACGCGCCGCGTAATCAGCGCACGCCCGATCGCCGCTTCCACGGCTTCGCGCGCAGCGACAATGAGCAGCGTGATGAGATCATCTTCATGCGCATGATCGACGCGCAAGAAAAGCTTCGCCTCCGCAAGCGAGACAGGCTCGCTGGCGGGCGGCGTGATGGTTGTGATGGTCATGGGTTCCTCATCCTCCCCCGCGTGCGGGGGAGGTCGCGAACGAAGTGAGCGGGAGGGGGAAGTTGTGCGAGGCGGGCGCAACTCCCCCCACACTCAGCTTAGCTGACAGCAACCCCCCAAACGGGGGGGCCACCCGTAACGCCAA
>JAEYPY010000182.1 GCA_023410295.1 Pseudomonadota bacterium | reverse complement strand
GCCTTCACCACCACCAAATTCCGGGGTGCTGTCACGTTCACGGCCGCGACCGCCGCGCTTTTCTTTCTTCTTACCGTTGTCGTCGTTGTCGTCGCTGAAATCGTCGTCGAAGCTCATTTCCACTTGTCCTGCTTGAGCCGAAGGCAAGCGCCATCGGCCGCACGCGCGCCCATGCGCCCGTACGTCACCGCGAATTCCTGCTTTGATGGGGATTTTAAAACTTGCCGCACGCCGCGGAACTTCGCACCACTTTTGCCGGCCCGATTTCCGGCATTCACAGAACCGCTTATGCGCGAGGGGGTTCCGCTACGCAAGCGATATGAACGTGCTTTACGCGGGATTCATGTCGTTTTGCGGACGCCGGCGTTCCTGGACAGCCACGATCCGCGAGACGATCCAGGCGCCCAAAAGCTTGGAAATGATGCCGGTTAGCACCGTGCCCCAAGCGAAAATGTCCGGCACCACGAGCGAAGCCAAGCCAATGAAAACCACCTGGTCGAGCGGCGCCGAGGCCAAGCTCGAGATCATGATGCGCTGCGAAAGCGGACGGTTGGAGAAGGTGTAAACCGCCCAATCGACCGTCTCGCTGATCAGGAAGGCGAGGGCGCTAGCGACGACGATAGTGATCCAGGACGTCAGCGTCGAAAGCAGGAGCCCGGTGATCATCGCGCCCCAAACCCAGTGCTTCAGTTCGCGCTGCGCGAAATCTCGAACGACGAGCACAAGGCCGGTGACGATGGCGAGCGGCTGAAACATGCCTCCGCCCAGCCAATCGGGGATGGGGTAGGTCTCAACCGCCGCGAACGACCAGTTGATGAAGGGCATCAGCCCGACATAGAGGGCGGACCAACGGTGGCCGGTGAAGAAAAACGCAGCCATCGCCGCGAGCACGATCGGCAGGGCGATGTGCCATTGCTGCAGGAAGACGAAAATCGCTTCGGGACTCATGCGCAAGAGTCCTGCCTGTAAGGGGTGGTGTTCGTCCAGTAGCGGCCGGAACTTTGGCTCGTTTCGCGCGTCGCTTTCGGAACGATGTGTCCAATGCAAGGCAGGGCAATGCCGACGCGAGCGCCAAAGACCACGCGCGTCCAAGAGCAGTGCCGGGAGGCCGATCCTGGCAGCGAGATCGAGCACTATGTCGTTTGCGCTGTGTGCGGCCAGATTTACGATTGCCGCGATGAAAATGCGGTGATCCACCACAGCACGGAAGAGCATGCAGCGCGATTTCCATCGGAACGTGGCGCGCAGCTGAAGAATGATTGATTTCGCCACGGAACGGTTGCGGCGGTAACACGCTTCCATTTGATAAGATGCTGTACGATCGCGACACCTTGCGCACCCAGCGCCTCAGGGACATCGCCTCTACATTGCGTAAGGCGTACAGCCCTGAGCCATGCAATGTGCCCGAGCGCATGAAAGAGCAGCTTCACCAAATCAAGGAAGCCGGCCCTTACGAGCAGCAACGCCCGCACTAGACGTGACGGTCGTCACGGCGAGTTCAGTCGCGGCGGTTAGGTTCTTCGCGTCGCACACGCGAAGCGAGCCGCCGTTATGACGAAGTTCTACAGCTTGATTGCCGCGATGGCCCTCGTCTTTCCGGCCGCGTTCGCCGTCGCCAACCAAGCCGCGATGATGGTCGCCCTCTGAGCGCGACGCTCGCGGCAAGGGGGAAGGGCGCGGAGCAATCCGCGCCCTTTGCACATTCAGACCAGCCGCCAACCCGGCTGACCTTTGGTGAGCGCTTCGGCGAGAAACGGCAGCGCTTCTTTGAGCGCTTCGCGCAAGCCGAACGGCGGATTGATCAACAGGACGCTGGAGCCGACAAGGCGCCCCACCGGCGCTGGCGTCGCGACCCAGAGATCGGCGCGCAAAGTTTCGCGCGCGCCCTGAGCGCGCACTTCGGCGTCGGCGGCATTGAGCGCGCTTTCACTCTTCAGCGGCCGCCACCACAGATACATGCCATGGCCGAACCGCTTCAGCGCTTTGCCGATCGCGGTCGCTGAGATCGCCAGTTCATCGGTGACTTCATATGGCGGATCGATCAGCACCAGCCCGCGCCGCTGCGCTGGCGGCAAAAGAGCGCCCATGGCTTCCCAGCCATCGCGCGCGTGGATTTGAACGTTGCCGGTTCGCGGCAATGCGCGCTTCAGTGCGGCGGCTTCTTCGGGATGGAGTTCGCACGCGGCCAGGACATCTTCGTCGCGGAGATTAGATGTCGCCAGCGCCGGCGAGCCCGGATACGTGCGCAGGCTCCCATCGGCGTTGAAGCTGCGGATCGCGTCAAGATAGCGTGCGATCAGCGCCGGCGGATTGGGCCATTGCCAGAGCCGGCCGATTCCGTCCTGCCATTCCGGACTGCGCAAGGCTTCGTCGCCGAGAAGATCGTAGAGCCCGCGACCTGCGTGCGTATCCAGCACCGCGAACGGCGCGGATTTGCGTTTTAGTGAATCGAGGCAGTACAAAAGCACTGCGTGCTTGAGGACATCGGCATGATTGCCGGCGTGGAAGGCATGGCGATAATTCACGGGGTCGAACTATCCCGCCGCCGACGCGTTGGCCAGATGAGGAGACTATGAGCAACGCTTTCCGCGACAACACCGCCCGCCATCGCTACGAATTGGACGCGCCCGAAGGGGCGTCCTGGGCCGAGTATCGCGATCTCGACGGCGTGCGGGTGATCACCCACGTAGAGACGCCTGCCGAAGCGCGCGGCCTGGGCTATGCCTCGAAGCTGATGGGCAAGGTTGTGGACGAGGCGCGGGAAAATGGCCGCAAGCTGCGCCCGAGCTGCTCCTATGCCGTGGCCTATTTTCAGCGTCACCGCGACACGGCCGACGTGCAGGCCTAGTTGATTGCGGGCTCGACCGGGAAGCCTTTCTCCGCCCAGCTCTTCATGCCGCCATCGAGCGCCACGGCCCGGGTAAAACCCATGCGCCGGAGTGTGGCCGCGGCGAGCGTGGAGATTTTGCCGAAGTCGCAATAGGTGACGATGCGTACGGTCGGATCGGGCAGGGCTTCGTTGACTTTGAGTTCGAGCAGTCCGCGCGGCAGGTGCTTGGCCGTGGGGATGTGGCCCGCATCGAAGGAATCGCGTTCGCGCACATCGAGTACGATCAAATCGTTGGCCCTGGCTTCGACGCGGGCTTTGACTTCGTCCATCGACATGAACGGCACTTCCGCCGCCGCTTCGCTCAGGATCTGCGCCACCGAGACGCCGCCGCTCATATTGACGCGCAGCGCTTCGGTCAAATGCTCCGGCATCGAGAGCGACAGCGTGCGCATCATTTCGACGAACTCTGTGCGCTCGCGCCTCTGCAGCCGCGGATTGGATTTCAGCTCTTCCTCGATCGTCGAACAGGAGCTGCCTTTGTAAACGTGCGCCTGGTAGATGCGCGTATTCGGATCGAGCTTCAGCAGCTTGTCGAAGAGGCTCTCATAGAGCTGTTCTGGATCGCCCGTCGGCAGATCGGTGCGGCCGGTAGCGCCGATGAGCAGCGTATCACCGGTGAAGACGCGGTCGTTGGCGACAAGCGAAATGGAATCGCGCGTATGACCCGGCGTGTGCAGCACTTTGAGCCGGATGTTGCCGATCTTGATCACGTCGCCTTCGTCGACATGCATCGTCACATAGGGCGACGGCGAAAGCCGATGCGCGATCACGGGAACGCCGAGGCTTTCGCCGAGCTGCTTCGAGGCGCTGAAATGATCGGCGTGGGTGTGCGTATCGATGATGTACTGGATGCGCACGCCATGCTGAGCCGCGAGCGCTTTGTAGCGGTCGATGCGGCGCACTTCCGGATCAATCAGGGCGCCGGCGCAGGTGTCGCCGCAGCCGATCAGGTAGGACTGGCAGCCGCCGGTTGCGACTTGCTCGAAAATCATCAGGCGCTTCCTCCGGGGGGAAGAGTCCTACAGCTCTTGCGCCGCCGCAAGGGCAGGGCGCCGTCCGCGATGCCAGAAGCCGCAGCCGGCGCCCCAATCACGCGAACGCGCGCCTCAATTTCGCGGCTGCGGTACGACACGCAGATAGGGCTTCACCGTGGTCCAGCCGTTGGGGAAGGCCTTCTTGGCGTCGTCGTCCGAAACCGAGGGGACGATGATGCAGTCTTCGCCCTGTTTCCAGTTCACCGGCGTCGCCACCTTGTGCTTAGCCGTCAGCTGAATGGAATCCACCAGCCTGAGGACTTCATCGAAGTTGCGACCTGACGACATCGGATATTGCAGCATCGCTTTGACGATCTTGTCCGGGCCGATGATGAAAACGGTGCGGACGGTCTGGTTCGTCGCCGCGGTGCGGCCTTCGCTGGTATCGCCGGCATCGGCGGGGAGCATGTCATAGAGCTTGGCGACTTTCAGATCGTGATCGCCGATCATGGGATATTGCACGTCGCCGCCAGTGACGTCGCGGATGTCCTTCTTCCAGCGGTCGTGATCACCGACCGGATCGACCGAGAGGCCCATGATCTTGACGTTGCGCTTGGCGAATTCCGGCTCGAGCTTGGCGAGATAGCCGAGCTCGGTGGTGCAGACCGGCGTGAAGTCTTTCGGGTGGGAGAAGAGGATCGCGTAGCTGTCGCCGATCCAATCGTGGAATCTAATCCGCCCCTGCGTGGTCTCAGCTTCGAAGTCGGGGGCTTTATCGCCAATGCGCAGCGCCATGGGATGTCTCCTTGCAGCTATTGATTGCGACGGCAGGCGCATAGCACGGGCGCAAAGGCGCCGCTAGGAAAAGCGCCGTTACGCGACCTCGACGCAAGCACGCGCTTAACGATTGGGCGGCATGCTTGCGCGCGATTCATGCGGCGGAGGCGGATGACGTGCAGCGGTTGATCTCCCGGTTCGGCGCCAATCCATTGCGGCCGGCGATCGCCGCGATTGCGCTGATCCTGCTGCTTGGCACGCTCGCGCCGGTGTTCCGAGCGCCGCGGCAGGATCTCGACTGGTATCCCTATCTGGCGCACACGCCGGACGTTGAGCTGACGGCGAACGGCTTTGCCGTCGCGCCGGTGAGCGACTGGTCTTACCAGGGCCCCGAGGTGACGGTTGAAACCTACACCGAAGCGGCTTTTGCCTTCGACGAGCTGCGCAATGTCTGGTTCATGCTGGAGCCGCAGCCCGGTTCGCAACTTGCCGCGCATACGCTGCTCTTGTTCGAGTTCGAAGACGATCGCCTGCTCGGCGTCACCATAGAAGCGCGGCGCGAGCGCGATGAGGAGTATTCGGCGCTGCATGGCATCTTCAATGCGTTCGAGCTTTCCTACATCTGGGCCAGCGCGCGCGACCTTCTGGTGCGGCGCGCGGTGATGCTGGACCATGAGGTGTTCATCTACCCGGTTGATATCAGCGACGCGCAGAAGCGTCTGTTGCTGACGCGGCTTTTGGAGCGCACCGAGCAACTCGAAACCACGCCGCGCTTTTACAATACGATCACGTCGAACTGCACGAACGAGCTCGCGAAAGCGGCGGGTTTCAACTGGGCGCCGGCTTACATTCTGACGGGCCGATCCGACGAATATCTCTTCCGCCGCGGCATCATTCCCGGCGGCAGTTTCGAGCAAGCGCATGCGCGCTCCGACATGACGGCCTTCGTGCAAGCGCTGAACGAAGCGCCGGCGCAAGTGTTCGACCGCGCTTTGCTGGAAGAGCTGCGGCGCAGGTTCTCCTGAGAAGCGCACCCTCAAGGCGTGAGCCTGCTGCCTATGGTGACGGCGACGAACAGCGAGATGATCGAAAAGATGAAACCGGCGACCGAGATGCCAAAGCTCCACCAGAAGGTGTTAAGCCGCCGGCGCATCAGGATAAGACGCACTTCTTCGAGCTCTGGATTGCGGCCTCTGCCGCCGCCTCCGCCGCCGGGCGGCATTTCCTTCAGAAAGCCCATGAAGCCGCCGTGTAGCGCCCAATAGCGCCCGGCATTGGTGAGGGTGATTTGCGTGCGTCCCTCGTCGGCGAACGTCGCGAGCCGCGCGGCGACGAGGAGATCGGCGGCGTCTTTGGCGGCTTGAAGATGCTCGCTATTTGCGAACACCTCCGCGGTCCCGCCCGCAGAGGCGCGCATCAGGAGATCGTGTGCGGCTTCGTCAGGGCTCATTTGCTCGCTCCGATCAGCGCGTCGCGTTCTTCGGGCTGCAGCATTCGCCAATTGCCTTCCTGCAAAGTGCCGAGCTTGAGCGGACCGATGCGCAGGCGCAGCAGGTCGGTGACGTCGAGCTCCACCAGTTCGCACATGCGCCGGATTTGCCGGTTGCGGCCTTCGTGCAGAATGAAGCGCAAGCGCTGCGGCTCAACTTGTTCGATTTGCGCCGGTTTCAATTGTCGGCCGTCAAGCTGAAGGCCATGGCGGAGCAGGGCGAGCTTTCTCTCTGTGATTTGTCCGGTGACGCGAACGAGATATTCCTTGTCGAGCTTGGAGTGCTCGCCGACCAGTGCTTTGGCGAGCACGCCGTCTTCGCTGAGCAGCAGAAGTCCGCGCGAGTCCTGATCGAGGCGACCGAGCGGGGCGAGACGCGTGCGCTTGGTCGGCATGTTGCGCGGCGGACCGATCAGATTCGTCCGCGTGAGCAGGCGCGCGGCGGGTATCTGATCGCCTTCAGGCTGGGCTGAGACGTAGCCGACGGGCTTGTTCAGAACCGCCGTGATCTGGGGCTTTGCATTTCCTTGATCAAGCTCAAGCGTTTGGCCCGGCATAATCTTGCGGCCGGGATCATCCACGCGCTCGCCATCGATGCTGACGAGGCCTTTGCCGATCAGCTCTTCGGCTTCGCGGCGCGAGCACACGCCTTCGCTGGCGAGCCATTTGTTGACGCGCTGCGGCTCTGCGCCGTCGTAGGTTTTGCGGAAGCTCACGTGAGCTGTGTTAGCGGCAGGAGGCGGTCGCCTGCAATGCGCGCAGGCGCTGCAGCGCCATGGGCTGGATCTGTCGCTCGTCGCGCATGCAAGCGAGCGCCTGGTAGAGCGTGATGGCGCGGGCGCGCTCGGCTTCGGTTCCGCTGCGCAGCATGTCGGCGAGGTTGAACATTGATGGCGGGTGCTCCTGCTGTGAGGCCCGATCATACAACGCCTTCGCGCGTGTAGGATTGATTGTGACGCCGACGCCGTCGCGATGGAACGTCGCCAGCATGTGCAGCGCTTCCGGCTGGCTCTGCGCCGCGGCGCGCTCGAGGAACGGAATCGCGGCCGCTGGATCGCGCGGACCGGCCGGGCTGTCGCGCAGCCAGCGCGCGTAATGGTACTGGCCGCGCGGATCGTCGCGCTCTGCGGCGGCGAGGAAGAGCCGGCCAGCTTGGGCTTGCGAACTCATGTCGTTCGCCAGCGTCAGCGCGTAATCGACGATCGCCGGCGTCCAGCCAAGTTGCGCGGCGCGCGCGAGACGTCCGCGTGCGGTGGCTTGATCGATGCCGGCATGTGGCGCTGTGCGATGGAGGACCCAAGAGAAATAGAGCGCGGCCGGATTCTCTTGCGCCGCGCCTGCGTCGCATTGTTCGCGGGCGGCGGCTGGGCTCGGCAGGAAGCCTTGCGCGCCGGCCATGTGGCCGATGCAGGCGAGGGTCTGGGCGAGGCCGTCGCCATCGCGGGCTTCTGCTTTGATGCGGGCGGCGGTTTCGGCGTCGATGCGGGCGGCGATCTCGCGCCAGGGCTGGCGTTGCAGATCGGCCAGCGTGGGGCCTGCGCTTTCTGTGATCGCGGCTGAGGTCGGCACGGCTTCGGCGGCTTGCGAGGCGACCAGGAAATCGCCGGAGCGGAAGGCGTTGACGATACGTCCCGCGCCGAAGCCGAGCACGAACAGGAGCGCGATGCCGGCGGCGATCGGCGTCCAGGTGCGCCAAGTCCGTTGTTTCTTGCCGGCCGGATTGAGGAGGGCGAGGCGCGCCTTGGCCAGCACCTCGGGCAGCTTCTCCGCGTTGGCCTTCTTCTCCGCCAGCTTGTCGATCTCGGCGATGAGCGCGGTGAAGCTGGCTTTGAACTTGGTGCGGTCGCGGAGCGCGAGTTCAATCTTGGGCGCGGCTTTGAAGAGCGCTGGCGTGCGATCGGCGCTCATCTCGATCGAGATGAGTTTCTTGCGCTCCTGCGCCAGCACGCCGAGGGCGGTGAGCCAGGCGGCATTAGCGGTATCGCGGGGCCAGAGCGCCAGGATCGCCTTGCGCTCTTCCGCCAGCTTGGCGATCTCGCTTTCGCCCGGCGCGCCGGCGCTGGCCTCGTAGCCGAGCGCGGTCAGCGCTTCAAAAACGCCGTGCGCCAGGGCCTCCTCGCCCGGCGCCGCAGCTATGAACACCTCCGCCATCCGATCCCTCGCCGCCGCTCCATGGTTGAACCGAAGCGGGACGGTAAGCGTCAAGCGCGATCGGTGAACATTGCGGAGGCTTAAGGCCGGCGCCGCAGTGCGGAAATTCTCGACGCGGTGTCGGGTTGAGCAGTAAGCGTGCGTCCTTGCAATATGAGGCCCTATCCGATGCTCTACGCCGTACTTTGCTACAACGACGAGGCGACCGTCTTCTCCTGGACCAAGGAGGAGGACGACGCCGTCATGGGGCGTCTCGAAAAGGTGCACCAGAAATGGGATTCCAAGGGCAAGCTGAAGCCGGCCTTGCGCCTGTTGCCAACATCGGCGGCGACGACGCTGCGTAAGAAAGACGATGTGGTGCTCGATGGGCCCTACGCGGAGACCAAGGAGCAGCTCCTGGGCTTTTACATCATCGATGTGGATAGCCTCGAAGAAGGGCTCGAATTCACGCGCGAGCTGACGGCGGCCAATCCGGGCGGGGCTTACGAGCTGCGGCCGATCATGCTCTGGCGGGAAGGCTCGACGCCGGTGGAGCCGCGTTGAGCCATGAGCGATCTGGCCTGGATTGATGCGGCGCTGGTTTCGGCGCGCCCCCAGGCCGTGGCGGCGCTGTTGCGTTATTTCCGCGATCTCGATCTGGCTGAGGAAGCTTACCAGGACGCGTGCCTGCGCGCGCTCAAGAGCTGGCCGACAAACGGTCCGCCGCGTGATCCTGCGGCGTGGCTGATCATGGTCGGCCGCAATGCGGCGATCGATGTGACGCGCCGGCGGGCCAAGCAGACCGAGCTGCCGGATGAAGAGCAGCTTTCGGATTTGAGCGATGTGGAGGCCGATACGGTCGAGAGGCTCGATGCTGCCGATTATCGCGACGACGTTTTGCGGCTTATGTTCATTTGCTGCCATCCGGATTTGCCGCAGACGCAGCAAGTCGCGCTGGCGTTGCGGATTGTCTCCGGCCTCAGCGTGAAGCAGATCGCGCGAGCCTTTCTGGTCGGCGAAAGCGCGATGGAGCAGCGGATCACGCGGGCGAAAGGAAAAGTCGCAGGCGCTGGCGTGCCGTTCGAAGCGCCGGGTCCGGTGGAGCGGGCCGAGCGTTTGGCGGCTGTCGCGGCGATGATCTATCTTGTGTTCAACGAGGGCTATTCGGCGGGGCCGGATAATCCCGATCGGGCTGCGCTTTGCGATGAAGCGATCCGGCTCGCGCGTTTGTTGTTGCGGATGTATGCGGCCGAGCCGGAGATCATGGGGCTCTTGGCGCTGATGCTGCTGCAGCATTCGCGGGCTTCGGCGCGGTTCGATGCTGAAGGCAATGCGGTGCTGCTGGAGGATCAGGATCGGACCAAGTGGAAGAAGCCGCTGATCCAGGAAGGCCTGGCGCTGATCGATAAGGCGATGCGTTCTCGCGCGCCCGGGCCGTACCAGATTCAGGCGGCGATCGCGGGCTTGCATGCGCAGGCTGATAGCGCCGCGGAAACCGATTGGGCGCAGATCGAGGCGCTCTATCAGGCGTTGGAGCGGCACACGCCCTCGCCGGTGGTGACGCTGAATCGCTCTGTGGCCTTGGCGAAAGTAGAGGGGCCGGCGGCGGCGCTAGCATTGATCGCGCCCTTGGCTGGGCGGCTCGATGGATACTTCTATTTTCATGGCGTGCGCGGCGCGTTTTTGAAACAGCTGGGGCAGGCGAAAGAAGCGCGCGAGGCGTTCAATCGCGCCATTGCGCTGGCCAACACGCCGGCGGAAGCGGCGCATATTCGCCAGGAGCTCGATGCGCTGGCGGGGCAGAAATAGCGCTGTAGGCAATAGGGGGCGTTGGCGCACGCGGGTGTCGCGCGGCCTGATTGCCGATTTGCTTTTGCCGATGGCGTTTAGCTTGTGTCGACGCAGAGCCGCTGTTTCCACCTGTGCTCGGCTTCGGCGCCGAAGAGATGAAAATCATCGACGCGGTCGTGCGCTTCGGATGGCGCGCGGAGGAACGCGGCGAGGCGTTGCGGCGCGGCGATGAGCCGGCGGGCGATGCGGCGGGCGAAGGGGATGGGATTGAGGAAAGCCCGCACGAGCGCTTCGTAGCGTTCGGCGAGCGGCCAGGCGGAATAGAAGCGCGGCGCGTTTGGGACAACTTCCCCTTTCGTCTCGCGGCTGCGCCGCGATCCACTTCCCCCGCGCGCGGGCGAAGATTTGCAGCGGAATGAGACGCGCCAGGCTTCGGGATTGTCGGCGGTGTAGCTGATGAGCTTGCGGACGCGTTCGCGCTTGGCGCGTTGTGTGCGTTGTGTGGCGGGCAGTTCGAGTGCGGCGGCTTCGATCAGCAGGAGGCGGCGCATCATGGCTTCGGCGACGCGGAGCCAAGAGCACGTGAGTGTGTGATCGCCGCGCATCAGCGTGTGGCGACGGGCGAGGTCTTCGGGATTGCCGAACAGCGTGCAGAGCACGTGAAAGAAATGCTGCGCGATCAGCCAGAGCGCGCGTGGGGCGGCGCGTTGGATTTTCTCTGTTGGGGGCGGATCGTTGGCTTGCATGGGCGCAAGTATGCGCCTGCACGCAACTCGGTCGGATAGATTTCACGCGGGGCGTTGAAAACGCTGGCGTTCGCGCCGATGGGGTGGGGGATAGGCGACAATCTGTCCTTTGTTTGCCTTTATGCCCCCGCGCACCCATATCAAGGCCTGAGGCGCGCGATTTCCCTGCCGCCGGCCATTCTGAGGACATTCCATGGCGCAAACCAAGTTCAGCGCCGGCGAGCGCGTTTCGATCGCGCGCGGACCGGGCGTCGGCATGCCGGCAGGCATGTTTCGTATCGTCGCGCCGCTGCCCGCGCCGGGCGCAGGCCCGCAGCAATATCGCGTGCGCAGCGAAACCGAACAATTCGACCGCATCGTCGACGAGCCGCGCATGCAGGCGGAGCATCATGAATAACGGTATGAATAACGGTTCTGGGCCCCGGCCAGCGAAGGCGATGGCGCTGACGCTGAAATACAAGGACGCGCAGGAGCATCTGTTGCGCCGGCTTGGCCAGGCCGTGGTGCTGCAATGGGACGAACTGCCGGACGAGCTGCAGGACTTGCTCATCGACCAGGCCACGCTCGTGAACGATTCCAGCGACGGCCCGCACGCGGCGGCGGATATCGAGGGCTTTATCCGCAGCGTGAAAACGCAGGCGGTGAGTTAGGGCGCGCTGGCCTCGGCGCTTTTGCGCCAATTTGATTTCGCTCATGGCGGAGAGACCGTAGCGCGTGCCGCTTATCCCTTGAGGAGGGCGAAGCGATGCGCTCATTGCGGCTGATTATTCCGATGCTTGCGGCTGCCTTGCTGGCGGCCTGCATCACCATCATCGCGCCCCCGGGGGCGCCGGATGACGACGCGCGCCTGCTTTATCAGATCGAGGTGAGTTCGCCGGGCACGCGCAGCCAGGGTTGGCGCGGCGTGCTTTACGACCGCAACGGCATGCCGATCGCGCTGGCGCCCGGCGCGCGCGTCGATACGCCGGCGGGACGCTTCGTCGGCGTTGCCTGTCCGCATGCCTGGAGCACGTGCGGCGCGATCGAGGAGCGCATGCTGGCGTGGATGGAGCGTCACGAGCACAACATCAACATGCGCCAGCGCTGGACCTATCGCATCTACGCGCGCGGCTATTACGGCGACCGGCTCGAAGGCGAATTGCTGCGCGACGGCGTGCGCGTCGAAGCGGGCCGCGAAGCGATGACGCCGATGGGCCCGTACCATTGGCGCGACGGCTCCCGCGCGCCCAGCGCGCAACGGCGCGGCTGGTGGCATGTGGGGTGGGGTGAGTGAGCGCGTGTTAGCTTCCTCGTGCGCTGGCGCGTGGGCGAACCAGGGGACGAGATCGGGATGGGCGCGCACGCGTGCGAATGGAAGCATGCGGGTGCGTTGGCTCGGATGCCGGCGGAATCTTGTTCATTGAGGGGGCGGATACTCACTGCTAGCCAGGCACCAGTCCAGCGAGGTTGCAGCATCGCTCTGACTTCAGTGAGTTGGACGCTCATTGCTTTGCGAGCGTGTCATCAATGGAAGCGAGAATATCGGTCAAGTCCTTGCCAGCTCTGGCGACACGTAGAAGGCGCATTCCAAATATGATCAATGGTCTCGTGGCTTCGCGGGTCAACAGCTTTTGCTCGTACTTATCGCACACGAGCTGGATTCCTTCCTCCAACCGTGCGCTAGCTGACGCAAAAATTTGCTCGTCGCCCTGGGCTGAGCGAAGTGATGCGAGCGTGCGGGCGCGCTCCTTCTCCACCATGAGCCGCAGGTTCTCAGAGGTACGCTGACTGGTTTCGTAGCGCACAGAGCGGACCTTCTTGCTCAGTTTCTTAAATCTCTGCCAAAACTCCTGGTCATCTCGCTCAATTTCCAGCACCACTGACCGAAACTCGTTAAGTGGCTCTTCAGCGTCGGGTCGTTGAGCCAATTTCCAAATGATGTCAGCCTCTCTTCGCGAGCTTGCGCGGGCCAGCACTTCGGGTGGCACTCCGCAGTTTTTCAGCCGCCCGCAAAATTCGGTCAGCACCATCTTGAATTCTGACTCAAGCTCCGGAAGTTCTCCTTCCAAATGTTGAAGGCCGCGAACGCTACGCATTTGCTCGTCAAGGCGAGCGAGGTGGGCCAATTCGTCTTTTCGTTTGTTTATCAGGGTTTGAATTTGCTGTTGAGCCTCTTGAGTGGCAGATCGCAAATCCCGAAGAAACGAAACGAACAAGTCGATGTCCGCAGCGTCTTTGGTGGGGATAACCCAGGGTTCATCGAGCTCATCCTTCGAGAGCAGGACGAAACATGGCACATCAAGCTCGGAAAGCCGGAAGCGAGCCATCATCGCATTGGCGGCGGCTTCTGATGCGCTGACCACTCGCTGCCGTTGGCCGGTCAGATCAATCTCGCCAACGCGCCGAACGACAAGTTGCGTTTCGGACTGGCTCCTTTGCAAGTCGGAGTCATGCAGGTGGAGTTCGTCGCATTGGTAACCGTAGGGCACCGCGTACTTGACGAAGTCTTGCCCAAACAAAAACAATGCGATGTCGGCACCGGTCAACGTGTCGAGAAAAATCCGCTTGTCAAAGACGCTGGCGATGAACCTCTCAGACTCACTTCCACCCGCGACATAAAGACAAAGGATGGGAGGCGCATTCGCGTCGCGAGAATACCAGCGCAGGAGCGCAGAGATGTCGCCCGATTTCGCGAAGAACATGAAACTTCCCAGCCACCACCTTGCTCCACCTAACGTTTAGGTCAAGGCCCTTTGCGCCGCCTTCCGCGATACGGCGGCTTCTTTGCTCGCACTGTCGCTCCAGTCAGCGTCGCGCGATCTCCGTTACGCGCTTTGCGCACGGCGGTGTCGGCCGCTTCACGCAGCGTCTCCTGCCGCGCTAGTGGGTCATCCGCGATGAAGAGCTCTGTCTCTTGGAGGCGTTTGATTTCGTCGCGGAGGCGGGCGGCGGTTTCGAATTCGAGGTCGGCGGCGGCTTCGCGCATCTGCTTTTCCAGATCGGCGATGTAGCTCTTGATGTTGTGGCCGATGAAGGGGGCGGCGTCTTCGGCGACGCCGCGGCCGCCTTTGCGCTCTTTGAGGCCGGCGCCGCGCTTGAAGGCCATCGGGTCGCGCGGGTCGATGGTGAGGCTGTCTTTTTCGTAGACGCTGTCGAGGATGTCCTTGATGTGGCTCTTCACGCTTTGCGGCGTGATGCCGTGGGCGAGGTTGTAGGCTTCCTGCTTCTCGCGGCGGCGCTTGGTTTCGGCCATCGCGCGTTCCCTCGAGCCGGTGATCTTGTCGGCGTAGAGGATGACCTTGCCGTCGATGTTGCGCGCGGCGCGGCCGATGGTTTGCACCAGGCTGGTTTCGCTGCGCAGGAAGCCTTCCTTGTCGGCGTCGAGAATGGCGACGAGGCCGCATTCGGGAATGTCGAGGCCTTCGCGCAGGAGGTTGATGCCGACCAGCACGTCGAAGGCGCCGAGGCGAAGATCGCGGATGATTTCGATGCGCTCAACGGTGTCGATGTCGGAGTGCATGTAGCGCACGCGCACGCCTTGCTCGTGCATGTATTCGGTGAGGTCCTCGGCCATGCGCTTGGTGAGCACGGTGACGAGGCTGCGGTAGCCGGCTTTGGCGACCTCTTTGACCTCGGCGATGACGTCGTCGACCTGGGAATGGCCGTGCGCTTGCACGGGGCGCACTTCGACCGGCGGATCGATGAGGCCGGTGGGGCGGATGACTTGTTCGGCGAAGACGCCGCCAGTGCGGTCGAGCTCCCAGGGGCCGGGCGTCGCCGAGACGTGGATGGTCTCGGGGCGCATGGCGTCCCACTCCTCGAATTTGAGCGGGCGGTTGTCCATGCACGAGGGGAGGCGGAAGCCGTATTCGCTGAGCGTGCGTTTGCGGTTGAAGTCGCCTTTGTACATCGCGCCGATCTGCGGGATGGTGACGTGGCTTTCGTCGGTGAAGACGAGCGCGTTGTCGGGCAGATATTCGAACATGGTCGGCGGCGGCTCGCCGGGTTTGCGGCCGGTGAGATAGCGGCTGTAGTTCTCGATGCCGGCGCAGGAGCCGGTGGCCAGCATCATCTCCATGTCGAAATTGACGCGCTGCTCGAGGCGCTGGGCTTCGAGCAATTTGCCTTCGGCCTTGAACCAGGCGAGGCGCTCGTCGAGCTCGACTTTGATCTGCTCGACGGCCTGCTGCAGCGTCATCTTCGGCGTGACGTAGTGGCTGTTGGCGTAAACTTTGACCGCCGGCATGGTCGCGGTCTTGCGGCCGGTGAGGGGATCGAACTCGTCGATGCTTTCCACTTCGTCGCCGAAGAAGGAGAAGCGCCAGGCGCGGTCTTCCAAGTGCGCGGGGAAAAGCTCGATGGTGTCGCCGCGGACGCGGAACATGCCGCGGGCGAAGGCGGAATCGTTGCGCTTGTAGTGCGTGGCGACGAGATTGCGCACGAGCTCGGTGGCGCCGATTTCATCGCCGACCTTCACGGTGAAGGTCATGCTCGTATAGGTCTCGACCGAGCCGATGCCGTAGATGCAGGAGACGGAGGCGACGATGATGGTGTCGTCGCGTTCGAGGATCGCGCGCGTTGCGGCGTGGCGCATGCGGTCGATCTGCTCGTTGATGTTGGATTCTTTTTCGATGTTGGTGTCGGTGCGCGGGACGTAGCCTTCCGGCAGGTAATAGTCGTAATAGCTGACGAAATACTCGACCGCGTTTTCCGGGAAGAATTGTTTGAACTCGCCGTAGAGCTGGGCGGCGAGGGTTTTGTTGGGCGCGAGGATGAGGGCGGGGCGCTGCACGCTCTCGATCACCTTGGCCATGGTGAAGGTCTTGCCCGAGCCGGTGACGCCGAGCAGCACCTGGTCCTGCTCGCGCTTCTCTATGCCCTCGACCAGTTCAGCGATCGCGGTGGGCTGGTCGCCCGCCGGCTCGTAATCGCTGACCAGCTTGAAGCGACGCCCGCCCTCGAGCTTCTCCCAGGCGCGCTGGGGCCGATGCGGCATCCACATTGGCGCGACTTGGGCTTGCATGGCGTCAAAGATCGCGGGCGCTTCGGCGACGCCGGGCGGTGATGGGCGGGAGCGGGGCATGAGGGGAGAACATAAGATGAAGTAAGCGGCGCCGGTAGAGGCGCGCGGGTCGATGCGCCGCTCAAATGTTAGCATTGCGGCGCGTCGCCTTGGCGGCGACGCAAAATCTGCAAATTCCCGGAACTGGCGACGTAATCCGGTGTTCAAGCGAATGAGCCGCTGAACGCAGCTCCAGCAGACATCGCACGGGGAAGCCTGCTCGCAGCACCGCTCGCGCACGTGCGCGCGCGGCGAAGAGAACTCGCGTTCGCGGCGCCGAGGGAGAGCTGGCGATGGCGCGCGTGTATCGGTCCGACAATTTGCTGAAATATCTCATGCGCACGACGAGTGCGGTGGCGGTGGCGCGGGCGCTGGCGGCGGCGTGCGCCGGCGAAAGCTGGGCGCAGGACGTGCCGGAAGAGGACGAGGTCATCGTCGTCACCGGCTCGCGCATCCAGCGTCCGGATTATGAGAGCGCCAACCCGGTGACCTCGGTGACAGGCGATACGATCCAGTATTCGGGCATCACCAATGTCACCGACTTTCTGACCGACGTGCCGGCGCTGACGGGCTCTTCGACGACCTCGGCGAACTCGGGCGACCAGGGCTTCATCGGCTCGACCGGCCTCAACCTCCTCAACCTGCGCAATCTCGGCACGCAGCGGACGCTGG
>JAEYPY010000146.1 GCA_023410295.1 Pseudomonadota bacterium | reverse complement strand
CCGCCGTGCCGCGCGATGGCAGCGTCTCGGCCAGCGGCGATCTTGCGCCGCTTTCGCACATCGCCGCTGTGGTGATCGGCGAAGGCCGCGTGCTTAACGCCGATGGCGGCGCTTCGCCGACGGCGGAGGGCGCCAAAGGTAAATTCACGCCGCTCGAGCTCGAGATGAAGGAAGGACTCGCGCTCAACAATGGCTGCCAATATTCCAACGCCTGGGGCGCGCTGGCGACTTTGATGATGCGTCGTTTGCTCGAAGCGGGCGCTGTGGCGACGGCGATGAGCGTGCAGTCGATGCGCGGCATGGGCCGGCCGTTCCGTGCCGATCTGCATGCGCTGCGCGCGCATCCCGGTTCGGTCGATGTCGCGCGCTGGGTGTTCGATCTGCTCGAAGGCTATCAATTCCGCGATGTCTCGATGGATGAAAAGCACGAGTACGACGGCCAGATTCAGGATCCCTACAATCTGCGTTGCACGGCGCAGGTCTTGGGGCCATGCCTTGATCTCATCGCCCGCGCTGAATCGACGATGACGATCGAAGCGCGCAGCGTCACGGATAATCCGATCGACCTCAACGCCGGCGCTCAAGGCTACGATCTCGACCTCATCACCTCGGGCGGCCATTTCCACGGCATGCCGATCGCGGTCGACGCCTATGGCTTGCTGCAGGCGGCCGGCATGATGGCGAGGATTTCAAACCTCCGCGTCGCCCGCTATGTTGATCGCCAGCGCAATAAGGGCCTCGGTCCCCAAGTGCGCGGCGTCAATCCGAACCCGACGGAGTCCGGGCTGATGATGGCGGAATACACCACCGCCGGGCTCTGCAACCAAATCTGGGCCGCGGCCATGCCGTCGCATCTCATGTCGCTGTCGACAGATGCGGGGCAGGAGGACCATGTCAGCATGGCCGCGAATGTGGCCACGCGCGCCTATGAATCGGCTGAGCGGTTGGCGAAGATTTACGCGATCGAAATGGCGTTTGCCTCGCAGGCCGAAGCGGTGCGCTCGCGGAACAGCGCTGAAAAGCCGGTGGCGCTTGGCGCCCGTGTCTTGGATGCCGTAAACATAGTGCGCGAGCACTTCCCGTTGGTCGACGGTGATCGCGAGCTCGCCTGGGATATCGAACACTTGGCTGAGAAAGTGCTCTCCGGCGACATCGCGGCGGCAACGGGCTATCGCTTCGCGCGACATTGAAGCGCGCGTCCCGTCACCCGCTTTGCATTCGGTTTTGAAAGTCTCGTCTCATGAGCAAGTCTGACAGTTCTCGCCCGACGCCGGAGAAACCGCGCGGCTTCATCGATAAGCTTGGGTCCGCTGCCGCCGCCGAGGAGCGCGTCGTCACCGCGGTCGGCGCTGTCTACGAAAAGTGGGGCTTCGAGCGGCTGGAGACGCCGGCGCTTGAATACACTGAAGCGCTCGGCAAATTTCTGCCCGACCTCGACCGGCCTAATGAAGGCGTGTTCTCGTTCCTCGACGACGAACGCTGGCTTTCCCTACGCTACGATCTCACCGCGCCGCTCGCCCGCTTTGCTGCGGAAGAACGGCAGACTTTGCCGAAGCCGTTTCGCCGTTGGCAGACCGGGCCGGTGTGGCGCAATGAGAAGCCTGGACCCGGGCGCTTCCGCCAATTCACCCAATGCGACGCCGATACGGTCGGCTCGGACAATCCGGCCGCTGACGCGGAAATGATCGCGATGGCCGCCGAGGCGCTCGAAGCGGTCGGCGTGCCGAAAGACGGCTACGTGTTCAAGATCAACTCACGGCGGATTTTGAACGGCGTGCTCGAAGGCATCGGTCTTGGCGAAGGCGCCCAACGTGGCCGGCTCACAGTGATGCGCGCGATAGACAAGCTCGATCGTGTTGGCGTTGAAGGCGTGGCCGCGCTCTTGGGTAAAGGCCGCAAGGATGAGAGCGGCGATTTCACCAAAGGCGCCGAGCTCGACGCAGCCGCGGTGCAGAAGGTGATCGACTTCGTGACGCTGCCGACGGACTCGCGTTCGTCGGTGCTTGGCGGTCTCGAGCGCTTGATCGGCGGCAATGAAGAGGGACGTGCTGGCCTCAAAGAGCTCGCTGGCATCGATGCGGTGTTGAGCGCGCTCGGCGTTGGCGATGCGCAAGCGCGGATTGATCCGTCGGTGGTGCGCGGGCTCGAATATTATACCGGCGCCGTTTACGAAGCCGAGCTGACGATGACGATCGTTGAAGACGGTCGCCCGGTTCGCTTCGGTTCTGTCGGTGGCGGCGGGCGTTATGATGATCTCATCGCGCGCTTTACCGGCGAACGCGTGCCAGCCACTGGTTTCTCCATCGGCGTGAGCCGGCTCGTGGCGGCGCAAGCGCGATTGGGCGTTGACGATGCGCTTAGGGCTGAAGCGCCTGTCATCGTGCTTGCGCTCGATAGCGAACGGATGGGGGACTATTTCGCCATCGCACGCGAGTTGCGCGAAGCCGGAATCAGAGCCGAAGTTTATCTCGGCGGCTCCGGCATGAAGGCGCAGCTCAAATACGCCGACAAACGCGAGGCGCCTGTTGCGATTATCCAGGGCGGCGATGAGCTGGCGAGGGGCACGGTGACGCTCAAGGATTTGAAGCTCGGCGCACGCATGGCCAAGGATCTGGGCGAGGATCGCGAGGCGTATGCAAAGATGCGCGAACGCGTGCAGCGCGAAGTTCCGCGCGCGGAAGTTGTCGCTGCGGTGCAACAAATGCTGCGAACCTAAGGCGACATCTTGACGAGTCGGCGCCGATAGCGTCAGGGTCCAATCGACCGTCGGCGCCGCGGGCGGTCGCGTTTCGGGGAGGAGACGCCCTACAATTTGCGGCGCATTAAGCGGCCGCGCCCTGGGAGGCGTGGCCGCTTTACTTTTCAGGCGCCCCGTTCCGGCTGTGGCGGATCGATGTCCTCCAGCACGCCAGCTTCTTCAGCGCGCTCTTCTTCGGGACCAAACGTATCGTGTTCTGCCGGCGCCGGCGCACGGCATGCGAGCCAAAGTACGAAGAGGCCCACGAGCGCCGAAATCAGCGAACCGCCGAGCACGCCGAAGCGAACCGGCGTGGCGAGATCGCCGGCGCCGAACGCCAGATTGCCGATGAAGAGGCTCATGGTGAAGCCGATGCCGGCGAGCATGGTCATGCCGAGCATTTGCATCGGCGTTCCGGGCGCGCGTTGTTTGATCAAAGCGCACGCGCTGTAAGAGGCGAGCAAGATTCCGATCGGTTTGCCGAAGACGAGCCCGAGGCCAACGCCGAGCGCGATCGGGTGCAGCAATGTCTGCAGACCAGCGCCTGCGAGCACGACGCCGGCGTTGACCAGCGCGAAGATCGGCATGATGGCGAACTGCACCCAGTATTTGAGCGCGTGTTCGGCTTCGATCAGCGGCGACGTGCCATCGGCGCGGCGCATCGGAATGGTCATGGCGGTCAAGACGCCGGCGATCGTCGCGTGCACGCCCGAAACGAGCATGAAGCCCCAGAGCACGAGGCCGAACAGCCAATAGAGCCACAACGCCTTGACGCCGCCGCGGTTCATCATCAGCAGGACGAAGAACGTCACGGCCGCGCCGCCGAGCGCCCAACCTGTCAGTTGCGTCGAGTAAAAGAGGGCAATGACGAGGATGGCGCCGAGGTCGTCGATGATGGCGAGCGCCAAGAGGAAAAGCCGAAGCCCGCCCGGCACGCGCGATCCCAGCAGCGAGAGAACGCCGATGGCGAAGGCGATATCGGTGGCGGCCGGAATGGCCCAGCCCCGCAGATATTCTGGGTATTGCGCGTTGATGGCGAGGTAGATGAGCGCGGGCGCAACCATGCCGCCGAGGGCGCCGGCCATGGGTAACGCGGCTTCGCGCGGATTCTGGAACGGCCCTTCGACGGTCTCGCGTTTCAGTTCGAGGCCGACATAAAGAAAGAAAATCACCATCAGCGCGTCGTTGATGATGAGATGCACATTGAGCGGATGCGCCGCGGCGCCGAAACCGATGGCGAGGCCGGCGATCTGATCTTCGAGCAGATGGTGGAAGGCCTCGCCCGTGGGGCCATTGAGCAGGATGAAAGAGACGATCGTCGCCGCGATCAGGATGAAGCCTGGCGTTGTGTCGCGTTCCCACCACTTCGTTGCTGCGCCTGCCGCCATCCGATGCTCCTTTCAATGTGCGCGCAACCTAGCGGCTGACTCTCTTGGGGCAAGCAAAAGCGGCGCGCGAGATTAGCGCATGCGCGGCGGCGGCCGGTCGGGGCGCTGGTAGAGGGCGGGCGCGTTGATGAGTGCGGCGGCGCTTGCCGGGGCGTCGAGCGAAAGCACGGCGAAGAGGCGTTCGTCGTTGCAGAGTTTTTCGCCGCGACAGACTGAGCGTACCAGCGAACCTGCGCGTGTTCGCATCAGACGATAGGGCACGAGCGAAACGGCGTTTTCGACATTGCCGCCGATGGCGAGGATGAGGCCGGTTGCGCTGTCGATGGCGACGACAAGATCGCAGTGCATTTGCGCTTCGCCGTCCGGCTCGTTGCGGCGCGTGGCGAGATCGGCGCGATAATAGGCGCGGGTGCTGCAGAGAAGATCGCCCACCGCCGGCGCCTGTGTTGGCTCGTGCGCGCGATAGGGATGGCTTGCGCCGCCGTCGCTGGCGGCGATGGCGGCGTCGACATAATCGCGGTGCGCCCAGGAGCGGCGGAAGTCTTCGACGCCGGCCTCGCACATGAGCCAGGACATGAAGGCGGCCGACCAGGGCGTCGCCCAGCCGGAATTGGCGCGATATTGCGCGGCTTCTTCGACCCACATCGCGTTGGCGTTGGCGATTTCGAAGCCGCCGGAATCGGCGATCTCGCCGCTGGCGACGCCCGTGAGCGCGGCCCAATAGCCGCCGATGGCTTGCAGCATCAGCGGATCACGCTCGAGATAGGGCGGCTGCTTGGCGCGGCGGAGTTCGGGGAAGACCTGGCGCAGCACGCGCGCGTCGATGCGCTGCGAGATCGGATAGCCGAAGCGCGCCCATTCCTGCGCGGCGAGATCGACGAGCCGTTGGCGGAGATCGCCGGCCTGCGCCGGCGCGCAGGTTTGCCGGCGATGGGCGGTGTAGGTGGGGTGCTGGACGCCGTTGGAATGATCGCGGAAGCGGACCTCGCCGCGCGTCAGCGGGGACGCATTGGTTTCGGCATGCGCCGGCAGGGCGATGAGCGCGAGGGCGAGGAGGGCGCGGAATTTCATGGCTCTATTCAGCCGGTGGCGCGGCGTTGTGCAATGTGTGTCGTGCAGACGCGCGCGGGCGCCGCGCCAGCGCAGGCCGCTGGACGCTTGTGAAAGCTGATTTGGCGTTTCGTGGGTGCAATCAGGACGAATCGGCGGCGCACGGAACATGCGCGCATACGGGCGGCGCGGCGTCTTGGCGACGCGCGTAGATGAAGCGGATGAGGCGCGAGAAGAGCTGCGCGAAGC
>JAEYPY010000239.1 GCA_023410295.1 Pseudomonadota bacterium | reverse complement strand
GAGTTCGGTAGCAGCGGCATTGCGGCCGTTCATCGGTGCTTCGTCCGCGGCGGCGTCATCTTCGCCCCAATCGCCTGGGCGGTTGATTTCGATGACGTCGATGGTCGGGATGCCCGCGTCGGCGTCGGCGGCAGCGACATCGACCTCGGCTTCGACGATGTTGAGATCGCCTGAAAGCGATGAAGTCAGGCCCTCCCAACGCAGCGCCAGCTCGCCGCTGGCGACCGCGCGTGCGTCGGGGCGATCGGCGACACGCATTTCATCCAGGCGCACATTGATATTGCCTTCGCGCTCGTTAGCGCTGCCGCCGGTGGCGGTGAGGCGCCCGCCGCGCGGGCCGGAGGCGGTGAAGTTCTGGATGGTGACGCCGCGCTGATCGATGGCGACGCGGGCGTCGAGATCGACAAGCGTGATGCCGGTCAGCTTGTCTTCGAAGCGGCCATCGACGATCTCGATGTGACCGTCGCCGGAGAGATAGCCGGCGCCGAATTCAAGCTCGCCCTCGCCGTCGAGCTGGCCTTCGAGCGATTGATCCTGTAGCCGCGCCGCGGCCCAGAGGCTCGAGGCCGGCCCGTGCACCGACCAGCGCGCTTGGCCGCGCCGCTCGCGCGCCAAGGCGATGCGGATCGGATTGGCGCTGGTGGTAACGGGCGCGTTGGCTTCGAAATGCGCGACGAGTCCGTCTTCCGAGGTTGCGTCGATGGTGGCGACGAGGCGGCCGGGATCGAGATCGCCGACGATGCGCATATCGAGCGCGCCGCGCTGACGACCGGCGAAGCGGGCGTCTTCCAGCGTGATGTCGGCGCTGCCGGCAAGTGCGTCGCCATTGTTGGCGAGAGAAAGCTGGCCATCGATGCGGCCGGTGGCGCGTTCGCCCCAGATCGCGGCGAGCGGCGTGATCGGCGCATCGGTGATCTGGGCGCTGCCGCGCAAGCTGCGGCCGGGATCGGTCCATTGCGCGCGCACCACGCCGTCGCCCATAGCCACATCGATCGAAGCTTCCGCGCCGCCGCGTCGCCAGATCGCGCGCATCGGCGTGCGGGTGAAGATGTCGGACTCGGCGAGCGTGCCGCGGCCTTCGATGCTGAGCGTTGGATCGCCCTCGATGTCCAAGAGGCTGGTGCCTTCGAACGCGAGCGGCGCTTCACGCAAGCGGCCGCGCAAATCGAAGCGCGCGGCGATGGCTTGGTGCGGGCCTTGCGCGGTGAGGGTTGCCGCGCGCACGCGTAGTTCGCCGGCGCGGGCGTCAGCGATCTGTGCGTCGAGCGCCAGTGTTTGCGGCGTCAGCGCGAGCTGACCGGCGAGGCGGCCGCTGACGCCCGGGAAAAGGCCGTCGAGCAAGCCGTTGACGTCGAGCATGGCAGTGACGCCGTTCGGGGCAAAGCTGGCCGAGCCTTGCGCTTGCATGGCGCCGACCTGGCCGTCGAGTTCGGTCAGCGACAGCACGCCGCCGTCGATGGCGACGTTGGACGCGGCATTGAATGCCTGGCCGAGCGCCCGGCCTTCAGCGCGGGCACTGCCGGCGTATGTGCCGCCCGGCGTCGGCGCGAGCGTGAAATCGACTACCGGCTGATCGACGACAACGCCGCCGGCGCTGAAGCTTGCGAGCGTCGCGCGCATGTCGAGCGCGGGGCGTGCAAGGCGCCCGCTGAGCTGGCCGGTAGCGTCGACAGCGCCGGTGATCTCCGCCCCACCAAGCGAAAGCGGCCCGCGGGCGCTGGCTTCAACGGCAAGGTTGGCGTTGCCCTGCACAATGCGCCCTGTCGCGCCGGCACGCAGCTGGGCGCCATCGATGCGCGCGTGCTCAACGGTGATGCCGCGGTTCTCATAGGTGAGGCGCGCATCGAGCGCCGGCGCACGCCCAAGCAATTGTCCAATCACCTCGGGCGAGCCATCGACGTTTGCGCCGCGGCCGGCGACGGCGGTGGTCCAGATGCGCGCGCCATAGATGCGCTCGGCGAAGGCGCGCCATTCGCCGCTGGCTTCGCCGGAAAGAAGATCGGTCAGCGCTTCGAGGCGGCGTGCGCGCCATTCGCCGGCGAACTCGCCATCGCCGCCATTGACCCAGCCCTGCGCAGTGACGGTGATCGCTTCGCTGGTCAGCTCGGTCTCAGCAAGTTCGAAGCGATGGCGGCGGCGATCATAGGCGAGATCGGTGCGCAAGCGCGCGTTGGCGAAAAGCGGCGGCGCGCCTTGGCCGGCGCGAAGATCGCCGCTCAGATTGAACGCCGCGTCGGTAAGCGCAGCTTCGACTGGGCCGGTTAGTCGCACGCGGCGGCCGAGCACATCGACTTGCTGCGCGTCGAGCGTGCCGCGGATCGCTGTCGTACCTCGCGCTTGGCGGAGTTCGCCTTCCAGCCGCGCGGGCCCGAGTTCGAACGGCGACTCGCGGGCGATACTGCTCAAGCGATCGGTGGTGGCGACGATGCGCGCGGGTCCGTCGAGCTCTTGATCCTCGTTGAGCGCACCGGCGAGATCGACGGCCAGGAACGGCGTTTGGCCATGCGCGGTGAAAGCGCCGCTGGGATCGCCAGCGAACCGGAACGCCGCGCTGGCGCCGATGCGGCGCGCGAGCGTCGTCAGCATCGGCAGCACGTCAAGCTGTGCGTTGGCGTCGAGCGACCAATCGCCTTGCGCCCATTCGCTCGCGCCGGCGAGCAGCGAGGCTTCGCCGATGTTCACGTTAAATGTCGAGCTGCCTTGATTGACATCGCCATCGCCGCGCGCGGTGGCGGTGAGGCCGTGTTCGCCGATGCCGAGCGCGCGGGCGATGATGCCGGTTTCGGGCGCGCTGACAGCATCGACATTCAGCGCATATTCTGCGCCGCGCTGATAGATTGCGACGACGCGGTCGGCGTCGCTATCGGTGCGCTGCAGGTTTAGATTGAGGCCGCGCAGCTGCTGGTCGTGAACAAAGAGCGAAAGATCGGCGGTGAATTGCGCTTCGATGCCATAGGCGGCCTCGGCGATCTGGATGGTTTCGACACTGAGATCGCCGATGCGTACATCGAAACGCCGGCCGCTTGGCGGACGCGGGTCGAGCAAGCGCGGCTGGCGGTGCATGAGTATGGAATCGGCGTGCGCAACATTGAGGCGGATGTCGCCGAACAACGCATCGAGCGGGCGCCATTCGAGCGTCACGTCGCGCGCTTCGATCCATTCGCCCTCTTCGTCTTCAAGGGCGATGCGCTCGGCGCGGAGGTCGCCAAGCCAGCTGCCTTGCACGCCATCGATCTTGAGCTCGCCGAGGCGCCAGATGCGCGAGCCATCGGCGATGTAATCGACGGCGTAAGGCGCAAGCGGGCCAACCCCGAGCGCTGCGCCGCTCAGCACCGCGGTTGTGCCGATGACCGGAAAAAGCCAGCGGCGCTTGCGCTTGGCTTGTGTTTCAGGCTCGGGGGGGAGGGCTTCGTCGTCCATCAGAACGCTTGCCCGAGACTGATATAGAGCGCGTACTCGTCATCGCCTTCGTCGCGATCCAGCGGAATGGCGAGATCGACACGGAGCGGCGCAAAGCCAAGATTGTAGCGGACGCCCGCGCCGACGCCGTAGCGCAAGTCGGTTGCGTCGCTCCAATCGTCGAACGCGTTGCCGGCGTCGACAAAAGCGACAGCGCCCCAGCGATCGTTGAAGCGCCAGCGTGCTTCGACCGAGCCTTCGAGCAGGCCCTGGCCGCCGGGCGAGAGGCCGAGCGCGTCGCGTTCTTCGGGATAGATCGAGTTGTACTCGTAGCCGCGCACCGAGCCGCCGCCGCCAGAATAAAAGCGCCGATCGGGCGGTACATCGTCGGGATCGCCGGCAACGGCGGTGAGCCAGCCGGTGCGCGCGCGCGCTGCTAGGGTCAGGCGGTCATCGCGGCCGAACGATTCATAGATGCGGGCATCGCCGATGAAGCGCACGAAGCCCAGTGTTACGTCGCCGGTGGAGACGGAGGGCTCGACGCGGAGTTCGGTGATGGAGCCGTCGCGCGGATCGAGCGTGAAGCCGGTGGTGTCGTTGCGCAGGCTGCCGAAGCCGGAGAGCACGACGGCTTCGGTGACGCCGCCAGAGAGATCCTCGAACGAATCCGCCGACAAGCGCACGCCGTAACTCGGCGCAAGACGCAGCCGGTTCGAGGCGTCGACCGAAGCATAAAGTGCAACACCCTGGCGCGTGTAGGCTTCCAGCGCTTCGCGTTCGACCGAGGCGCCATAGGTGACGGCAAGGCCAAGGCCGGCCGCGTGCGGGCGCAGCAATTCGACGGTGACGCCCTGTTGGCGTTCAGCAAGCGTGCCTTCGACGCTCAGCGCATCGGCGCGGCCGGTGAGGTTGCGGCGCGTCCATTCCGCCTGCACGCCGGCGCCTTCGATGGTCGAATAGGAGAGGCCGATTTCATACGCATGTCGGCGCGCCGGCTCGATGTGGACGATGACATCGCGCAGTCCGTTGGGACCGGGTTCGGCCAAGCGGGTGGTGGCGAGCGAGACGGCGCCGGTTGAGGTGAGATCGCGGCGAAGGCGCGAGATCGCTTGCGGCGAGTAGGCTTCGCCAGTGTCCCAGTTCTGCAGCCGGTCAACGAAGCTGGGGCGGAAGATCGTGGCGGGTTCGGCGCGTATATCGCCGAGGCGGGCGGCGGCGCCTGGCTGCAAATTGAACTCGGTGCTGACGCGCTGCGTCGCGTGATCGACGACGACGCGGCGCTGGCCGGCGGTGGCGTCGGCGTAGCCGAGTTGCTGCAGCGCGGAGACAGCGTTGCCTTCAGCCAGCAGCACGCTTTCGGCGCGCGCCGGCGCATCGGCTTCGACAGCGGCGAGCGCGCGCTCTACCGCGACGGCAGCTTCTTCGTGCGGAGGATTGCCGCCATAGGCGACGATCGGTGACTCGAAGCGAAAGCGCGGGCCCGGCGCAATGACGAGCCGCGCGGAGGGCGGCTCCTCCGTGGCTTCCGGCGTGACAGTGGCAGCGTAATAGCCTTCCGAGCGCAGCCAGGCCAAAGCGCGCGCGGCGGCTTCTTCGGCGATGCGTTCGGCTTCGAAGAGGCTGGTCGGGGTCTCGCGGTCGGGCAGGAGGTCGAGGATGGCTTCGCGGGTGTCTTCGTCGCCGCCTTCCAACACGACGGGCGACTCCGCCCATGCGCGCGGGGGATCGGCAGCCATGCCGATAGCCACGCAGAGCGCGGCAGGGAGGATGGGGGCGAGACGCATCGCGAACCGCAGCAAGGCTCGCGTAGGGCCAGTTAACGCATCATCAACCATAAGCGCGGGTCCCGCACCCCGCGCCCCAATTATCCATCTAGAAATCAGGCGCGAAGGAACAAGCCTTCGCGCCTGAAAGGGGTTTAGCCCCAGGGGCCGCGGCGCCGTCCCCAGGGGCCGGCGCCTGTGCTGGTTTGCGCGCTTGGCGTTGCGCCGCCGAAACGGCCAGCAAGCTGCATCAGCTGGGCGATGCGGTTTTGCGTGTTGGGGTGGGTGGAGAAGAGGTTGTCCGAGCCACGGCCCGCGAGCGGGTTGATGATGAAGAGGTGCGCCATGGCCGGATTGCGCTCGGCGTCCATATTCACGCGCTGGCGGGCGTAAGCTTCGATCTTCTGCAGCGCGCGGGCGAGGGCTTCGGGATCGCCGCCGATCTCGGCGCCGATGCGGTCGGCTTCGTATTCGCGCGCGCGGCTGATCGCCATCTGCACCACCGAGGCCGCGAGCGGCGCCAGCAGCATGATGAGGATGCCGCCGATCGGGTTGCGGTTACCGCCGAAGAAGAAGGCGAAGTTGGCCAGCATGGCGACGGCGCCGGCGATGGTGGCGGTGACGGTCATCGTCAGCGTGTCGCGGTTTTTCACGTGCGCCAGTTCGTGCGCCATGACACCGCGAATTTCATCGCGCGAGAGCAGACCCAAGAGGCCGCTGGTGGCGGCGACGGCGGCGTTCTGCGGATCGCGGCCGGTGGCGAACGCGTTCGGCTGCGGATTGTCGATGATGTAGATTTTCGGCGCAGGCAGGCCGGCGCGCTGGGCCAACGCCAGTGTGTCGTGGTAATAGGCCTGCACGCGCGGGTCGGGATGCGCCGGATCGACCGCGATGGCGCGGAAGTGCCGGAGCACCATCTTGTCGGCGTTCCAATAGGCGAAGAGGTTCATCGCTGCCGCGACGACGAGCGCGATCAGCATGCCGCCTGTGCCGCCGACGAGATAGCCGACGCCGCCGAAGAGGGCGGTCAGGCCGGCGAGCAGCACGTAGGTCTTGAGGTGGTTCATTCTTCTCCTCACATCCAGTGAGCAAAAATATCGAGAGCCGTTGGCGGAGGTTCAATATGGCGGATGCCGAAAGTCCCAAGCGCAAGCTGACGCCGGAAGCGGAACGTGCGCTGGCCGAGGCCGAGGCGCGGCGTAAGGCGGTCGAGGAGCTGCCTAAAGAGGTCGGCGGCCGCGAAGGGCCCGAGCCGACACGCTACGGCGATTGGGAGAAGAAGGGCCTCATCAGCGACTTCTGACTGCTCAACGGCGCACGCCGCGCTTACGCGAACTTCGCACGAGAGAGGCGAAGCAGCTTGGCCGCCGGCGGATCGCGCGCGAGAATGCGCCGTTTGATGCTGGAGCTGAACTCTATGCGTGCGCTCGCAATCTTCGCTGCAATCGCGCTGGTGACCGCGCCTGTGCTGGCTGTTCCCAGCGTCGCGTATGCCGACGGCATCGAGCGCCCGCGCCAGCCGCGGCCGCGCCGCCCGCGCCCAGCGCCGCCCGTGACGCCGCCCCCGTCGCCGGTGATCATCGAGGATATGGGGCCGGAGACCGTCACACTCTCTAACGATTTCTTCGCCGCCTCATCGGGCGGCGTGGGCGCCAACGTAGACGGCGGCTCGTATTCCAGCACGACCGTGATCATCCGCGGCGGACGGGCGCACGCCTCGGCATTTGCGTTCGCCTCGGCCCGGGCCAGCGCGCGCACTGGCGCTTGGGGTGGTGGCGGCCACGGCTGCGGCTGCCGCTGAGGTAACCAAACGACAAGACGACAAGGCGCACACATTTGCCCCGCTAGGTGAAAAGGCGTAAACGCGCGGCCCGGAACCGGGCCGCCATTCGCCCGAAGGGGATCATTCATGGCGCAGGCCCCGGCTGAAGCGCCTTCATCCAAAGACATGACACACGCCGCCGATGGCGGCGCCGTTGCGCATGGCGGCTTCTGGGGCCTGCTGATCGGCTCGATCGGCGTCGTCTATGGCGACATCGGCACCAGCCCGCTCTATGCGCTGCGCGAGTGCTTGCGCATCGTTACCGGCGATTACGCGCGCGCGCCCGAACGCGGCGAGGTGATCGGCATCGTCTCGCTGATCTTCTGGGCGCTCATCATCGTCGTCACCATCAAGTCGGTGTTCCTGCTGCTGCGCTTTGACAATAAAGGCGAGGGCGGCACGCTTTCGCTGATGGCGCTGGTGCGCAAGGCGTTCGGCGCCCGCACCGGCGTTTTGCTGGCGGCGGGCATGATCGGTGCGTCGCTGTTCTACGCCGACGCGCTAATCACGCCGGCGGTTTCGGTGATGTCGTCGGTTGAAGGTCTGCGCGCCGTGCCTGGCGTCGACAGTTTCATCAACCCGTTCATCCTGCCGATCAGCCTGATCATTCTCATCGGGCTTTTCTTTGTGCAGAGCCGCGGCACCGCGCGCATTGGCGCGCTGTTCGGGCCGATCACGCTGGTGTGGTTTCTGACGATGGCCGGGCTCGGCGTACTGCACATCCGGGACGATCTCGGCATTCTGAGCGCGCTCTCGCCGTTGCCCGCGCTTGCGTTCTTCGCGAGCCACGCCGGGCTTTCGTTCGTCGTGCTGGGCGCGGTGTTTCTCGCGGTGACGGGCGCGGAGGCGCTTTACGCTGACATGGGCCACTTTGGCCGCCGGCCGATCAGCCGCGCCTGGGTATTCATCGTGCTTCCGTGTCTCACGTTGAATTATCTGGGGCAGGGCGCGTTGGCGCTGGCGCATCCGGAAGCAATCGAGAATCTCTTCTTCATGCTGCCGCCGGATTGGCTGAAGCTGCCCGTCGTGTTGCTGGCGACGATGGCGACGATTATCGCCAGCCAAGCTGTGATCACCGGCGCGTTCTCGATCACGCAGCAGGCAATCCAGCTCGGCATTCTGCCGCGCATGGAAATCCGCCGCACCTCCGAGACGCAAGCCGGGCAGATCTTCATGCCGCAAGTGAACTGGCTGATGCTGGCCGGCGTCCTGATCCTGGCGATGGGGTTCGGCTCGTCGAGCAGGCTCGCTTCAGCCTACGGCATCGCTGTTTCGGGCGAGATGCTCGTCTCCACCGTGCTGGTGTTCCTGGCGATCTGGCGCTTGTGGAAGAAGCCGCTGTGGCTGGCGGCGCTGGTGTGCATTCCATTCGCGCTGATCGAGGCGACGTTCTTCTCCTCGAACATGCTCAAGGTCTGGAGCGGCGGCTTTGTGCCGATCCTTCTCGCCATCGGCCTCGTCATCGTCATGTGGACATGGGTGCGCGGCACCAAGCTGCTTGCCGAAACCGTGCGGCGCGATGAGCCGCTGGCGAAGCTGTTCGAGACGCTTTCGCATCACCCGCCGCATCGCGTACGCGGCGCGGCAATCTTCCTGACCGGCGATCCGGACGTGGCGCCGGCGGCGCTGATGCACAATCTGAAGCACAATCAGGTGCTGCACGAGCAGATCATCATCCTGACGGTGAAAACCATCAATGCGCCGCGCGCGCCGGATAAAGAGCGCGTCAAGGTCGAGGACTTCATGCCCGACGTGAAGCGCGTGACGCTGACGTTCGGCTTCATGGAAACGCCGAATGTGGTGAAAGCGCTGACGGATGCGCGCAAGCAGGGGCTGAAGTTCGACATCATGAAGACGAGCTTCTTCCTCTCCCGCCGCACCATCGTGCCGAGCGAAAAGAGCGGCATGCCGCTCTGGCAGGATCACCTCTTCATCTTCCTCGCCCGCAACGCCACCAACGCAACGGACTTCTTCCACATTCCGTCCGGCCGGGCGGTGGAGCTGGGCAACCAGGTGATGGTGTAGCCGCGCGGCAGCGGTTTGTGATCCAGCCAAGGAACGAGCGCGTATCCCAATGCTTAGCTAGGGATGATCATGCGGACGACGATTGCCTGTTTGGGCCTGCTTTGCCTCTCTACCCCCGTCGCCGCGCAGGAGAGGTCAGCGGACGAGGGCTGGCGCGTTTATGTCGGCGCGGGTGGACTCTATGCGCCGGCTTATGAAGGCGATGACGATTATCGCCTCTCGGCGCTGCCGAGTATCCAGGTCGAATACGGTGACAGGTTCTCCGCCTCCGTGGAGAATGGTGCGCGTTATCGACTTTTCGACGGCGCCAATCTCCGCGCCGGCCCCATCGCCCGGCTCAAGTTTCCGCGCGATGAAGACGGCGGCCAGGCCTTCGCCGTCACTGGCGACGATACCAATGATCTCATCGGCCTTGGCGATGTGGACGCCAGCGTCGAGCTGGGTGGGTTCGTGGAATACGATCTCGGCGCGCTGACGCTGACGGCGGAAGCGCGTCAGGCGGTCTCTGGCCATGAAGGCCTGGTGGCCGATATGGGCGCGCAGTGGAGCGGCCGCACTGAAGCGTTCGGCGTGCCGATGCGCTGGTCGATCGGGCCGCGCGCGCGGTTCGTCGATGATGATTACGTCGATGCCTATTTCGGCGTCGATGCCGGCCAGTCGCTCGCCTCGGGTCTCCCGGTCTATGCACCGAGCGGCGGGCTCTATTCCTATGGCGTCGGGGCAAGTTCGCTCATCCCGCTGACACAGGGCGGCCAATGGTCGGCGATCGTGTTCGCCGGCTATGACAAGCTCGCCGGCGACGCCGCGGAGAGCCCGCTGGTGCGCCTGCGCGGCTCGGAAGATCAGGCCAGCGTTGGCGTCTTTCTGAGTTATCGCCTCTACTAGGCGGCGCGCGACGTAATTGGATATGGCGCGCCCGCCGCCGCGCCGCTATGGCTCGCGCGAGTTGAGGAGTTGCGCGCGTGACCAAGAGCGGCGTGAAAAAGGTGGTTCTGGCCTATTCGGGCGGGCTCGATACGTCGATCATCCTGAAGTGGCTGGAGGAGACCTACGGCTGCGAGATCGTGACGTTCACGGCCGATCTCGGCCAGGGCGAGGAGCTGGCGCCGGCGCGCGAGAAGGCTCTGGCGATGGGCGTCAAGCCCGACAATATTAACATCGACGATCTGCGCGAAGAGTTCGTGCGCGATTTCGTCTGGCCGATGTTCCGCGCCAACACGCTCTACGAGGGCCAGTACCTGCTCGGCACCTCGATCGCGCGGCCGCTGATCGCCAAGCGCCAGATCGAGATCGCCAATCTCGTCGGCGCCGATGCCGTGTGTCACGGCGCGACAGGCAAGGGTAACGATCAAGTCCGCTTCGAGGTCAGCTATTACGCGCTGAAGCCCGATGTGAAAGTGATCGCGCCGTGGCGTGAGTGGGATTTCGAGGGCCGGCCGGCGCTGCTGGAGTACGCGCGCCAGCACAACATCCCGATCGCCAAGGGCAAAGAGCAGGAAGCGCCGTTCTCGATCGATGCGAACCTGCTGCACACGTCCAGCGAAGGTCTGGTGCTGGAAGATCCGGACGTGGAAGTGCCGGATGTCGTATCGAAGCGCGCCGACCGGCGCACGATCACGCCGGAAGAAGCGCCGGATCAGGCCGAGGTCGTGACGCTCGCGTTCGAGCGCGGCGATCTCGTCGCTATTAACGGCAGGGCGATGAAGGCCCACGAACTCTTGGCCGAACTCAACCGATTGGGCGCCAAACACGGCATCGGCGGACTCGATCTGGTTGAGAACCGCTATGTCGGCATGAAGTCGCGCGGTTATTACGAGACGCCGGGCGGCACGGTGCTGTGGCACGGCCATCGCGCGATCGAATCGATCACGCTGGATCGCGGCGCGATGCATCTCAAAGACGAGCTGATGCCGCGCTATGCTTCGCTCGTTTATAACGGCTTCTGGTGGACGCCGGAGCGGCGCATGCTGCAGGCGGCGATCGACGCGTCGCAGGAAAGCGTCAGCGGCGAAGTGAAGCTGAAGCTCTACAAGGGCGGCGTGCGCACCGTCGGCCGCTCCAGCCCGTATTCGCTCTATTCCAAGAAGCTCGTCGGCTTCGACGAAGCCGGCGGCTACAACCAGGCCGACGCCGAAGGCTTCATCAAGCTCAACGCGCTCCGGCTGCGCATCTTGGCGGAGCGGGACAAGAAGGCGGGGAAGAATGAGTAGTTAGTCCATCCGCGCCAGCTCGCGGCATGCGTAGTGATCGCGGATGAAGCGGTTGAAATGGACGCCTTTGGCGAAGGCGGTCTTGAATTCCCGATACGCTTCGGGCGGCACCCGCTCGTAAGCGTAGCGCCGCCCGGTGACGAAGGTGATGATCAATTCTTGCGCGTCCGCGTCGTAGCTATGGCTGCGGATGACGGTGGACGG
>JAEYPY010000027.1 GCA_023410295.1 Pseudomonadota bacterium | reverse complement strand
CCGGCAGCTTCAGCACCTCGAGCGCGCGCGCCCGGTGCGGAAGGCGCCGCAATAACCCGCGCTCCTCAAGCGCCGTGATCAGCCGGTGGATGCCGGACTTGGAAGCCAGGTCGAGCGCTTCCTTCATCTCGTCGAAGGAGGGCGAGACGCCCGTCTCTTTGATCCGCTCATGGATATAGAGCAGCAGTTCTTTTTGTTTCGCCGTCAGCATGACCTGGACCAAATGGTGAACGATCTAGGCGTTCTATATCCGTTCCGGAACTCGGGTCAAGTCCAGTTTGGTTAACGGCCAAGTAGTGCTCGCGTGGCCGCCGCCACATCCTCTTGGCGCATCAGACTTTCGCCGACCAGGAAGGCGCGCGCACCAGTGCGCTCAAGGCGAACGATGTCGGCATGCGTGAAGATGCCGGATTCGGATACCAGCAACACCTCGCGCGGCACGCGCAGCGCAAGCCGCTCGGTTACTTCCAGGTCGACGGCGAACGTCGCGAGCGAACGGTTGTTGATGCCGATGAGCCGCGTATCGAGCGACAGCGCACGCTCCATCTCACGCTCATCATGCACTTCGACAAGCGCGTCCATGCCGAAGCTCGCGGCCGTGTCGGCGAGGTCGCGCGCCAGCGCATCGTCGACCGCGGCCATGATGATGAGAATGGCGTCGGCGCCGATCGTGCGGCTTTCGACGACTTGCCACGGGTCGATCATGAAATCCTTGCGCAGGACGGGTAGGGCGCACGCCGCCCGCGCTGCGATCAGATAGTGCTCGCTGCCTTGGAAGCTCGGCGCATCGGTGAGCACGGAGAGACACGCCGCACCGCCGGCTTCATAAGCGCGCGCCAGCTCTGGCGGATCGAAGTCAGCGCGGATCAGGCCTTTCGACGGCGAGGCTTTCTTGATCTCCGCGATCAAGGCTGGGGACGTTCTTTCCAGCGCGTCGCGGAAGCCACGGGGAGGTGCAGCAGCCTTGGCGTGCCGCTCAAGCGTGGCCAAGGAATGTTCGCGCTTTCGCGTGGCGACCTCTTCGCGTTTGTAGGCGATGATGTGCTCCAGAACGCTCATGGTGCGCTCTGCGAAACGTCGATCAGGTTGGCGAGCGCTTCGCGCGCGGCGCCGCTCTCAATCGAAGCAAGCGCGATCGGCCAAGCTTCGGGCACGTCCTTGGCTTTACCCGCCACCACAAGTGCGCCGGCCGCGTTGAGCGCAACGGCGTCACGGTGTCCGGGCCGTCCTCCGCCATTTAGCAACGCGCGCAATTCCTCGGCGTTCTCCGCAGCTACACCGCCGCGAATATCGGGATGTATGGAAGTCTCCACTGTTGCCCTCACGCGCGTAACCTCGCCTTTATCGAGGACGGCGACGTCGTTGGCGTCGCGGTGCTGCGCCGACAGTTCGTCCAGACCGCCGGCGCCGTGCACCACCCAGGCCTTCTCGCAGCCGAGTTCTCTTAGCGCGGCGGCGACAGGCTCCAGAAAGTCGGGACTGAACACGCCCACGAGTTGGCGCTTCACGCTGGCAGGGTTTGAGAGCGGCCCAAGCAAATTGAAGATCGTGCGCTTGCCGAGTTCGCGCCGCGCAAGCGCGACGTGGCGCATCGCCGGGTGATGGTTTTGCGCGAAGAGGAAAGCGAGGCCGGCCTCGCGCAGGCAGCGCTCTAGCGTGGGCACATCGCCGGTGAGCTTTACGCCCAAGGCTTCGAGCACATCGGCTGCGCCCGATTTCGAACTCATCGCCCGGTTGCCGTGTTTGGCCACCGGCACGCCGCAGCCGGCGACTACGAAGGCGACCGCAGTTGAAATGTTGAGCGTATGTGCGCCATCGCCGCCGGTGCCGCAGACATCGATCGCCCCATCCGGCGCGGTCACGCGCAGCATGCGTGCGCGGAGGCTCCGCGCGCCGGCGGCGATCCAGCGCGGATCGGACATGCGCGGCATGGTGAGCATGAGGAAGCGCTTGATCTCCTCATGCGGCGCGAGGCCATCCATGATCTCGGCGAAGGCGGCGTCGATCTCGTCCGAGGAAAGATCGGCGTGTTCGAGCTTGGCGTTGAGGTCAGGGAGGCTCATCGGAGGCCCGCCGCAGCGAGAAAATTGCCGACGATCGCGTGGCCGTGCTCGGAGGCAATCGACTCAGGGTGAAACTGCACGCCAAACACCGGCCGGCTTTTGTGCGAGAGCCCCATCACTTCGCCGTCGGCGGTTTCGGCATCGATGTTCAGCACCGCGGGAAAGGTGTCGCGCTTCACCGCGAGCGAATGATAGCGCGTCGCGCGAAAGGGCGAGGGGAGGCCGCGGAAAAGGCCGCCGCCGCGATGCTTCACCTCGGAAACCTTGCCGTGCATGATCTCCTTGGCCTGCATCACGTCGCCGCCGAAGGCTTGCCCGATCGCCTGGTGGCCTAGGCAGACGCCGAGGATCGGCAGATCGTTCGGCGCTTTCGTCAGTAGCTCCAGGCAGATCCCCGCATCGTTTGGCGTGCATGGGCCCGGCGAAAGCACCACGGCTTTCGGTTTCAACGCCAGCGCATCAGCGACGCTCAGCGCATCGTTGCGCCGGACTTCGGTCGTTGCGCCGAAGTCTTCGATGTAGTGGACCAGATTGTAGACGAAGCTGTCGTAATTATCGATGACGAGGATCATAGGCGCACTCCCGGGCGCAAAAGGTCGAACGAAGCGGTTAGGTGCGTTCGCCCGTGCGCCATCGCGCTGGAAGGGAGTGCCAAAGCGTCATCGGCGCCACCATAGCCCAAATTGCTCCGGTGCAAACTGGCTTCGCGCCGCGGACGTGCAGATAAGCGTCACTCGGCCGGGGGCGTCAGCCGTTCATGGATCGCCGGCAATTCCATTAGCGCCGCCGAGCCGTACCAGGGGAAGATATCGTACTCGAAGATGCCCGCCGCAACGGCAGGATCGGTCCGTACAAGCGCCGCGGCTTCTTCCACGCTCCCCACCGTGAAAATGTAGAGGCCGCGGTACTGCCGCTCGTTCGGTGAAAGCGGCCCCGCGGTGACAAGCTGCCCGGCCTCGGTCATCCGCGCCATGTTGGAGAAGTGACCTTCGAACGCCGCCGTTCGCTCGGCGCCGGTGATCTCCGCATCGCGCGGCCCGGTCTTCAGCATCACCAACATATACTGGCGCATGCCGCGCTCATCCGCGCCAAGGCGCTCGGCCAGCGCCGCATCGTAACCGCTGGTCGGGACCGGCGGCGCAGCGGTATCGCTCGCCGTGGCGCAAGCAGCGGACGTGAGACACAACGCCAAAATCAGAGAACGCATCACAGGGCCTCCCTTACGCGTATCGCCATGCTTCGGCCGCGGCGCGGAAGAGGGCGCGCGACTTGTGCAGCGTCTCCTGCAACTCGGCGTCCGCATCGCTATCCAGAACGACGCCGCCCCCGGCCTGCACGTGCAGCATGCCGTCTTTCACTACGGCCGTCCGAAGCGCGATGCATGTATCCATGTCGCCGCCGGCGCCGAAATAGCCGACCCCGCCGGCGTAGATCCCGCGCCGGTGCGGCTCGACTTCGTTGATGATCTCCATCGCCCGCACCTTGGGTGCGCCCGTCACGGTGCCGTGCGGAAAGCCGGCGAGCAGGGCGTCAAGCGCCGTGAGCCCAGTTTTGATCTCGCCCTCGACGTTGGAGACGATGTGCATCACGTGGCTGTAGCGTTCGATCGTGAACGACTCCGTGACGCGGACATGCGCCGAACCCGCGCCAGCTGTTGCCGCGTTTGCGCCTGCCGGGGCGCCACGCTGCGCCACACGTCCGAGATCGTTGCGCGCGAGATCGACTAGCATCAGGTGCTCGGCGCGCTCCTTCGGATCGGCCAGCAATTCCTGCTCCAGAGCCAAATCTTCCGCCGGCGTTTCGCCGCGGGGGCGCGTGCCGGCGATGGGGCGGATGGTCACGGTCTCGCCGCGCAAGCGCACCAGGATTTCGGGGCTCGAGCCGACGACGCTAAAATCACCGAAGTTGAGATAGTAGAGAAACGGTGACGGATTGAGCCGCCGCAGCGAACGATAGAGCGCAAACGGTGTCTCTGCGAATGGCGCCGAGAAGCGCTGGCTTGGCACGACCTGAAAGATGTCGCCCGCGCGGCAATAGGCTTTGCAGCGTTCGACGAGCGCGCGATAGTTCTCCGGCGAGGTGTTCGAGGTCGGCGCGACCTGCTGGCGCGGTTCAGCGGCGCCGCTCCGCCAGGGCAGAGCGGAATCGAGCAGCGCTTGCGCCTCCTCCAACCGTTGGCGTGCAGCCGTATAGGCGGCCTCAGCGCTCACGCCATCCGCAGCACGCGCGGGCGTCACCAGCGTGATCTCACTCGTGACATTATCGAAGACGGCGATGATCGTGGGCCGCGCGAGCAAAGCCTCTGGCGTGCCGATGGGGTCGGGTGCGCTCTCCGGTAGGCGCTCAATGAAGCGCACCATGTCGTAGCCAAGATAACCAAAGAGGCCCGCCGCCATGGGCGGTAACTCGCGCGGCAGATCGAGCTTCGATTGCGCGAGCAAGGCGCGCAGGCTCTCAAGGGGCGCGGCCTTCTCTGTCCGGAAATCGACGTCGGCGAAACCGCCCGCGCTCATTTCGGCGCGCCCGTCCTTCACACGCCAGACAAGATCGGGCTTGAGGCCGATAATCGAATAGCGGCCGCGAAAATCGCCGCCTTGCACGCTTTCAAGGAGGAAAGCGCCCGGTTCGAACGCGCCGAACTTCAACAGTGCGGAGACTGGCGTCTCCAGATCGCTGACGCGCTTCGTCCACACCACCGCGCCGCCGCGCGCGTAGAGCGAGGCAAACTCCTCAGCGGTCGGTGAGAGCGGCCCCCCGGCGCTCATCACTGCGCTGCTGCATCGTCCTCCGCGCCGGTTTGGCGGAAGGTTTGGTTCAGCAGGCGTTCGTTGCGGCGGACGTTGGCGCGGCGGACGATTTCGTCCTGCAGCGACTGGCCAAAGCTCTGCGCGAGGCTCTGCTGCATTTGCGCGCGCATGGCTTCGACTTCCTGCGGCATGGTGGCGGGATCGACGCGATTGATCTGCTCGACCTGCGCCACCAGCATTGCCCCGCCGTCAGCGCGAATATCGCTGGCGAGCCCGCCTGGCTCGGCGGCGAAGACTTGTCCGGAAAGGCCGCGCGCCGGGATCTGCGCCGCCATGCGGCGATCCAGTTCGCGGGAATCGATCACCACGCTGAAGCCGTTCGCACGCGCCGCCGCTTCGAAGGTCTGCCCACCTCGGACGGCCGCCGTCATCTGGTCGGCCTTCTCGCGCAGGCGACGCACGCGCTCACGCGAGATCCAGGCTTGCGTGAGCTGGCCGCGCACTTCTGCGAGCGGGCGCACATAGGAGGGGCGCACGCTGTCGACCGAGACGATAACGTCCGCGTCGCCGACCGGGATAAAGTCACTGGATTCGCCTTCCGCCGTTTCGAACGCGGTGCGGATCAATTCCTCATTGCCAGCCAACGCTTCAATTTCGGCATTGTTCGGATCGTGCCCGTGCGAGTCGACGGCCGGCACTGGGACCACCCTTAGCCCGGAACGCGCGGCCGCTTCGGCAACGGAAGAACCGCTCGCGCGGGCGTCCTCGAACGTGCTCACGGCTTCGTTCAGCATGTCGGCGGCTTCATCGAGCGCGATCGCTTGGCGCAACTCGTCGCGCATCGCGGCGAAGTCGGGTTCGACCGCGCCGGTGATCGCATCGACGCGGATCACCACCCAGGGTGAGAGCTGTCCTTGCACGGCGCGCGGCGAACCGGCTGGGGCGGCGAACACCGCCTGCGCCACGCGCGGATCGGTGACTTCGTCGCGCATATGGTTCTCGCCGCGGATTACCTGAAGGCCGAGTGCCGAGGCGACGGCGTCGGGGCTTTCGCCGCGGGCGAGACGCGCGACGGCGTCGTTGGCCTGCGCTTCGTTCTGCGCCGCCATGCGGATGTACGTGCGCCGTTCAGGTTGGGTCAGCGCCGCGCGGCGGGCTTCGAATTCTTCGCGGAGACGTTGGTCAGGCACGTTCACACGCGGGACGAAATCTTGCGGGGCCGCATAGACCAGCGTGAGCGCGCGATATTCCGGCACGCGCAGCGCTTCCTGCGATTCCTGCCAGAAGAGTTCAAGCTGCGCGTCAGTGGGCGCCGGAATGTCGCCGACCGAAGAGATCGGCGCCTCGGCGATGGAGACGACGCGCGTTTCGGCTTGATACGAAAGCAGCATCGCACCGTAGCTGGTCGGCGCGCGGACGCCAGCCATCAGCGCTTCGAGCACCATGTTGTTGGTGATGTCGCTGCGGACGTCTTCTTCGAACTCGCGGCGCGTGTAGCGCAGCTGCTGCAGGAACGCGTCATAAGCAGCCTCGTCGAACGAGCCTGTGACCGGGTTCATCACCGCCGGAATATCGCGGATGCGGGCCGCTACTTGCACGTCGCTGGCGTTGACGCCGAGCTTTTCGGCATATTCGGACAGCGCCAGGCGGCCGATCATGCCTTCCAGCAGGCGCAGGTGCATGCCGGCGTCGATCGCTTCCTGCTGGGTCATGTTGTTGCCGTTGTTGCGTTCGGCGCGCAACGTCAGCTCCATTTCGCGCGCCAGCTGCGGCGGCGTGATGTTGCGACCGCCTACGCTGGCGAGGTTCTGCCCGCCGGGTCCGCTGAACACGTCAGCGACGCCCCAGATGGCGAAGGCGACGGCCAGGACGAAGAGCAAGATGTAGGCGACCCAGCTTCGGGCGAAGCCGCGCATTTGTGCGAGCATAGGAGCATCCGCTAAGTGAAAGCGCCGGGACCATAGAGAGCGCCCCCCGCCGGGGCAATCGCCGGACGAAGCTTGAGAGGGAGACGCATGGCCGCGCGCACGCCGCTTATCGCCGGAAACTGGAAAATGTACGGACGCAACGCCGATTTGGGCGAAATCGCGGCTCTCGCCGAAGCGATCGCCCCAGCCGCCGGCAAGGTGGAGGCGCTAATCTGCCCGCCGGCGGTCTATGTCGCGCCGGCGGCTTGGCAGGCTCGGGGCAAGCCCGTCGCCATCGGTGCGCAGGATTGCAGCGTGACGGGAAGCGACGCCGCCCGCACTGGCGAAGTCAGCGCCGCGATGCTGGCGGACGCCGGCGCACGCTACGTCATCGCCGGCCATTCCGAGCGCCGCACCCTGCACAAGGAAACGAACGAAACCGTACGTGCCAAGGCCGAAGCGGCGATTGCCGCTGGGCTCACACCGATCATCTGTGTCGGCGAAACCCGTGGGGAACGTGCCGAGGGACGTCTCCGTGACGTAATCAGCCAGCAGGTTCGCGAAAGCGTGCCGGACAGCGGAGCAGGGGCTGTCGTCGCCTACGAGCCGGTCTGGGCGATTGGCGGTGACAGGACACCAACGCCTGCCGAAATCGAAGAAGTCCACACCCTGATCAGGGGCATCCTCACTGAGCGTTTCGGCGATGCAGGGAATGCGATGCGGGTGCTCTACGGCGGCTCCGTAGGGCCCAAAAACGCTGCCGAGATCTTCGCCGTGGACGGGGTAGATGGGGCCCTGGTCGGGCGCGCCAGCCTGAAAGCCAGTGACTTCTCGGCCATCATTTTAGCCCATCCGGCTGCGTCTTAGGGGTGCGCTGCGCCGGGCTGGTGTTTAAGATCGCCCTCGGCTATTGAGCGCCCTTTCGTGTGCGTCCATCTAGGGCGCGCACGTCTGCGCGCGGGAGCATCGGTCGAAACCTATGGAAATGGTTGTCCTCGTAATCCACCTGCTCGTGTGCCTCTGCTTGATCGGGCTCGTGCTTCTGCAGCGCTCTGAAGGCGGTGCGCTTGGCATGGGGGGCGGCGGCTCGGGTTCGCTGATGAGCGGTCGCGGCGCAGCCGACGCGCTGGCCAAGATGACCTCGGTCGCCGGCGGCTTTTTCCTGGTGACCTCGCTCGGCCTCACCATGCTTTCGGGGGTAGCGTCCACCAGCGCTGGCCGCTCGGTGTTCGCTCTGGTCCCCCGCACGCCGCAAACCGCACCAGCCCCGGCGCCCAC
>JAEYPY010000014.1 GCA_023410295.1 Pseudomonadota bacterium | reverse complement strand
CGTGCGCGGCGAGACCAGCCATTACGATTATGTTTGCGGGGAAAGCGCACGCGGTTTGATGGAACTATCGATCCGCGAAGGGCTTGCCATCGGTTACGGCATTCTGACGGTGAACACTTTGGCTCAGGCGGAAGAACGCGCCGACCCCAAGCGCGGCGACAAAGGCGGCGAGAGCGCGCGCGCAGCGCTGGCCATGATCGCGCTGAAGCGCCGTTTCGCCGAGACCGCGCGATGAAACAGCAAGAGATCGCCGCGAGGCGCGCCGCCCGCTTGGGCGCGGTGCAGGCGCTTTACCAGATGGAAGTCTCGGGCGCCTCGACCGCCGATGTGCTGACTGACTTCAGCGCCGGCAAGCTGCCGCGCGAAACGGAGGCGACCTACACCGAAAGCGAAGGCGATCTCGATCACTTCAAGCTGGTGGTGGAGAAAGCCGTAGAACGCCAAGCCACGCTCGACCGCGCCATCGCGCGCCATCTCAGCAAGGGCTGGCGCCTCGAACGCATCGACGCGGTGGCGCGTGCGATTCTGCGGGCGGGCGCAGCCGAGCTGGAGCAGCGGCGCGACATACCGACGGCGGTGGTCATCGATGAATATGTCGAGATCGCCAAAGCCTTCTTCGAGGGGCCCGAGCCGGCGTTCATAAATGCCGCGCTCGATGCGTGCGCGGGTGACTTGCGTTCTGATGCTTAAGGCGCATAAGCGCGCCAAATGTCAGCTGACGAATTCGATGTGATCCGCACCTTGTTTGCACCGCTCGCCGAGAGCGCGGGCGCGCGCGCGCTTATGGACGATGTGGCGGTGCTGGAGGCGCAAGGGGCGCTGGTTGTGACCACAGATGCGGTCGTCGAAGGCGTGCACTTTCTCGCCGGCGATCCCGTCGAGACGGTGGCGATGAAGGCGCTACGCGTGAACGTGTCGGACATTGTCGCCAAAGGCGCCAAGCCGACCGCGGCGCTTCTCAGCCTCATCTGGCCCAACACGCGGCCGTCCGCGGAGATCTCGGTATTTGCCGAGGCGTTGGGCCGCGATCTGAAGCACTTCGGCATCGCGCTGATCGGCGGCGACACCACCTCAACGCCGGGGCCGCTCGCCATCTCAATCACTCTGTTCGGCACGCCGCTCGGCGAGCGCACGCCATCGCGCGCCGATGCAAAATCAGGTGATGATGTGTGGCTCGCGGGCGGCGAGATTGGCTCAGCTTGGATGGGGCTCCAGCTGCGCTCAGGCGCCATGTCGCTCGCCGACATCCGGCGCGGGCGCGACGAGGCGCAAGCGCAGGCGGATTCGCGCGCCATGGCGGGCGAAATGCCGGACTACATGAAGCTGCCGGGTGAAGATTTCGACCTGGACGCCGCTTGGCTGATGTCGACCTACCTCTCGCCGTTCGTACGGCCAGAGTGCGCTGAGCTTGTCGCCAGATTCGCCAACGCCTCGATGGATGTCTCGGATGGCTTGGTGAGCGACGCGCGCAAACTCGCAACCGCGTCTGGTGTCGCCATCAAGATTGCCGCGAACCAGATTCCATTCTCGATCCCAGCGCAGCGCTGGGCGTTCACCGGCGGCGATTTCCGCAAGCTCATTACCGGCGGCGACGATTACGTCGTGCTCTTGACCGCGCCCGCGTCTTTGCGCGAAACCATTGCGGCCGCGGAAGGAGGCCGAGCGCTGCGGCTCTCGCGCATTGGCTGGGTCGAGGAGGGCGCGGGCATCGCCGTGCTCGACCTCAACAACGAGCCCGTGCCGCTGCCAGTTGACGGCTTCGCGCACAAGCTCGGCCAGTAACGCGTCGCTTCAGGTAACGCCGCGCTAACCGATGCGGCCGACTCTCGGCGCCATGAAGCGCTCTCATGCCGTTGCGCGTGCGGTTGCCGCCGCGATGATCGCCTCGACGCTGCTGGCGGGCCTGGCGAACGCGTCCGGCGGCGGCGAAAAGGAAAAAGCCAAGGCCGAGGAGGGGCCGTCCGCTTCGGCGCGCTCCATGGATGCGCCTTACCTGGCCGTGCCGGTCGTGCGGGACGGACAGCTGGTGAACTACCTCTTCGTTTCGCTCCGCATTGAAATCTCCCCCAGCGTCGATCTCTGGCGCACGCGCGAGCGCGCGCATTATCTCCGGGACGCGCTGGTGCGGGCGAGCCACTCGGCCGATCTGGCCGATCCCCACGACAACAACGCCCTCAACGAGGCGCGGGCGATTGAGGTCTATCGCGCCGCCGCCATCCAGGCCCTGGGCGAGCGGGCGGTGGCCGGCGTTTCCATCGTTGCGACCTATTCCAGCCAGGGCGGCGGGGTTTAAGCCGCCGCCTTGGGGCGCCTTGTCGCCACACTCTCCATTGCTTTGACTCACGGCTTTTGGCACTAGAGCGCCCGACCTCTGGGGGAAGCGTCGCCGCTGACGGACTGTCGCGGGGCGGCCAACCCATTTCCCCAACCGGCGCCGGGGGTCCTCCCCACGCCCAGGATCAGGTACCATGAGCCAAGAACTTATCCTTTGGCTGGTCGTCGCCAGCGGCATCATCGCCGCGCTCTACGGCTGGCTCGAAACACAAGCCATTTCAAAGGCCCCGGCCGGTTCGGACCGGATGAAGGAAATCGCCGCGGCGATCCAGGAAGGCGCTCGCGCTTACTTGAACCGCCAGTACTCGACCATCGCCATGGTCGGCGTTGGCGTCGTGATTCTGCTCGGCATCGCCTTCTGGCCGACGTGGCAGATCCCGGTCGGCTTCATCATTGGCGCGGTGCTTTCGGGCGCGGCCGGTTTCATCGGCATGAACGTCTCGGTGCAGGCGAACGTGCGGACGGCCGAAGCGGCCTCCAAGAGCCTCGAAGGCGGCCTCAAGATGGCGTTCAAGGCCGGCGCCGTGACGGGCATGCTCGTCGCCGGCGGCGCGCTCTTCGGCGTTGCGGCCTACTACCTGATCCTCACCGAGTTCATGGGACTTGAATCCACCAGCCGCACGGTTGTGGATTCGCTCGTGGCGCTCGGCTTCGGCGCATCGCTGATCTCGATCTTCGCCCGTCTTGGCGGCGGCATCTTCACCAAGGGCGCCGACGTCGGTGGCGACATGGTCGGCAAGGTTGAAGCCGGCATTCCCGAAGACGATCCGCGCAACCCGGCCACCATCGCCGACAACGTCGGCGACAATGTCGGCGACTGCGCCGGTATGGCCGCGGACTTGTTTGAAACTTACGCTGTGACGGCGGTCGCGACGATGGTGCTCGGCTCGATCCTCTTCCGCGAAGCGGCGGAAGTGTCAGGCATCATGCTGCTGCCGCTGGCGATCGGCGGTCTCGCCATCATCGCCTCGATCATCGGCACGTATTTCGTCCGTCTTGGCCCGTCCCAAAACATCATGGGCGCGCTTTATAAGGGCCTCGTCGCCGCTGGTGTTCTTTCCGCCATCGGCCTCGCCGCTGCGATCCAAGTCACCGTCGGCTGGGGCTCGATCGCTGACAGCCTTGGCCCGACGTCCTCGCTCGCCGGCATCACCGGCCAGGACCTCTTCATCTGCGGCCTCGTCGGCTTGCTGGTGACCGGCGCGATCGTGTGGATCACGGAATACTACACCGGCACGGGCTTCCGCCCGGTGAAGAGCGTTGCCGAGGCCTCCAAGTCGGGCCACGGCACCAACGTGATCCAAGGTCTCGCCGTTTCGATGGAATCGACGGCGTTGCCGGCGCTGACGATCGTGGCGGGCATCATCGCCTGCTACACCCTGGCTGGCCTCTTCGGCATCGCCATCGCGGTGACGACGATGCTTTCGGTTGCGGGCATCATCGTCGCGCTCGACGCGTTCGGCCCGGTCACTGACAACGCCGGCGGCATCGCCGAAATGTCGGACCTGCCGAAGGAAGTGCGCGTGACCACCGATGCGCTCGACGCGGTCGGCAACACCACCAAGGCCGTCACCAAGGGCTATGCGATCGGTTCGGCGGGCCTCGGCGCGCTGGTGCTGTTTGCGGCCTATTTTGAAGACCTGCGCTATTACGCGGCGAACGCGGCGGACTATCCGTTCTTCGCCAACGTCGCGCCGGACTTCGCGCTCAACAATCCCTACGTGATCGTCGGTCTCTTCGTCGGCGGCCTCTTGCCGTATCTTTTTGCCGGCTGGTCGATGACGGCGGTTGGCCGCGCGGCGCAGCAGGTGGTGGAAGAAGTCCGCCGTCAATTCCGCGAGATCCCCGGCATCATGGATCGCACCGCGAAGCCGGATTACGGCCGCGCCGTCGACATCCTCACCCGCGCCGCGATCAAAGAAATGATTGTGCCCTCGATGTTGCCAGTGCTGGCGCCGATCGTTCTGTTCGTCGTGATCTACGCGATCGGCGGCGTGTCGAACGGCCTCGCGGCGCTAGGCGCATTGCTCGTCGGCGTCATCGTCACCGGTCTCTTCGTCGCTATCTCGATGACCTCGGGCGGCGGCGCTTGGGACAACGCCAAGAAGCTGATCGAAGAAGGTCATCATGGCGGCAAGGGCTCTGACGCTCACAAGGCCGCCGTCACCGGCGACACCGTCGGCGATCCCTACAAGGATACGGCCGGTCCGGCGGTGAACCCGATGATCAAGATCACCAACATCGTCGCGCTCCTGCTGCTGGCGATGCTGGCGCACTGGAACGGCTGATTGCCGCAGCTCGGGCATGCCTTTCAGGGGCGGGCCCGAGTTCAGCCGCCAAAACAGCGCAAACAAAAACGCCCCGGCGATCCGCCGGGGCGTTTTCTTTTCTGCTTGCGCGAACCGTTACCGGCGGTCGCGCGGGCCTTCGCCTTCCTGCTGCGGCAGCGGATTGGCGCCGACATTGCCGAGCAGCTGTTCGAGGATGCCAAGTTCGCGGCCACGCGTCGGCGTATAATCTTCGCTGTAGTTCACGACGCGCCCGCGTTCGATGCCGTACTTTTCGACGGCCGAGACGGTGTCGCCATCAAAGCGCACCACCATCACGCGCCGATCGGTCACGCGCGGCTCGTAGAACGCTACGCGCTCCTGCACTGAACTCACATAATACCACGCTGTCTGATCGAAGACGGCGGTGGTGGAGGGCGAGCCGAAGCGTTGCTGCACGGTCGCGCGGGTATCCACTCCGGGAGCCGGATCTGCGATCTCGATGTCATTGCGCTCCGGGCGAAAGCCGCTGTAGGTCTGCACCGGCGTACACGCCGCGGCGACGCCAAGCGCCAGAGCCGCAGCAGACAAACGCAAGAATCCGCGATTCATGTTTCACCTCGCGAGCGTGTCCGCCCGTAGAACCGGCGCAACGGGTAAGGCGGACCGGCCAGAGGGGCAAGAGGGGAGCACAGGTAGGCATGGGGATTTGGCCGTTTCGCGCCTCGCAGGCGAAGGCCGCTGCAGAGCGGATTCTGACGGCCGTCACCGCCGCGAGCCGCCAGCCGGGCTGGTATGGCGAGGGCAAGCTCGCGGACAGCATCGAGGGGCGGTTTGAAGCCATGGCCGCCAATGCGAGTCTCGCCCTGCTGCGCCTCAGGGACGCGCCCGAAGTGGCGCAGATCTTCACTGACGCGCTCTTCAGCCTGTTCGACGCGGGCCTTCGCGAAGCCGGAATCGGCGATCTCACGGTGCCGAAGCGGATGCACAAACTGGCTGGGGATTTCTACGGCCGCCTCGACGCCTATGGCCGCGCCCTGGCGGGAGCGCCGGGCGAATTGGAGGAGGCGCTGCGGCGCAACATGGGCGTGGCCGAACCCTTCGCCGCAAGGCTGGCTGCTCATTTGCGCGCGACGACCGAGGGCCAGCAGGGGCTCAGCGCGGAGGCCCTCGGCCAACCGGCAGCCTGGCCCCTGTTCGCCGGGTGAAACGCCGGTTTGGCAATCGGCGGCGCGAGCCTTATGGTCCGCGCCCTTACCGGGTTCCCCCCGGGTCTCCAAGTTTCAGGATGAGCAGCGCCGCATGAGCGACGGCCTTGTACTCTCGATTGATGGGATGGGCGGCGATCATGCGCCCGATATTGTGGTCGAGGGGGTGGACATCGTCGCTAAGCAGGGCAGCGGCGTCCGCTTTCTGATCCATGGCGATCCCATGCGGCTCAATGCGCTGCTGGATCGCCATCCCGCGGCCAAGGCGACGAGCGAGATCGTCCCGGCCGAAAAAGCCATAGGCATGGAGGTGAAGGCCAGCCAGGCGCTTCGCCAGGGCAAGGGCTCGAGCCTTTGGAGCGCGGTCCAGGCCGTCGAGGAAGGCCGCGCGCACGCCGTGGTCTCGGCCGGCAATACCGGGGCTTACATGGCCATCGCCATGTTCCGGCTGCGCATGATCGAGGGCGTCCATCGCCCGGCGCTGGCGACACGCTGGCCGACGGCGAAGGGCGGCTACACGGTGATGCTGGATGTCGGCGCCAATGTGCAGGCCGATGGCGAACAGCTGGTCGAGTTCGCCATTATGGGCGAAGCCTTCCAGCGCGCCGTTTCCGGCAATGAGCGGCCGAGCGTGGCGCTGCTCAACGTCGGCGCTGAAGAGCAGAAAGGCCACGAGGAAATCCGCGCCGCGGCCCAGCTCATCCGCTTGGCTGGCGTCGATATGAATTTCGTCGGCTTCGCTGAGGGCGACGACATCGCCAAGGGCACGGTCGATGTCGTGGTGACGGACGGCTTTACCGGCAATATTGCGCTGAAGACGGGCGAGGGCACCGCGCGCCTCGTCGGCCAATACCTGCGCGAAGCGCTGATGAGCGGCCCGTTCGCGAAGCTTGGCGCCCTCATCGCCTATCCCGCGTTACGCAAGCTGCGGACGCGTATGGATCCAGGAACTTTCAACGGTGCGCTCTTCCTTGGCCTCAACGGCCTTGTCGTAAAGAGCCACGGCAGCGCCAACGGGCGCGGCTTTGCGGCGGCGATCGGCGTCGCCGAAAAGATGGCGCGCAGCCATTATCGTGAAGAGATCGCCCGCAACCTGGAACGGCTCGCCCGCGCGACGGAAACCGCGAAGGTGGGCGAGGCCGGCTGATGGCCCTCCGCTCTGTTCTGCTCGGCGTGGGATCGTACCTGCCGGAACGCGTTCTCACCAACGCGGAAATCTCGCAGCGTGTGGATACGAGTGATGAATGGATCATCGAGCGCACCGGCATCCGTGAACGGCGCATTGCGGCCGAGGGCGAGCGGACTTCTGATCTGGCCTGCATCGCCTCGATCGCGGCGCTGAAGCACGCGGATCGCGAGGCGAAAGACATCGATCTCGTCATCGTCGCCACTACCACGCCGGATCTCACTTTCCCGGCGACCGCTGCACGCGTCCAAGCCGAGCTCGGCGTGGGTCCCGGCGCGGCGTTCGATTTGCAGGCAGTGTGCTCCGGGTTCATTTTCGCGCTGGCGACGGCCGACAATTTTCTCGCGCGCGGACAGGCCAAGCGCGCGCTGGTGATCGGCGCGGAGACGTGCTCGCGCATCGTCGATTGGAACGACCGTGGCACCTGCATTCTCTTCGGCGACGGCGCCGGCGCCGTTGTGCTGGAAGCGCAGGACAACGCCAGCGAGCGCGGTGTGATGTCGACCTTCATCCGCACCGACGGGCGCATGCATGATCTGCTCTACGTCGATGGCGGCGTCTCCGAGACAGGCACGATCGGTAAGGTGCGCATGGTCGGCAACGCCGTTTTCCGCCACGCCGTCGAGCACATCTCCGGGGCCATGCTTGAAGCCTGCGTGCGGGCCGGCGTTTCGATCGATCAGGTCGATTGGTTCGTGCCGCACCAGGCCAATCAGCGCATCCTCGATGGGGTGGCCCGCCGGCTGGGGATCGACGCTGGAAAGGTGGTTTCCACCGTCGCCATCCATGGCAACACCTCGGCCGCCTCGGTGCCCCTGGCGCTCGATGTCGCCGTCCGCGACGGCCGGATCAAGCCCGGCGATCTCGTGCTGATGGAGGCGCTGGGGGGCGGGCTCACCTGGGGCGCTGCCCTGGCGCGGATGTGAACCGGCCGCAAGATTTGACCTAAGCCATAGAGACGACTAGCTTTTCCCGCCGCCCAAGGGGCGCAGGCGAGGGGGCTTTTCGGTGGCCAGCAAGACCGTCACGCGTGCCGAT
>JAEYPY010000251.1 GCA_023410295.1 Pseudomonadota bacterium | reverse complement strand
TGAGCGCTTTGATGCGCAGCTGCATGAATTAAGCGCACCGACCGCCAAAGCGCCGAACGTAGTGCGCATCGCTGCGCGGGGTGTGGCGCGGGGCGGGCAAGTGCTTGTGCAGCCGCGCGTGGTGGCCGAGCGCGCTGCGGCCCCGAAGAAGAGCGCGGCGAAGAAGAAGGCGGCTAAGAAGAGGGCGAAGAAGACGCCTGCCAAAAAGAAGACCGCCAGGAAAAAGCAGCGCGCATGAGCGGCTGGACGCTCTGCATCGATTTCGGCACCGCTTATTCGAAGGCCGCAGCTGCGCCTTCGGACGCGTGGGATGCGTTCGATCCCGCACGCGTGCGGCCGCTGATGCTGAGCCCGGACGGCGCTGGCAACGCGTTTCTGCTGGAGAGCGCCGTCTTCATCGATGCGGGGCACGTGATGTTCGGGCGCCCGGCGCTGGAGCGTGCGGATGCGCTGTCGCGCGAGCGGCGCGTGGCGCTGCGTTCGTTCAAGACGCTACTCTCGGTCAGCGATCTCGATCGCGCGCTGAACACCAATGCGCCGGCGGCGATCGATCCGCACCGTGTTTTCCAGATGCGCGATCTGGTCGTGCTTTATCTGGCGTACTTGCTGGCCTCGGCGGAGCGCGCGGTGCGCGCCGATGCGATGCTGGCGAAGGCCGATCTAGCTTTCCGCTATGCAGCGCCGGCTTGGCGGCGCGGCGACAGCGCCGGCATGCACGGGCCGATTTTGCGCCTGTTCGCGGAAGCCGAAGCGTTTCGCCGTGCCGCTGGTAAGAAGCTGCTCGCGCCCGAGGGCGTCGCGATCGAGGCAATCGGCAAGCTTTTACCGAAGGCAAGCGAGGCGCCCGAGCCAATCGACATGGGGCTCATTTTCGAAGCTACCGCGGCGGCGAGCTACACGTCGATTGGCCTGGAAGAGAGCGGCACGCATTTCATCGTGCTCGATATGGGCGCGGGCACGACCGATATCGCAGCGCTCGCGCGCATCGGCGAACGCACGATCGAATTGCCGGAAGCGCGCGTCACGCTGAAACAGGCGGGCGATTTCATCGATCAGCTGATCGCCAACCGTGCGCTCGACGTGGCGCGCTGGGCCAAGGGCGATGAACAACAAGCGCTGTGGTCGGCGTTGATGCGGCGCATGCGCGATGTGAAGGAAGCGCTGTTCGAGGATGGGCGCGTCATCTTCCGCCACGCCGGGCGCAACGTCACGCTGGCGATGAAGGACATCGAGCGCGACCGTGACTTCAAGAGCTTCATGAAGACACTGGCGGACGCCTATGCGCACAGCCTTGCCGTGGTGCGCGATGATGCGACGGCGCGGCACCGCACCGAAGTGCAGGCGGTGGCCGTCGGCGGCGGGGCGGCGGCGCCGTTCATCCGCGAACTCGTCGCCCGAAAGAAGGGCGGGCGTCCGCGTGTGCTGGCGCGGCCGGCGACGCCGGATTGGGCGCATGCGCCGGCGTTCGGCGGCAATCTCGCGCCGGTTTTTCCCCAGCTTGCAATTGCGATTGGCGGCGCGCTGGCGCCGGAGAGCATGCTGGCCGCGCGCGGCGGCGTCAGTCCGGCCGCAAGCGACCGAAGCGATATCCCGGCGGCACGCGATTGACGTAGATCCCGGCCGAGCCGCCCATCCGCCGCTTCAGCATCTGCATGGTGCGGCGCACGGCGGTGAGCGGCGTCTTGTCCCACGCGGCGACGACGACGGACGCATCGGCCATAGACGCGATCACCGCACCTTCGGAGCTCGCAAGCGCCGGCGGGCAATCGAGGATCACCTGGTCGTAGTGCTGGCGCAGCTGGCCGATGAGTTCGGCGAAGCCACGCGAGCCGATCAGCGATGAGCGCCACGGATTGCGGATGCGCGCGGCGGGCAGGATCTGCAGGCCGGTCTCATCTTCCGTGACCACGAGGCTGCGCCAAGTCGTGGGATCGGCGGCCGCTTCGAGCACGCCGTTTTCGGGACGCCCGTCGAAGCGGCGCGTCAGCGAGCGGCGGCGCAGGTCGCAATCGACGACGATGACGTTGCGCCCTTGCTGCGTGGCGCTGACGGCGGTGCTGAGCGCGGCGGTGGTCGCGCCGTCCTCGCTCATCGCCGAGATGAAGGCGACGACGCCCTTGTCGCTCAGTGTGCTCTGCAAGTCGCGGAACGCGGTCGAGTAGGACGAGGCCGGCTGGAAGGCGAGGCAGCCGAGCGGATTGCGCTGGTCGGGCGGCAGTTGGCGCAGGCTGCGCGGCGTGAGTTCGGGCGCTGCGCCCAGAACCGAATAGCCGCGCTGCTTGCCGAGGCTGGAGAGCGAGGTGACGGTGTTGCGGCTGAGTTCTGAGATGAACCCCGCCGCGAGGCCTGCGGCGATGGCGATCGGGCTCCAGAAGAGAAGCGCCGAAATTGGCGAGGCCCCGCCCCAAAGATCGTAGCCGACCCCAGCGCCGCCGATCAGCATCGCGATGACCAGCGCCAGCCACCATTGCCGGCCGATGGCGCGCTTCATCCGGCTCATCGCCAGCGACTGCGACGGCTCCCAATAGGAGCGCAGGGTCGCCGCTCGCGGGATGCCCTCGCCAATCAGCGGTGCCGTCACGGATTTCCCCCAAATAGGTACGCAGCTGTACCTATAGCCGGGGCGTCAACGCAATCGGGCGTACCTGGTTCCAGCGCGAACCTTTTATCCACCGGCGCAACGCCTCAGCCCGGCGCTTTTCCCGCTCTACGCGCGACCAGTGGCCGCGCTGCCAATAATAGTAAAAATAAGCCAAGTGCCGGCGCCGGAGCCGTTGAACCTCGCGTGGCGGGGTCTACTCTCTCGCCGACGTAAAGGGCTCGGGATGCTCATTCAGCTGCCATCAGGATCGCCAAAAAAGCAGCCGCAGGGACCAGGAGGGGGCGCCTCGTTTGACGCCCAGCTTCGGCGCGACCTCGCCAGCGCGCAGGTGGTCTCCTACGACGCCATGCTTGGCGGCTGGGGAAAACGCGCGATCGATCTGTTTTTGTCCGTGCTCACGGTGCCGGTGTGGCTGCCGCTCATGCTGGGCGCGGCGGTGTGGGCGCGCGTGCGCTACGGCGCGCCGGTTTTCCTGGCGCATGACCGCGTTGGCTATGGCGGCAAGAATTTCCGTTGCCTTTCGCTGCGCATTGCGCCGCCATCGGCGAAGGTGGAGCGGCTGCGCGTCGGCGAAGAGGGCGAAGGCGAGAAGGACTGGACCGTCATCGCCAACGACAGCGGCGCGGCGCCGAGCAAGTGGCAGGTGGCGTTCGAGCGCTTGCCGCAGCTGTTGCATGTGATCGCCGGCGACATGGCTATCGTCGGCCCGCGCCCACTTTCGCGCGAGCAGCTTGAGCCGCTGAAGACGGCGCGGCGCTATTATCTGAGTGCGCGCCCGGGCGTCGTGGGCGTCGAGCGCGTGGCCGAAGGCGGCGATCCGACCGCCGCGCCGAAATACTACGCGATGTCGTGGGCGCTCTCGACGGACCTGGCGCTGGTGTGGGGCGCGCTGTTTGCGCGCGACGAACTCTGGCGTCCTGAGACGCACAAGTCGGCGCCGACCTCGGTCGCGGCCGAAGCGCTGCAGCGCCGCCGGCGCGGCGCCGCCGAGTAATTACGAGACGCTGTAGTAGGACTTCGCCTGGTCGAAATAGAGCGTGTCCGAGTAGGACTGCCAGCGCGGCACCACGTAATTGAGCGCAATCCCGAGCACATTGCCGTTGGCCGCTTCGGTCTGCTGCGCCGCGGCGCGCATGGCGCCAATGGGCGTGCGCCCGGCCCGGGCGATCAGCACGGTGGTGTCGGCTTTGGCCACGACGATGCGGGTCTCGGCGACGGCCAGGATCGGCGCGCAATCGAGGATGATGAGGTCGTAGTTGGCGCGCAGATCGTCGATCAGCTTGCTCATCGCCTCGGTGCCGAACACGTCGCGCGGGGTGAAGCCTGAGGCGGCGACGGGCAGCACATGCGCGTCCGAGAGCGGATCGCGCACGATCGCCGTTTCCCACGGCGCTTCGCCGGCCAGAACTTGCAGGATGCCGATATCGGTTTCGATGTCGATGACGTCGTTGATGGATTGCTTGCGAAGATCGCAGTCGACGACGCAGACACGCTGGCCGCTCATCGCCGCGACGCGCGCGAGGCACATCGAGATTGTGGTCTTGCCTTCGTCCGGCAGCGCCGAGGTGACGGCGACGACTTTCACCGAATAGTCGAGCTTCGAATAAACGATCACCGTGCGCAGCACGCGCAGCGCCTCGGTGAAGGCCGACATCGGCCGGCCGACAAGATAGCCGGAGGGATGACGATCAGCCGGCGGCATCTGGCGCATCATGCGCTTGGAAATGGTGGGGATCGAGGCGATGGCCGCGTAGCCAACCTTCGATTCCAGATCGTCTGCGTTTTTCACCGAGCGGTCGAACAGCTCAGCCAGCGCGCCGGCGCCGAGGCCAAGGCCAAGGCCAACAAGCAACGCGACGACGAGGGCGATGCGGAGCTGCGGAAAAGCCGGCGCGGTCGGCAGCGCGGCGTGCGAGAGGAGGCGCGCTGCTGTGCCGCTGAGCTGGGTCTGATCAGCGAAACTCTGATAGCGCTGCAGATAGCTGTCGTAGATTTCGCGGCTCTGCGCGGCATCGCGCTCGAGCTGGGTGAGGCGCTCGCTGCTTGTGTTGCTAGCGCTGCTGTTGCGGCGCGTGTTGGCCGGGCGATAATCGGCGACGGCGGTGCGCAGCGCGGCTTGCAGCGATTGGAGCTGCGCGCGGGCGCGCGTGACTTCGCTGGTGAGGCTGGCGGACAGGCGCTCGATTTCGCGGGCGACCGCGGCTTCGTTATCGGTGCGTTCGGCGCGCACGGCCTGGACCGCGGGGTGGTTCGGCAGGTAGCGGGCTTCAAGATCGGTCTGGCGGCGGGCGATGTCCGCGGCGCGTTCGCGCAGCGTGGTCAGCGTCGCTGAGTTGAAGGTGCTGGCGATGACTTCGGCCGAGGCGCCGTTCTGCCGGATCTCCTGCATCTGGCGGGCGCGCGCTTCGCGCTCGGCCAGCGTCGCTTGCGCTTGCTGCACCTGGGCTTGCAGCGAGGCGATGCTGCTTTGCACGGGGGCGACAGAGTCTTCGCCTTCAGCGAAGCCAGCTTCCGCGCGTGCGGCTTCCAGTTCGCCTTCGCGCGCCTGCACGTTTTCGCGCAGCTCTGCCAGACGGCGCGAGACAAGTGAGTTCTCGCCGGCGGCTTCGACGTTCCACTGATTGGCGATGTAGACGTCGGCGTAGGTGTTGGCGAGCAGCTGGGCGCGCTCGGGATCGATCGCGCGGGCGGTGATCTCAACCACGTTGGTGTTGCCGCGCTGGCGCACGTCCAAGGCGGCGGTGAGGTCTTCGACCAGGTCAGCGGTCATGGTCTCGGTCTCGCCTTGCAGACCGAGCGCGGAGGCGAGCTCGTTCATCAGCGCTGGCGAGCGCAGCATTTCGATTTCAGATTCGATGCCGTCGGGCGCCGTGCCGGCTTGCTGTGCGGCCGCTTGCTGGCGCTCGTTAATGATCAGCAGCGCCGTCGCAGAATAGGTGGGGGTCTGGAGCATCATCGCCGCGAAGGTGATGATCGCAGCGCCAAGCCCAAGGGCGCTGATCAGCAGCATGCGACGGCGGATCACCGTCATCAGCGCGGTGATGCCGAGCATGTCGGCCAACCCGCGCGGCGCCTTCTGCGGCGGTTCGATGGGCGGTTGTGTGTTCATCATGTTCATCGGCGGCACAGCCCAATTCCGGCGGCTTCTTCGCCGGCAGCGTCGCTATCTAGCATCGCCGCGCGGTCGATGTCGTCCCGGATAAGTGCGCCATGCATGCTTTGCGCCGCGCAGAACAGACGGGCCTTGGAGCGGCTTAGAACAGCCGTTCACCAATCCGCACGGTGTCGCCCGGGAGCACCGGCGTCGAGACCGTGAGCGGGTAGGAGCGCTCTTCGGTCGCGTTGGCGTGGCGGATGAAGACGCGCCCGCGGTTGGCGCGGTATGTGAAGCCGCCTGCGGTGGCGACGGCATTCATGACGGTGAGATTGGCCGAGTACGGATAAGTGCCCGGGCGCTGGACCTCGCCGAGGATGAAGAAGGGCCGGTAGTTGGCCACTTCGACGCTGACGCTCGGCTGGCGCACATATTCGCTGAGCCGGTTCTGCAGTTCGGCCGTGAACTCGTTCACTGTAAGGCCGGCGGCGCGGACGTTACCCACAAGCGGGTAGGCGATCGTACCCTGGGCGCCGACGACGAACTGGCCGGTCAAGTCCGGTTCGTTGAAGACGGTGATGCGCAGCTGATCGGCCGGACCCAGCCGATACTCCGGCACGTCCACGGCCTCGGCTGGCGCAGGCGCTGGCGTGGCGCACGCGGTAAGCGCACTTGCCCCCGCGCCGAGCACCAGCACGCGAAGAAACGTACGGCGGTTGTGCCAGAATGGCGATGTCATGAATGCGGCGTCCTGGCGCTGTCCCTACGCTATCAATAGTGGGAAGCAAAGATGGGACCAGAGCTTGCTGCAACGCCGCGACAATATTCCCCAACATTGCGGTTAACGGCGTTATGCGTTCGGCTTAAGCATCAAGAGCGCGGGGGGAACCACATTGTCAGCAGCGCGCTGCTGACCTTAGATTCGGAGATCATGGTCCTCGGCCGATTACTCCAGCGCCAGCAGCCCGCCGCCGCCACGTTTCCGGACGGGCGCGTGGGCTTTGCCGTGGGCGATATCCACGGCCGCTCGGACCTGCTGCATGATTTACTAATGCTGCTGGAAGAGCGCGCTGGCGATGAACAACGGGCCGGCGGGCCGCCGATGGTGATTTTCCTGGGCGATTATGTCGACCGGGGCCCCGACTCGCCGGGCGTGCTCGATCTGCTGCTGAGCGGCCGGCCCGCCAGCTACGAGCGACGCTACCTTAAAGGCAATCACGAGCAATACATGCTCGCTTTTCTCGAAGCACCGCTGGAGAACCGCGCCTGGGTGGTGCAGGGCGGGGCCGAGACGCTGATCTCCTACGGCGTCCAGCCGCCCGCGCCCCGCGGCGCCAGCGAGGAGGAATGGCGCGCCGCCGCCGAGGCGCTCCGCGCCGCCATCCCGCCGGCGCAGCTTGAGTTCTTGCAGGGGCTCGAACGCTACGTGGCGCTGGGTGATTATGCCTTCGTGCATGCCGGCGTCGATGCCGCGCGTTCACTTGAGGAGCAGGCGGACGAGGACCTGTTCTGGTCACGCGAGCGCTTCATCGCCAGCAAGCGGCCGTTCTCGCATCGCATCGTTCATGGCCACACGCCGGTGGAGAAGCCCTATGCCGACAGCCGCCGCATCGCCGTGGACACGGGGGCCTATGCTTCCGGCACGCTGACCGCGGCCCGGTTCGAGGGCGCTGAAGTCAGCTTCGTCTCGGTCTCGGACCGCCAGCGCCGCCTGGCGCGCCGCTAAGCCCCCCGCGACGGCGAGGCGCTTGTTCGCCCCGGCGGCGCGGTTTACATCCCGGCGCTGGTGTTTTGGGAGATCAGCAACATGGCGCAAAGCGAAGCGCGCGGGCAGATGGACATCCAGGACCAGAAGGAGACCTTCCACAGCTTCCTGATGGCGACGGTCTGGGTCGGCGGGTTGCTCGCCCAGGCGATTGCTCTGCTGACGCTGGCGTTCGCGATTGGCCTCGGTTGGTGGACGGGCCTCGTTGTCGTTGTGATCATCGGCGTCGCGCTCGGCACGACCTTCCGGCTTTCGGGCGTCTATTGGGCGGTTCAGATCGCGCTCTGGGTTATTCTGGGGCTCGGCGGGCTGATCATGCCCGCACTCAACAACATGATGGGTTGAGCCGGTGCAGATCGCCGTTCTCAAGGAGAGCGCGCCGGGGGAGACCCGCGTCGCCGCCACGCCGGAGACGGTGAAAAAGATCACCGCGCTGGGCCACAAGGTTAGTGTGCAGAGTGGCGCTGGGAGCGCGGCCTCTTATCCCGATGAGCTCTACGCCGCCGCTGGCGCCGAGATCGCCGCCGATGGCGCGATTGGAAGCGCCGACCTCGTCGTCAAAGTGCGCCGGCCGACGGATGTCGAGATTGGGGCGATGAAGCCGGGCGCCGGTTTGGCGGCGCTGCTTGAGCCTTATGGCGATCGCGCCGCGGTCGATGCGCTGACGTCGGCCAAGGTCGACGCGGTGGCGATGGAGTTCATTCCGCGCATTTCCCGCGCGCAAGCGATGGACGCGCTCTCGAGCCAAGCCAACCTTGCCGGCTATCGCGCCGTGATCGAAGCGGCGGCGCTCTACGGGCGCGCGTTTCCGATGATGATGACGGCGGCGGGCACGGTCGCGGCGGCGAAGGTGTTCGTCATGGGCGTCGGCGTTGCGGGGCTGCAGGCCATCGCCACGGCGCGGCGCCTTGGCGCTGTCGTCAGCGCCACCGATGTGCGGCCGGCGACGAAAGAGCAGGTGGCGTCGCTGGGCGCCAAATTCGTCGCCGTCGAAGACGAAGAGTTCAAGCAGGCCGAAACCGCGGCTGGCTATGCCAAGGCCATGAGCGCTGAATACCAGGCCAAGCAGGCAGCGCTCATCACCGAGCACATCGCCAAGCAGGACATCGTCATCACCACGGCGCTGATCCCAGGCCGGGCCGCGCCGACGCTCGTCACCGAGGCGCAGGCGCGTTCGATGCGGCCGGGTTCGGTGATCGTCGATCTTGCTGTGGCGCAGGGCGGCAATTGCCCGCTGTCGAAACCCGATGAGCTTGTGGACGTTGGCGGCGTGAAGGTCATGGGCTTCACCAATCTTCCCGCGCGTTTGCCGGCCGATGCGTCTTCGCTCTACGCCAAGAACGTGCTCGCGCTGCTGCCGTTGCTGACGGACAAGGACAGCAAGGCGTTCGCGCCGGCGTGGGACGATGAGATCATCAAGGGCGCGATGCTGACGCGCGGCGGCGCGTTGGTGCATCCGCATTTCGCGCCCCAAGAAGCCAAAGTCGGCGCCGCATGAACGATATCGAGTTCGCCCGCCGCTATTACGACGCTTTCAACGCGCGCGACCTCGACCGCATCATGTCGCTATATTCTGAGGACATCGAGTTCTCATCGCCTTACATCGCCGCGCTCGGCTTTTCGCCCGATGGCGTGATTCATGGGCGCGAGCTGCTGCGGCTCTATATCGAAAAGGCGCTCGAGCGCGCGCCGAACCTGGTGTTTAAGCCGGAAGCCATTCTCGTTGGCGCGCGCGGGCATACCTTGATCTATCGTAATCATCGCGGCGAGCGCGCCGCGGAGCATCACGAGCTCGACAGCAGCGGCCTTATTGTCCGCGCCGACGCCTCGTACGAGACTATCTGAAGCGGGGCCCTACGCGCGCCCGCGCGAGGAGGACGTTTCATGCCGCTCATCCGCACCGGCGCCGCATTCATGTTGATGGCCGCGCTCGTAACGGCGCCTGCCGCCGCACAATCGGATTCCGCCCAAAATCTCAGCAGCTGCGCCGGCGCGGTTGCGGCTGTCGGCAATCTCGATGTGCTCACCTATCCGCGCGGCGCGAGCGGGGACTGGGCGGCGACGCTGGGCGCGATCCTGGAGCGGCTCAACCGCGCCGAGGGGCTGGAAGGCATGACCGGCCGCTACGCCGCCAGCGCCGCCAAGGACTTCTGGCGCAGCCAGCCCGCAGCCGAGCGCGAAGCCGCCGCCGATGCGTGCCGGGAACGTTTCGGGAGCTGATCTCCGGTCCACGGCTCTGCTTGCGCGCACTTGGCCGGGAAACGGGTTTGTGTTGACCCCGCGTCGCATCCATCGCTTAGTCCCGTACCGAATCCAATGAGGGGCCTATGGACGCGGTTGATCCGTTCGTTTTCTATCTCGCCATCTTCGTGCTGGCGATTTTCGTTGGCTATTACGTGGTCTGGTCGGTGACGCCGGCGCTGCACACGCCGCTGATGGCCGTCACCAACGCGATATCCTCGGTGATCATCGTCGGCGCGCTGATCGCGGCGGCGGCAAGCGCCAATGTCGATGGCGGCTGGATCGCGAAAGGCATGGGCGGCCTCGCCGTCGCGCTCGCGTCGGTCAACATTTTCGGCGGCTTCCTCGTCACCCAGCGCATGCTGGCGATGTACAAGAAGAAAGAGAAGCGCTGACGTGACGCCCGGAGATTGGCGCGCGCTGATCGACGCTTACCTCGATGGACGCTTGTCCGCCGAGGCGTTCGCGCGCCGTTTCCTCGATGCCTGGCGCGCGCAGCGCGATGGGCGCCTAACGCCGATCCCCGAGCCGATCGAGCGGCTGTTCTTTTCGGTCGAAGCGTTCGAACCGAAGGTGCTGGAAGCCGGTGAAGAGGGCGTCGTCAACGATGACGAGATGCGCCAAGCGGCGATGATCGCGCGCGGCGAGCTCGGGCACGAACCGGCGGTGGCGGCGCACACGTTCGACCGCACGCGCGCGCGCGAAGACATGCGCCGCTTCCGCATTCAGGTCGCCGGCTGCGCCGGGGTGGGGTGCTTGATCGCTTTCGCCTGGGTGGCGCTGTGCGTGCTGCAGGTGTTCATCGTCATCGAGTGGGTGCAGCAAGCGTTCGATCTGCCGGCGCTGATCGCCACCATCATTGGCGCCGTGCTCGCGTTCGTGCCGATCGTCGGCAACGTGCTGGCTTATCTCGGCGCGACGGAAATCTGGAATTGGCCGGCTTGGCTGGCGGCCATCATCTTCTTCGCCGCGCCGGCGCTGACCTTGCTTTCAGGCTGGCAGCGCTGGCGCAGGTTCGGACCTAGGGGCTGACATGAACGCTGATCTTGCCGCGCTCGCCTATCTCGTTTCCGGCGTGCTCTTCATCCTGGCGCTGCGCGGGCTCTCCAGTCCCGAGACCAGCCGGCAGGGCAACACCTTCGGCATGATCGGCATGGCGATCGCTATCGCCACGACGCTGCTCTTGGTGGATCTCGACATGACGACGCTGATCATCATCGTTGCGGCGGTGGTGATCGGCGGCGGCATCGGCGCGCTGATCGCACGCTCGATCAAGATGACGGCAATGCCGCAACTGGTGGCGGCGTTTCACTCGCTGGTGGGCCTGGCGGCTGTCGCGGTGGCGGCGGCGGCGTTCTATGCGCCTGAGAGCTTCGGCATCGCCGAGCATGAGAATGTCGGCGCGTATCTCCTGCGACAGCCGATCCACATGCAGTCGCTGATCGAGCTTTCGCTCGGCGCGGCGATCGGCGCGATTACGTTTACAGGCTCGGTGATCGCGTTCGCCAAGCTCAACGGCAACATGTCAGGCGCGCCGATTATGCTGCCGGGGCGCCACCTCATCAATATCGCCATCGCGCTCGCCATCGTCGCGCTCATTGTGATGATGATGCGCGCATACGGCACGATCGAGTGGCACTTCTGGGCGCTGGCGGCGCTGTCGTTGCTGATCGGCGTGCTGCTCATCATTCCGATCGGCGGCGCCGACATGCCGGTCGTCGTCTCGATGCTGAATTCCTATTCCGGCTGGGCCGCGGCGGCGCTCGGCTTCACGCTGGAGAACGTCGCGCTCATCATAACCGGCGCGCTGGTCGGCTCTTCGGGCGCGATCCTTTCCTACATCATGTGCAAAGGCATGAACCGGAGCTTCATCAGCGTCATCCTCGGCGGCTTCGGCACCGCCGATGGCGGCGCTGCGGCGGCCAAGACCGAGACGCGCCCGGTGAAGCAAGGCAGCGCCGACGATGCGGCCTTCATCATGAAGAATGCGTCGAAGGTGATCATCGTGCCGGGCTACGGCATGGCCGTCGCGCAAGCGCAGCACAGCGTGCGCGAAATGGCCGATATGCTGAAGAAGGAAGGCGTCGAGGTGAAGTACGCGATTCACCCCGTCGCGGGCCGCATGCCGGGGCACATGAACGTGCTGCTGGCGGAAGCCAACGTGCCGTATGACGAAGTGTTCGAGCTCGAAGACATCAACAACGAGTTTTCACAGTGCGACGTGGCGTATGTGATCGGCGCCAATGACGTCACCAATCCGGTGGCCAAGACCGACCCGCAATCGCCGATCTTTGGCATGCCGATCCTCGACGTGGAGAAGGCGAAGACCGTGCTGTTCGTGAAGCGCGGCATGGGCTCGGGCTACGCCGGCGTCGAGAACGAACTCTTCTTCCGCGACAACACCATGATGCTGTTCGGCGACGCGAAGAAGATGACGGATGAGATCGTAAAGGGGTTGTGAAGTGACAACTGACGCACTTCAACCCGCCGGCCCCAAGCGCCTGCCTACCGTGTTGCTGTTCGCGGCGCTGGGCCCGGCGATCGGTGCGCTGGCGGTTTGCGCATTCTTCCTGATGCTGATGCTGATGGACCCCTCGACCGCTTCCGGTGCGGTTGCGCTCACGCTCGGCGCAGCGATCATGTTCGTGATATTTGGCTACTGGATGGGTTTTGCGCCCGCGCTGCTGACGGGACTCTTGTTCGCGTTCGCGCCAGCGCCAATGCAGCGGGTGTTTCTGAGCCCGCTCTATGGCGTTGCCGCCGTTTGGATTGCCAGCAGGATCGGCAACGCCGTCAGCGGCGGGGCCATGGGCGGCGGGTCCGAGCCATTCATGCTCGCCGCCGGCGCGTTTGCGGCTCTTGTGTGCGCGCTGATCGCCGCGCGGGCCGGCTGGCTTGGTTCGCCGAAGGGGCTGTAAGTCATGGGCCTCGCGCTTGAAGTCGGCATGCTGGCGGATCTGACCGTCAACGACGAGCAAGGCGCCGAGTGGTTTCGAGAGGACCTTCGGAGGCTCGATGGCGTTCTGGTGAGTGCTGGTTTGGCTGCGCACGTCGATCCTGCCGAGTCCGCTGTTCATTCGGCGAGTACGTATGGCTACTCCGGGCTGCATTACTTGCGACGGTGCGCGGCGCATCTTCAATACGACAATCGCCTGCCTCCGCCGTTAGGTCCGAATGAGCAGGCCATGCACGATCCGCTCTACGCGCGCTACGGGGCCGAGTTTGTGAATGAGAATGAGGGGGCGGCGCCCGGGACGCTCGCGAAACCATCGTCGCGTCTCTTTGATCATCTGATCATGCACAGTGACGCCGAAGGCTTTTACACGCCACAAGACTTCGATCGCGTGATTATTGCTGGCGATCAAGCCTACGGTTGGGTTGGGTCTAGCCATGCGCTGAGACGCGAATGCGCCCGCGTAGCGGCTGCGCTTGAACTGCCGAGCGAGCTGTTGGTCGATTACGAAAGCGCACGTTTCCACGCGGCGATCGAGAAGGAACGGAAGGAAGGCAAAGGTTGGAGCTTGTTCAAGTCGAAGCCCATGCCGCGCGCGGCGTGGGAGCAACACCCGATCGCCGCAATGCTTTGCGCGAAGCTCCACGGGTTCGCAGAGCATTCGATTAGAACGGGCGCGTTGTTGGTGTTTTGCTGATTGCCGATGACGCGATCAAGACTGGGTGAGCCGCATGGCTGAACCGACGACGCAAAAGACCAAAGCCTCAGTCACGCAATTCATTGCGGCTGTTGAAGACGAGACGCGGCGGAAGGATGCGAAGACCGTCGACAAGCTGATGCGCGAGATCACGGGCGAGAAGCCGGCGATGTGGGGTCCGACTATCATTGGCTATGGCGAATACGCATTGCCCAATGGCGCGACGTGGCCGCGGCTTGGCTTCAGTCCGCGCAAGGCCAATCTCGTGCTCTATCTGATGGACGGCTACGAGGGCGAGCCGCTGATGAAGAAGCTCGGCAAGCACAAGACGGGCCGGAGCTGCCTCTACCTCAACAAGCTGGCGGATGTGGACGTGGGCGTGCTGCGTGAACTGGTCGCGAAGAGCTGGACGCGGATGGCGGCGAAATATCCGGAGTAAACTCCGAAGATCGCCGGCTTCCAGCCGGCATACGCTATTTCATCCTGCACAAGGTTTGAAGCTGAAGCACCGTGTGCCGCCTGGAAGCCGGCGGTCCTTTGAGCGAACCATGAAAAAGGGGAGCGGTCTGCACCGCTCCCCTTAATCTTTGCACTGTCCGGCGCTTACCAGATCGTCACGCGATCGGCGGGCGCGAGATAGAGGTCGTCATCCGGCGTCACCTCGAACGCGGCGTACCAGGGATCCATATTCCGCACCGTGCCGTTGCAGCGATAGACGGCAGGCGAGTGCGGGTCGGTCAAAATCTGGTTGCGCAGCGCAGCGTCGCGGATGTTGGCGCGCCAGGCTTGCGCCCAGCCGAGGAAGAAGCGCTGATCGCCAGTGATGCCATCGAGCACCGGCGCTTCCTGACCATCGAGCGACAGCTTGTAGGCGTGATAGGCGACTTGCAGGCCGCCATTGTCGCCGATGTTTTCGCCGAGCGTCAGGCGGCCGTTCACGTTGATGCCTTCGAGCGGCGAGAAGGCGTTGTACTGCGCCACCAGGCGGTCGGTGACTTGCGTGAAGGCCGCGACGTCATTGGCGTTCCACCAATCGCGCAGCACGCCGTGCGCATCGGACTTCGCGCCCTGGTCGTCGAAACCGTGGCCCATTTCGTGGCCGATGACGCCGCCGATGGCGCCGTAGTTGACGGCCGGGTCGGCGTTGGGATCGAAGAACGGCGGCTGCAGGATCGCGGCCGGGAAGACGATCTCGTTGAACACCGAGTTGTAATAGGCGTTCACCGTCTGCGGCGGCATGAACCATTCTTCGCGATCGGTCGGACGCGGCAAACGGGCTAGATCGAAATTCCAATCCCACACAGAACGGCGCTTGGCGTTGCCGTAAGCGTCGTTCGGGCGAACCTCTAGATCCGAGTAATCGCGCCAGCGATCAGGATAGCCGATCTTCGGACGGAAGGTGGCGAGCTTCTCGCGCGCGACCACTTTGGTTTCTGGCGACATCCAAGTCAGTGCGTCGATGCGCTGACCGTAGGCGGTGCGGAGATTCTCGACCAGTTCGGTCATTTGCGCCTTGGCTTCCGGCGGGAAATGACGCTGCACGTAGATCTGGCCGATAGCTTCGCCGAGCGCGCCGTTGGTGGCTTGCACCGCGCGCTTCCAGCGCTCGCGTTGCGCCGGCTGGCCGTTCAGTGTGCGGCCAAAGAAGTCGAACACTTCGTCATCGACCGCCTTCGGCAGCACGGCGGCGTTGTTTTTGACCAGGTGATACGAGAGGTAGTTCTTCCAGGTGGCAACCGGCGTTGCGACGAAGAGATCGCCGAGCGGGCCCATGGCCGAAAGCTCGGAGATCACCACCTCCTCGACATTGGCCATGCCGCTGGCGTCGAACATCGCGTCCCACGGGAAGCGGCGGCTCAGCGCGCGGATCTCGGCGCGATTCTTCAGATTGTAGGTGCGCTCGCGGTCGCGGCGATCGGCGATCGGCCAGTGGCGTTCGGCGATTTGCGTTTCCAGTTCGAGGATCGAGCGCGCCTTGGGCCCGGGATTGTCGATGCCGGCGAGCGTCAGCACGCGCTCGATGTGCGCGACATAGGCGTTGCGGATGTTCGGGAATTCGCCGTCGGTGCGGCGATAATATTCGCGCTCCGGCAGGCCGAGGCCGCCGTGGCTAATGGCCGTGACGTAGCGGTCCGGGTTGCGCTCATCGAGCGTGACGCCGACGCCAATCGGCGAGGGGACGGCGACGCCGGGCGTCGAGATGAAGCGGATAGTCTCTTCGTGATTACGCAGCGCCGCGATCTGCTGCAGCTCGGGCTGCACCGGGGCCATGCCGGCCGCGTCGATCGCGTCCTGGTTCAGGAAGGAATTGTAGTAGTCGGCGATCTTCTGCTGGTTCGAACCTGGCGCGCCGCCGGCCAGCGCGACTTCTTCGATGATGACGCGCATATCGTTGTCGGCTTTTTCGCGCAGGATATCGAACGTGCCCCAGCGGGTGCGATCGTCCGGCACCGGCGTGTTGGCGAGCCACGTGCCGTTGGCGTAGCGGAAAAAGTCATCGCCCGGATCGACTGAGAGATCGCGCGCGGCGAGATCGACGCCGAACGAGCCGATCGCAGCGCTCGGACGCGGCGTTTCCGTCGCGGTTTCGGCGCCGGTAGCGCAGCCCGCCAATAGCGCGAGCGACGACGCGCCCATGGCGCGACGGGTCATCATGATCATTTTGTATTCCCTCCGAACGTTCGACTTATTCCGCCGCGGCCAGTTTGCGGCGGCCCCCATAGAGCCGTCCGTAGAATCCGAAGAACCCGGTCACGACCCGTTTGATGTCGATCCCGATCATGTAGAAGGCGGGCGTCAGGATCAAGGTCGCCGGCATGCAGATGAGCACGCCAAACGCGAGGGAAAGGACCATCGGCTTCAGGAACTGCACGATGGCGGCGTTCTCCAGGATCATCGGCGAGGTGCCGACGAACTCGGTGACGGAGGTCAGGAAGATTTGGCGGAAGCGCGAGACCGAGGCTTCCGTAATGCCGCGTTCAGCCTTGACCCGCATGACCTGGAAACCGAGCGCCTCCAGCTCCGCCGCGCGCTCGCGGTATTCCGAGGCGTCCCAGCGCATCTGATCTGAGGTCTTGAGCTCGATCGGACCTTGCTGGAAGCCGGAAGCGGCGCCTTCGGCGATCATCTCTTCGTGCGGCTCAAGGTCAGGCGCGATGCCGACATACTCTACCACTTGCCCGTTCGGCAGCGTGAACTCGTGCGGCTCCCAGCCTTCCTCCTCGGGGAGGAGCGCATTGCCGGGACGCTTCATGCGAAGGCCGAAATAGCCGCGGATCTGGTTGGCGCGGTCCACCAGGACGACGTTGTCGTTCACGACGACGCCGATAGCGGCGATGACGCCGAGCCAAGAGAAGAGCGCGAAGCTGACGCCGAAGATGAGGTGCCCCAGCAGCGCCCCGACCATGGCGAACGGGATGACGCAGAGGATCATCGCCGGCTGCGCGTAGGAGCGGAACGTCACCGCCAGCAGGAAGTAGATGCCAGCGAAGGCGAGCAGGATCAGCTGCATGAATTGCTGCATGAATTCCTGCTGGCCCTCGGCTTCGCCGACGGCGCGGCGCGTGACAGTTGAGTAGCGGGCTTCGAATTCGGGCCAGAATTCCTGGTCGAGCGTGCGCATAATGGCGTTGCGCGCTTCGGCGTTGACGAGGTCGGCCGTGACCAGGATCGAGCTCATGCGCTGACGGCGGTCGAGCCCGGTGACGCCCGGCGCGAACTCCCAGGTGGCCACAGCGGCAAGGGGGACTTCGCGGCCGTCATTGGTGCGGACGCGGAAGCTGCCGAGGCTTTCCAGCGTGCGGCGGTCGTCGCGCGGATAGCGGACATAGACGCGCACGTCGTCGCCGTCGCGCGGCAGACGCTGCACTTCTTCGCCGAAATAAGCCTGGCGCACTTGGCGCGTCAGATCGCCCAGCGTGATGCCGAGCTGTTCGGCGCCCGGCAGCAACGTGAAGCGCAATTCTTCGATGGCCGCGTCCTGGCTGTCACGGACACTGGTGACGTCGCCGAATTGCAGCAGGCGCGCTTTCAGCTCTTCCACGGCGAGTTCAAGGTCTTCCTTGTTCTCGCCCATCAGCGCCATTTCGATCGCCGGCGAGCCGCCGCCTGAGAGCGAGAAGCTGATCTCGTCGGCGTCTGGCACTTCGCCGAGCAATTCTTCGAGCCGTTCGGTGACTTCGCGCGAGCGCAGGGCTGGGCGGCTTTCTGGCGGCGTCAGGCCGACATAGGCGCGGATCGAGTTTTCTTCGATCGATTGGCTCCAGGAGCGTACCACGCCGCGCGACATATGCCCGGTGTTGGGATCTTCGACGGCGATGTCGGCGGTCTGCTCTTCGAGCGCGCGGCGTGCGGCGTCGAGCTGCTCTGCCACCTGCTCCATGCGTGAGAAGGGCGTTGTCTGCGGCAGTGTGATCGAGGCGATCATGAAGTCGCCTTCGACCTCAGGCATGAAGGTCTGCTTCACGCGGCCCGAAACCATGAGGCCAACGCCCAGCACCATCGCCACGGCGAAGATCGCCCATGTAAGGTAGCGCAGCTTGACGGCGCGGCGCACCAGAGGGCCGTGGATGTGCTTGGCCACCCAAAGCACCGAGTGCGCGCAGCGTTGCTGAATGCGCATCAGCCGGCTCATGATGCTGTTGCCGGTGGGATTCGGCTTTTCGACGTGCGCCAAGTGCGCCGGCAGGATGATGAGGCTCTCGATCAGTGAGAACACCAGCGTCGACATGACGACGATGGAGATGGCGCGGGTGAACTGACGCGCGTCGCCCTCGATCAGCATCCACGGACTGAACGCGATCATGGTGACGATGACCGAGGCCATCAGCGGCTTCAGCACCAATTGCGTCGCCAGGATCGAGGCGTCGGCGCCGGTGTGGCCGCGCTCGGCCCTCTCATAGACGGCCTCGCCGACGATGATGGCGTCATCGACCATGATGCCAAGCACCAAGAGGAAGCCGAACACGCTCATGAAGTTGAGCGAGACATCGACGTACGGGAGGATGAAGAACGAGCCGGCGAAGGCGGTCATCACGCCTAATGTGGCCCAGAAGGCGACCTTGGGATGCAGCGTCAGCAGCAGCAGCACGAAGATCAGGAAAAAGCCCTGGCCGGCGTTTTGCAGCAGGATGCCGACGAGCGAGTTGTAGTCCTCGGCTTCGTTGTAGATGGTGGTGATCTGCACGCCAGTCGGGGCCTGGGCGCGCATCTCTTCGAGCGCTTCGCGTACGGCTTCGTCGGTTTTCCAGATGTTGAACCGGTCGGCGGTCATGATCGTCACGAGCGCGGAGGGCTCGCCGTTCATGCGCGAATACAGGTTCACGTCCTCAAAGCCATCGACCACGGTGGCGACATCGCCGACGCGCACGGCGCCGCCGTCGGGCGTCTGGCGGATGATGATGTTTTCGAAGTCGAGCTGGGTGTCGGCGAGGTTGCGCGCCTGGAGCTGGAAGTTGCCGTCGTCGGTGCGGACCGCGCCGGCGCCGATATTGAGCGAGTTGGCGCGCACGGCGCGGGCGACGTCGTCGAAGGTGAGGCCCCAGGCCTGCAGCGAAGCTTCCGACACCTCGAGCGAGACTTCAGGCGTGCGCACGCCGACGACGATGGTGTTGGCAGCGCCTGGCAGAGTCGAGATCCGGTCGCGCAGACGTTCTGCCGTGTCGCGCAGCAGCCGCTCGCTGACATTGCCGTGCACGCCGAGAATGATGGACCAGTTGCGGCCGACCTGGCGCGAGACCTGGATCGGCTCCATGCCTTGCGGCAGACCGCTGATGGAAGACACGCGCGAGCGCACTTCCTCGGTCATCGCGTCGACATCGACGCCGGGATCGGCCGAGATGTTCACCCAGCCATAGCCTTCGCTCGAACGCGAGCGCACCCAGTTGACGTTGTCGAGGTCGGCCGTCGCTTCCTCGATGCGGACGATGACCTGGGTTTCCATGTCTTCGGGGCTGGCGCCGGGCCAGACCGCGTTGATGGAGACGCCGTCGCCGCGCCCAGCCGGCCAGAATTCCTTCTCCATGCGATTGAAGGAGAAGAAGCCCGCGAGCACGCAGAACAGC
>JAEYPY010000112.1 GCA_023410295.1 Pseudomonadota bacterium | reverse complement strand
CGTCAAAGCCATGCGCGCCTGCCCGCAGCCGATCATCACCGCTGTCGAAGGCGTCTGCGCCGGCGCCGGCGCGATCCTGGCGATGGCGAGCGACATTCGCTTTGCTTCCACCAATACGAAGACGTCGTTTCTCTTCACCCGCGTTGGTCTTGCCGGCTGCGACATGGGCGCGTGCGCAATCCTGCCGCGCATCATCGGCCACGGACGCGCGAGCGAGCTGCTATACACCGGCCGCAGCATGAGCGCCGAAGAAGGCGCGGCTTGGGGTTTCTACAACCGCATCGTCGAAGCGCCGCTTGCCGAAGCGCAGAACTTCGCGCGCGATTTGGCCAACGGCCCCGCCTTCGCCCATTCCATGACTAAGAACCAGCTCAACATGGAATGGAACATGAGTCTGGAGCAAGCGCTCGAAGCCGAAGCGCAGGCGCAGGCCATCTGCATGCAGACCAAGGACTTCGAGCGCGCCTATGTCGCCTTCGCGTCGAAGCAGAAACCCGTCTTCGAGGGCAATTAGCATGAGCGCGCACATCGACAGCTTCGTGCGCGACAATCTTCCGCCGCGCGATCAATGGCCCGAGTTCAAGTTCACACTGCCGGGGCTGCAATTTCCGGCGCAGTACAATGCGAGCAGCATGCTGGATGCCGCGGTCGCCAATGGCCACGGCGCGCGTAACGCCGTTCTCTTCGCCACGTCGGCGCTGAGCTATGACGCGCTTCTTGCTGAAGCCGCGCGTATCGCGCATGTGCTGACGCACGAATACGGCCTTGTGCCGGGCAATCGTGTCCTGATCCATTCCTCCAACACGCGGCTCTCGATCCCGCTTTGGTGGGGCGTGTGGCGCGCCGGCGGCGTCGCCGTTGGCACCATGCCGATGCTGCGCCCGCACGAACTGGCCGTCATCCTCAACAAGGCGCAAATTTCGCACGCCATCGCCGACACGCATCGCACGGCCGAGCTTGAGCAGGCGCGCACCGAAGCGGCTGTGCTGAAGCATCTCATTTCGACGGAGGACCTCGAACAACGCATGGCCAACGCGCCGGCGACGTTCGCGCCGATCGCCACCGCCGCGGACGATCCCGCGCTCATCGCCTTTACCTCCGGCACCACCGGCACGCCGAAAGGCTGCGTGCATTTTCACCGTGACATCGCCGCGATGTCGGAAACCTTTTCGCGTCACGTGCTAAAGCCCGAACCGACGGACATCTTCATCGGCACGCCGCCGCTCGCCTTCACCTTTGGCCTCGGCGCCGGCGTCATCTTCCCCGCCAGCGTCGGCGCGGCGACGGTGATTTGCGATAAGCCGGGCTTCGACGTGCTCACCGACACGATCGCCAAGCACAAGGCCACCACCCTCTTCACCTCGCCCACAGGCTATCGCGCGCTGATGAAGCAGGACTTGAGCAAGCTCGCCTCACTGCACACCTGCGTTTCCGCCGGCGAGCACTTGCCGAAGGCGACGTCGGATCAATGGTTCGAGCGTACCGGCATCCGCATCCTCGATGGCATCGGCTCAACCGAGATGATTCACATCTTCGTCTCCGCCGGCGGCGAAGACATCCGCCCCGGCGCCACCGGCAAGGCCGTGCCCGGCTACGCAGCGACGCTGCTCGATGAGAATGATCGGCCGTTCGACGGCGAAGGCGAAGGAAGACTCGCAATCAAGGGTCCCACTGGCTGCCGTTATCTCGCCGATGCGCGGCAGAAGAACTACGTCGTCAATGGCTGGAACGTCACCGGCGATATCTATCGCCGCGATGCGGATGGTTACTTCTGGTACGTCGCCCGCGCCGACGACATGATCATCTCGTCCGGCTACAATATCGGCGCGCCCGAAGTGGAGAACGCGCTGCTGACGCACGAGGCCGTGGCCGAATGTGCCGTCATCGGCGCGCCCGATGACGAGCGCGGCCAGATCGTCAAGGCCTTCGTCGTGCTCAAATCCGGCGCCGGCGCCGACGCGCGCGCGCTGCAAGAGCATGTGAAGGCGACGATCGCGCCTTACAAGTATCCCCGCGCGATCGAATTCGTCAGCGAACTGCCGAAAACGCAAACAGGAAAGCTGCAGCGCTTCAAACTCCGCGAAGGGGCGTCATGAGCCGTTTCACGCGCGAGACCATCATCCGCTTCGCGCACTGCGATCCGGCCGGCATCATCTTCTATCCGCGCTTCTTCGGGCTGGTGAACGAGATGGTGGAGGACTGGTTCGCCGCGCTCGGCCATCCGTTCGGCCAGCTGCATGTTACGCAGAAGAAGGGCGTGCCGACCGTGCGGTTCGAAACCGAGTTCGTCGGGCCCGTGCGCATCGGCGATCCGCTGCAGCAGAGTCTGGGCGTTGAGGCGCTTGGGCGCTCGTCCTGCCAGCTGAAGCACATCGCCGCCGTCGATGGCCGCACGGTCGCGCGCTTCGATCAGACCATCGTCTTCACCGATCTTGCGTCGATGAAGGCCGAGCCGTGGCCTGCGAATCTGCGCGCCGCCATCGAACGCTTCGCCGGAGCCCCGTCATGAGAACTTTGCTTCCGCCCGGTTGGCCGCGGCCGAGAGGCTATGCCAACGGCATCGAAGCCGAAGGGCGCCTCATCTTCGTCGCCGGTCAAGTCGGCTGGACGCCGGACGGCAAATTCGAGGCGACGACGCTGCCGGCGCAATTTGCACAAGCGATTGACAACACGCTCGCCGTGCTCCGCTGCGCCAACGCCGGTCCCGAACACATCGTCCGCATGACCTGGTACATCACTGACAAGCGCGCCTACGTCGAGAACCAAGCCGAGATCGGCGCTATCTGGCGGGAGAAATTGGGCAAGACCTTTCCGGCTATGGCGGTGGTCGAAGTCAGCGCGCTGATCGAAGACGAAGCGCTCATCGAGATCGAGACAACGGCCGTCGCGCCTTCAGGGGCGGCCTAGACCAGCCAGCCACGCGGATTCGGCACCGCCCGCCGCATCACGCCGAGCACCAGTCCGACCAGCGCGCGCAGCCCCGCCCAGATCAGCACGATGAGCTGGCCCCAAAAGTAGATCTGCATGTAGACGCCCGTGACATCCGGGCCGGCGCCGCGCGGGATGACGTAGCTTGGCAGGCTGAGCAGAGTCATCGCCAGGAACGCAAACAGCAGCGTGCGCAGCGCCTGCTCGTGATGCGTCGCCGCCCACGGCGTCGCTTCGGGGCGCGTTGTGTAAGCGACCACCGCGCCGGCGATGCCGAAGCCAAGGCCGATGAGCTGCACCATGGGCACGCCGCCAAACACGAACGGCACGGCAAAGCACGCCAGCGTCAGGATGTGCACCAGCACGACCTTGCCGCGGTGCGTCTTGAAGCCCATGCCGCCGCGCTGCTGCGGCGCGACCGGGCGCTTCGGCGGGCGTCGGAACGGCGTGACGTTGTCGGACATGAGGCTCAGGGGAATAGGGGAGTACGGCAATAAGGCAATAGGGGCGCGTCCACCATACGGCTCCACTGCCCTATTGCCTTAATCCCTATTGCACGGCGGGCGCACGCATGGTCAGAAGCGCACCCGTGAGTACCGAAGCCCCTGCGCCTACCGCCGAGGCGGCGAGCCCCGACGGCGCCGAGACGCCCCCGCTCGCCACCAAGATCATGCTGGTCACCGACGCCTGGGAGCCGCAGGTGAACGGCGTCGTGCGCACACTCGCCAACACGATGCGCGAGCTCCAAGCCATGGGCTGCGAGATCGAAGTCGTCTCGCCCGCCGATGGCTACAAGACCGTGCCGCTCATCACCTATTCGGAGATCAAGCTGGCGCTCGGCGCGCGCGATGACGTCGAAGATCGCTTCCTCGCCTTCGCACCGGACGCTGTGCACATCGCCACTGAGGGCACGCTCGGCTGGGATGCGCGTGCGATTTGCCTCAAGCACAAGTTTCCGTTCACGACGAGCTACCACACGCAATTTCCCGAATACGTGCACGCGCGCTTTCCGTGGATTCCGCTATGGGCTGGCTATCGCTACATGCACGCGTTCCACGACAGGTCGGGCCGCGTCATGGTGGCGACGCCGACGATGCAGGAGCAATTGCGCCTGCAAGGCTTCCGCAACACAGCACTCTGGAGCCGCGGCGTCGATGTCGAGCTTTTCCATCCGTCCAAGCGCGGCATCGACGGCGGGCTCTACAAGGATCTGCCGAAGCCGGTGTTCGCCTATGTCGGGCGCGTCGCGGTGGAGAAGAATATCGAGGCCTTCCTCGAACTCGATTTACCGGGCTCAAAAGTGGTGGTCGGCGATGGGCCCGCGCGCGTCGAGCTGCAGGAAAAATATCCCGAGGCGCATTTCGTTGGGTCCAAGTTCGGCGAAGAGCTGGCGCGCCACTATGCGGATGCCGACGTGTTCGTCTTCCCAAGCTTCACCGACACGTTCGGGCTGGTGATCCTGGAAGCGGCGGCGACCGGTACGCCTGTCGCCGGATTTGTCGCGCCGGGGCCGAAAGATATTTTGCCGGGTACGGGCGCCGGCATCGTTGACCGCGATCTGAAGAAGGCATGTCTCGAAGCGCTGAGGCTCAGCCGCGATGATGCGCGCGCGCTGGCGGAGAAGTATTCCTGGCGCGCATGCGCCGAAGAATTCCGCCGCAACTTGGAGCCGCTGCCGAAGGAGCGCGGGCGTCGCTTCTGGCACAAGCTCGCCGATCTGCGGAAGCGCGCCAAGGAACGGCGTCGCATCAAGCGCGAAGAACGCCTGCAGCGCGAAGCCAACGCGCGCTGAGCTAAAGCTCTCTGGCCGCTCCTACCACTTGATCTGCTTGCGCAGCCTGTAGCGCAGCCAGATGGCCGTGCCATTAAGCAGTAGCGTAATGCCGAGCAGCACGATGCCGGCTGCAGCCGCCAGCTCTAAGAATTCAGCCTGCGGACGCGAGGTCCAGTTGAACATCTGGATCGGCATCACGGTGAAGTCCGAGCCAAGCCAATTGGTCGGGGACCAGCTGGCGATGGCATCGCCCCAGCTGGCGACCGATTGCACGGTCGAGCCATGCGGCAGCTCATAGGTTTGCCCTGCTTCGACCGGCATTTCGGTGAAGTCCGGCAGCACCACGACGCCATCGTGCTCGATGCGCACGCCCTCGGTCGCATCCGGCGTTACCGGCGCGCCGTACTCATCGACCGCGCCGATGATCTCGAACTTGGCGTCACCGGGCCGCGTGATCGGCAGAAACGCGACGAAGGTGAGCCCGCCGATCAGGATGAGCGGCGCAGTTTCGCCGATCGCGCGCGAAATGCCGATGATGACGCCGGTGACGACGCCCGGCAGCGCGTAGGGCAGCACGTGATGCTGCGTCGTCTGCCATTTGGTGGCGCCGACCGCGAGCGCGCCGTCGCGCATTTCGCGTGGCACCGAGCGCACCGCTTCGCGCGTCGCCACGATCACCACCGGCAGGATCAGCAGCGCCAGCGTAATGCCGGCGGTGAGGATGCTCTGACCAAGATCCATCACCTGCACGAAGAGGCCGACCGCGAGCAGGCCGAAGATGATCGAGGGCACGCCGGCGAGATTGTTGACGGCGATCTCGATCGCGCTCGTAATCCAATTCTTCGGCGCATATTCTTCGAGATAGACGCCGGCCAGCACGCCGATCGGAATGGCGAAGCAGGCGGTGGTGATGATCACCAGGATCGAACCCACCCAGGCCGAGAGAATGCCGGCTTCGGCTGGATTCGAAGACGGAAAGCTCATGAAGAAGGCTGACGTCAGGCGATGGCCGCCGTCATGCACCAGCTCGCCCACGAGCGCGACTAGCGTGCCGAGACCCACGAGCGTTGCGATCACGCCCCAGGCGATGAAGCTCGCGTCCTTGAAGCGCCGCAGCTCAAGGCCCGGCGGATGCGCAGTGATGTCGCGGCGCGCGGTGTCTTGC
>JAEYPY010000058.1 GCA_023410295.1 Pseudomonadota bacterium | reverse complement strand
GGCGTTGGCGGCGGCGGTCGAGCGCGGCGCGACGGCCGAAGGCGCCCTGCTCGCAGTCGCCGCCGCAGGCGATGGCGGCCCCGCGCGGCTCGACGCGGAATCGCTCGAGCGCATCATCCGCGCGCTGCGTGGGCTGCGCCTGGAGCAAGACGCGCGGCGCTTGGCGGTGGAAGCGATCCTTGCCGGCGCGCCGAGCTAGGAGCGCGTCCGCGTACGCTTAGAACCGCACCGGCATCGAGGTCGGCTTCACGCCGCTTTTTTCCGGCGGGACGAAGTCGGGCCAAGCTTTGTCTTTGTCGGAGATTTCGCTGAGCGGCAGCGGCCATTTGATGCCGAAGGCCGGATCGTCGTGGCGATAGCCGCCGTTTGAATCCGGCACATACATGGCCGAGCAGAGATAGCTCACCTGCGTATCGTCAACCAGCGTCTGGTAGCCGTGCGCAAAGCCGCGCGGCACGTAGAGTTGGCGCCCGTTCTCAAACGAAAGCTCGAAGCCTTCCCACTGCATGTAGGTGCTCGAATGTGGGCGCATATCGACGATGACATCGTAAACCGCGCCCTGCAGCGCGCGGACGACCTTCACTTCGTAGTGCGGGTCGACCTGGAAGTGCATGCCACGAATGGTGCCCTTCGTCTTCGAGTAGCCGGTGTTGTGCTGCGGGTAGCTGACTTCGAGGCCGTGCTCGGCGAACTCCTTCATGCAGAAGGAGCGCGCGAACCAGCCGCGATTGTCGCCGAAGGGCGTCATCTCGATGAGATAGACGTCCTGCAAAGTCGTCTTGTGGAATTTCATTCCGCGGCCACCGCTTCCGAAGTCGGACGCAGCTCGTTGTTGAGCAGATCGTCAGCCAAGAGCTTCTTGATGTGGGCGATACGGTTGTAGCGCGTGCCTTCGAATTCCTCGACGGTAATGCCGCTCTTCTTGTAGGCGGCGTAGAGCTGCTCGGCGCCTTTGACCGCGTCCCATTTCGGCTGGAAGGCGGGCAGAGTCTTTTTGATCTTCTCGAAGCTCACACGATAGGAGCGCGGATCGGGGCCGGCTTCGCTGGTGAGTTCGATCGTCGTGTTCGGCACGATGTCACGCACGATCTCTGCGATCTGGCGGACCGTGTAGTTGTGCGCGGTCTGGCCGACATTGAAGGCTTCTCCGCGGACCACGTCCTCCGGCGCTTCGAGCGCGGCGATGAAGGCGCGCGAGATGTCTTCGATATGGACGATCGGCCGGATCGGCGTGCCGTCACTCTTCAAGAGGATGACGCCCTTGGTCATGCCCCAGGCGACGAGATTGTTGAGCACGATGTCGAAGCGCTGGCGCGGGGAGACGCCGTAGGCGGTGGCCGGGCGAATGAACACGGGGCAGAAATCTTCGTCCGCCATCGGCTTCACGTCGCGCTCGACCAGCACCTTGGATTCACCATAGGCGGAAACCGGCGCGAGCTTGCCGGTTTCGTCGATCATCTCGTCACCTTCGGTTTTGCCGTAGTTCGAGCAGGACGACGCGAAGATGAACTTGCGCACGCCGGCCTTCTTGGCGAGTTCGGCGATACGGACGCTGGCCTTGTGGTTGACGTCGTAGGTGAGGTTCGGATTGAGATTCGAGAGCGGATCGTTCGAGAGCGCCGCGAGGTGGATGACGGCGTCGAAGCCTTGCACATCTTCCAGGCGAACATCGCGTGTGTCGCGGATGATGGTCGGGATATCGACGATCTCACCGCCCTCGGCGAAGGTGCAGCGCTGGTAAAGATCGGCGTCGAGGCCGACCACCTCGTGCCCAGCCTTTTGCAGCATGGGCGTCATCACCGTGCCGATATAGCCGCGTGAACCCGTCAACAGCACCTTCATGGAACTAGCCTCGCCTCTCTCTTGCCCGCCGCCGCAGCGCGTCACGGGCTTCTCCTATCCTATGCCGCGGGCGCGTCCTGGCCCAAGGCCGGACACGCAGCAGTTTCAATTTTCTGCATGCAAGAAACGCCGCTCGCGCCGCTCGCTAATTTCGGCTCAAAGCGCGCCGGGATCGTGCTTCCAGAAGAGCGCCGCCGTCGCCATCAGGATGCGCAGGTCCATACCCCAGGACCAGCGGCGGACGTAGTCGACATCGTACGCGGTGCGGGCGCGGATCTTCTCTTCTGTCTCGGTGGGCCCGCGGCAGCCGCTGACTTGCGCAAGGCCGGTGATGCCGGGGCGCGCGCGCTTGCGCTGCGGGTAGCGCGGATCGACTTTCTCGAACTGGATGTCGTGTTCCAGCGCATGCGGACGCGGGCCGATGATGGACATGTCGCCCATCAGCACGTTCACCAATTGCGGCAGCTCATCCCAGCTGGAACGGCGCAGGAAAGCGCCGAGGCGGGTAATACGCGCATCGTGGTGACGCGCTTGCACGACGCCGCGGTTCTCCATCACCGACATGGTGCGGAACTTCCAGATGAGGAAGGTGCGCCCGTTAATGCCGCCGCGTTCTTGGCGGAAAATCGATTGGCCAGGGCTGTCGATCCGCACGGCAATAGCGATGAGCGCGAGCAGCGGCGCCAGCACGATGAGCGCAGCCGAAGCGACCAGGATATCGAATGCGCGCTTCGACCAGCCGCCGATCGGCGCGATGCGCGAGGCGCCGGCGCGGGCGATCGTGGTTTCACTGACGACTTCCACCTCGATGCGCGGCGCAGCGGCGGCGTCGGCGGTGACTGCCGCCATGGCGAACGGCGCGGCGCGGGTGGCGGCGCGCACGGCGGAAGCCTGAGGCTTGGCCTTGCTAGCGTGTTCTTCGCTAGCTTTGACGCGCTTGGTCATGATGCTCCCCGCGGACCCCGATTGCTTCTCAAGCGGGTACGCTCTCAATCCCCTATAAACTGCTTGAAATCGCGAGTTGCAAGCGTTCACAGGCCTATCGGAGACGAAGTTGTGTAAGGCTCGCCCCGCTGGCGAAGCTGCACCGTTCGTGTACGGATTTTGCTTCGCGTCTGATGCGAGATCGCTGTGGAGAACTCGCAAACGCCGCGAGCCGTTCAGCTTAGATTCAGGTTGGCGTTCAGGCCTCGCTGAAATCGTACGTCGGGTACGAGTAGTAGCCTGGCACGCGCTTATCGACGCCATTCAAGGCGATGCCGCGAATGTTGGCGCCGGCGTCGTGCAATTGCTGAAGCGCCGAGCGAACCGCGCGTAACGGTGATTTCTGCCACCGGGTCACCATCACGGCGCAGTCGGCCTTGGCGACGGCGACGCGGGTCTCGGCGACCGCGAGCACTGGCGCGCAATCGAGCACGATCAGGTCGAAATGGTTGCGCAGCTCGGCCAGTAGACGGCTCATGTCCTCAGCGCCGAAGATCTCTTTCGGCGTGAAGCCCCAACCGCTGAGCGGCAGCACGCTCATGCCGCTGGCTTCGTCGAGATAGACGGCCTGGCGCCAATCGCACTCGCCCGCGAGCACCTGGAGCAGGCCCACCGGCGGCTCGATCTCGAGCACTTCCTTGAGCGAGCGGCGGCGCAAGTCGCAATCGACCAAGAGCACACGCTGGCCGGAGAGCGCCGCAACGCGGGAAAGACAAATGGAAACAGTGGTCTTGCCTTCCCCCGGCAGCGCCGAGGTGACTGCCACGACCTGTGTGCGCGGCTGGCCAGCGGCAAACAGGATAGTCGTACGCAACACGCGGAAGGCCTCGGTGAAGGCCGACATCTGCCGCTCCAGCAAATAGGCGGCGGGCTGGGGATTGGCC
>JAEYPY010000213.1 GCA_023410295.1 Pseudomonadota bacterium | reverse complement strand
CAGTGTGGCGACGCGTTGCTGCTCACGGACGGCCAGTTGTAACTCGGCTTCCGCGGCCGCCAGCGTTGCCTGAGCGGCGGCGACGGCCGCGTGCGCCTCGGCGGCAATGCGCGCATCGAGCAGGGCGGGATCGGCGGGTGTGATCGTTGCGATGACCTGCCCCTCTTGCACAGCATCGCCTGGCTCAAGCTCAAGGCGCTGCAATTCACCTCCCACCGGCGCTGCAACGACGAACACGTCGTGGATGCGCGCACGCCCTTCATCGACGACTTCGCTACGAACGAGGCCGCGATCGACGGTGGCGGCCTCGACCAGCACCGGCCGCGGCCAGGCAAGCCAGACCAGCGCAAGCGCCAGGAGCGCGCCAGCGCCGATCCAGATCCACTGAGCCAACCGCAGTTTGGGCGCCTGTTTCGGCATGCGCTCGCGGACAAGCGCGACGAACTCGCTCGGGGAAGGCATGCGCATGTTCAATCCCTCGCCTTCAGGACGCCGATCATATCCAACTTGTCAATGCCAGTGCGAACCACGAGCGCCGCCGCGAGAACGCATGCAAGCGTGAAGGCAATGGCGAAGGCATAGCCGGGCGGATGAAAGACGAATGGAAACGAATACATGTCGGTCTGGAAAAGCTGCATCAGCCACATCGCCAGCAGCGTGCCGAGCCCGAGCCCAACCGGCACTGCGAATAGCGCCAGCGCCATCAGTTCGCCAATCAGGACGTATGAGACCTCGGTGCGTGTGAAGCCGAGTACGCGCAGGGTGGCCAAATCTCTTTCCTGTTCGGCAAGCGTAATGCGTGCGGCCGAGAAGGCCACGCCGCCGGCCATCACGGCGGCGAAGGCGGCGTAGATGAAGTTCATGACGCCCACGCCCTCGTCGAACTCGCGCCGCATCGATGCTTGCGCTTGGCGAACGTAGGAGATGCCGGCAATACCGGCAGTCTCCTTGGCTTGCAGATTGAAGGCGCGGTAGCCGGACTCGTCCATCGTCAGATGCGCCCCGCTGATACGGCCAGGCTCGCGCATCAGCCGTGAGAGGGCGCTCAGCTCCATATAGGCGGAAGAGCCGAGCATCGGCTCAACGATCGCTGTGACGCGCACGGGTGCGCCGATGCGCCGGCCGCGCGTCTGCTCGAGATGGATGATGTCGCCAGGGTGGGCGTCAAGCTTCTCCGCCAACGCGCGCGCGAGCGCGATGCCGCTGGCTGGCGGCGAGATTGGCGTCTGGCCAGCGCCGATGACGCGGCTGAGGCGCGCTCCCGCGGGAACGCCAAACACGGCTTCGCGCACGCGCCGGCCATTGTGGTGCAGGATAACGTCATCGATCCGGAACGGCTCTGTCTCCAAGACGCCGGGCAGGCGGGCGACTTCGTATAAGACACCGACATCGCGCGGTTCGGCGAAGGTCAAAGTGACGTCCTGGCGGTTCGCCACGTCGAAATTGACATCCAGCAGGTAGTTCATCTCGGCCGGTATCGTGCGCGCCACGATCAGCAGCGCGATCGCGAACGCGACACCAAGGGCGGTTGTGCTGGCCCGACGCGGAAAGCGCACGATACGGCGCAGGATGATGCGCGACTTGGCGTCGAGCCGCGCGGCGAACTCGGCCAATCCTCTGCCGGCGGCGAAGAACGCGGTTGGCCGCGGCGGCGTCAACGCTTCGGCTGGCGCGAGCCGCGCCGCGCGCAGTACCGAGAAGATCGAACCGGCCAGAGCTGAGGCAAAGCCTGCGGCCCAGGCGCCCACGAACGTCAGGGCCGAAGCGGAAAACTCGAGCCGGGGAAAGTGGTAATATTCCTGATAGATGTCGGCGATTGCGCGCCCGAACGCGATGCCAGCGAGGGAGCCGATCAGCGCGCCGATGGCGGCGAAGATCAGCGCACTCTTAGCGTAGTGCCAGGCGACAGAAGCATCGGAATAGCCGAAGGCCTTCAGCAGGCCGATGTTCGAGCGTTCGGTGGCGATCACGCGGCCCAAAGCGATGTTCACGAGAAATGCGGCAATGAGCAGAAAGAACGCGGGAAGGAATGTCGCCATCGTCGATAGCTGGCGCAGCTCTTCGCTGAGAAAGCGATCCGACATCATGCGGTCGCGGCCGTGCGCGCCGGCGCCGCCGTAAGGCTCGAGAATCGCGTCAATCGCGCGGATGGTTTGAGTTTCGTTGGCGTTGCGGCCGAGCACGAAGACCGCGTCGTTGAAGGCGCCGTCGAGATCATAAGCCCTCGCCAGCGCATCGCGGTCCATCCAAATAACGCCGAAGCGCTCGGCTTCTCGGAACAGCTCGCCGGGCGCTGAGACGAAAATGAACTCGGGCGAGTTTGCGATCCCTACAATCCGCAGCGCTTGGCGCCGGCCGTAGATCGTCGCGCTGAGCATGTCGCCGATGCCCAGGTCATTGGCGTTGGCAAATGCTTGGCTGAGCAGAATTTCGTTTGCGCTCGCCGGGTCGGGAAGGCGGCCGCGATCGATAACGACGTCGTTGACGCGAGGCCGCGCCGCGGGCGGCAGCGACACCAGCCGCGCCGACGGCGGCTCTTCCGCGCCCGGAATGTCCAGGAGCGCATAGCCGGCGATGCGAGTCTCAACCGCCTGAACGCCCGGCGCCGCGGCGAGAGCCGCTGCGACACGGTCTGGCGCGCGCACCAGCGAGACAGCGAGGTCAGCCATATGCCGCTCTGCATAATATTCGGCGCGCGTGCGCTCCATCGAGCCGCGCATGCCTATGGCCATGACGAACACGGAGAGCCCACAGGCCAGCACCAGCGCGACGCCGGCGGCGTGGAGGCGCATTCGCCAGACATCACGGAAGAGCTTCTTGTCGAGCGCTCGCATGCTACCAGACCAGTTCGGACGGCGGCACGCGCGCTTCGTTGACCTCAACGCTTCTGACGTGGCCGTCGCCGAAGCGCACGACACGTTGCGCCATGCGGGCGACGTCGGCGTTGTGCGTGACAATCAGCGTCGTTGAACCATAGCGCTCGTTCACCTGCTTCAGCGCCTCCAGCACCCGCACGCCGGTTTTGACGTCCAGCGCGCCCGTGGGCTCGTCGCACAACAGGACTGCGGGCCGCTTGGCGATGGCGCGGGCCACGGCGACGCGCTGTTGTTCGCCGCCGGAAAGCTGGGATGGGAAATGGTCGAGCCTTTGACCCAGTCCGACCAGTTCGAGCGCCTCGGCGGCGCTCAATGGGTCTTCGGCGATCTCGCCGACCAGCTCGACATTCTCGCGGGCCGTGAGGCTCGGGATCAAATTGTAGAATTGAAAGATGAAGCCCACGTGCTTGCGCCGGAAGCGGGTCAGGGCGTGATCGTCGAGTGCGGTGAGTAGTTCGCCCTCGAAGTACACTTCGCCAGCCGTGGCCCGGTCGAGCCCGCCCAATATGTTGAGCAGGGTGGATTTGCCGGATCCGGAGGGGCCGAGCAGCACCATCAGCTCCCCAGCTTTGATGTCGAGATCCACATCCACCAGCGCGCGCACTGCCGTTGAGCCTTCCCCATAGGTCTTGGAGAGGCCTCGAAGCGAGAATAGGGAAACGGCGCCCGCAAGCGTCATCGTCTTATCCTCTGGCGAATGCACGGGGCCGCCTTGATCGCACGCAATCGCCAAGCAGCAAAAGCCATTCTAGGCTGGCGGCATGTCGCCTGATCCATTGTGGCATACGATTCCGGCCGACCAGGCGATACAACGCCTCGATGCGGGCGCCGAGGGGCTTGAGGAAGGAGAGGCTGCGGCGCGTCTCACGCGCTTTGGCGCCAACACGCCGCCGCAGAGCCGGCGCGACGCACTCATCGGCGTCGTTCTGCGCCAGTTCGCCAGCCCTCTGATCTACATTCTCTTGTTCGCAGCCCTGATCTCGGCGTTGCTGGGACACTGGAGCGATTTTGGCTTCATCCTCGCTGTCATTGGGGCTGACGCTACGCTCGGACCTATCCTCGAGTGGAACGCGGAGACGAGCGCGGAGGCGCTGCGTTCACGCGTCCGCGTCGTCGCAACGGTGATCCGATCCGGCCGCCGGCTGGAGATTGACGCTGCCGACTTGGTCCCCGGCGACATCGTTATCCTCCAGTCCGGTGCAGCCGTCCCCGCAGATGTGCGGCTGATCGCGACCACAGACTTGGTTGTCGATGAATCGCTGCTGACGGGAGAAGCGGCGCCGGTGCGAAAGGACGCACACGCCGACGTCGCGCCGGCCGCAGCGCTCGGTGATCGCCGCACGATGGCCTATGCCGGGACCATGGTTGTGTTCGGCCGGGCGACTGCGGTCGTTTGCGGCACGGGAGCGCAGACGCAGATCGGCGGCATCGCCGGCTTGCTGGCGGGGCGCGGCGGCGAGGCGCCGCTGTTGCTCCGCATGCGAAAGTTCACCAACCGTCTCGCCGTCGTTACCCTCGCGCTCGTGTTTATTCTCGCTGCGGCTCAGGTCGCGCGGGGCGATCCGCTGTTTGACATTCTCCTGTTTACAATTGCGCTTGCGGTCTCGGCGATCCCGGAGGGCTTGCCGATCGCCATCACCGCATCGCTCGGCGTCGCCTCCTCGCGCATGGGCAAGCGCGGCGTGATCGTACGCCGTCTTCCCGCCGTCGAAGCGCTGGGATCCTGTACCCTGATCGCCACCGACAAGACCGGCACGCTCACGGTCAATCGTCTGACGGTGAAACGGATCATGTTGCCTGACGGGGCGGTGCTGGATGTAGGTGGTGAGGGGCTGGAGCTTGAGGGCGCTATTGCGTGCAGCGACCCAACACGGGACGCGCCCCGCAGCGATAATGTGCGCACATTCGCTGAGGCCGGTGTGCTGACAAACGAAGCCCATCTCAGAGACGACAATGGCGTGGTTGAAGCGCGCGGGGATGCGGTTGATGTCGCCTTTCTGGTGCTGGCGGAGAAAGCCAGTATCGATCGAGCCGGCTTGGCCGAGCAATGCGTTAGGCAAGCCGCTATCGACTATGAGCCGAAGCGCGGATTTTCGGCATCCATAAACATTTGCGACGACCAAGCCGTGATCTCTGTGAAGGGCGCGCCGGAGAAGATCTTGCCGATGTGCGAAGACGTTCCCGACGCCGACGTGATGGTCCGCCGCCTAGCCTCTCAGGGGTTTCGTGTCCTCGCTGTGGCGCAGGGCGCTGTCCCGCTTGAGCAAGACCTGGGAGAGGATGCGCTTAGCGGTCTCCGTCTGCTTGGACTCGCGGGACTTATTGATCCCCTACGCGATGAGGCGCCACGCGCTGTCGCCGAAGCACGGGCGGCTGGGCTCGACGTGCGCATGATCACGGGCGACCATCCTGAAACGGCGCTGGCGATAGCCCGTCAGCTTGAACCCGGGGAGCCGCAACGCGTCGTCACCGGCGCAAGGCTGGACGATCTTGGCGGCGAGGCGCTGGCGTCAGCTATTCGCGAGGCGACGGTGTTTGCGCGCGTCGAGCCGGCGCAGAAGAACGTCATCGTGCGGGAGTTGCAGAAGCAAGGCCACTTCGTGGCTGTGACGGGCGATGGCGTCAACGATGCCCCTGCGCTGAAGGCTGCGCATGTAGGCGTGGCCATGGGCGCGGGCGGGACAGACGTGGCGCGCGCGGCGTCCGATCTCATTATCACCGATGACAACTTCGCCTCGATCGTCGCCGGCATCGAGGAGGGCCGAGCCGCCTACGCCAATATCCGCAAAGTCATTTGGTTGCTTCTCAGCACCGGGATCGGCGAGATCATGTTGTTTTCGCTGGCGATCGCGACCGGATCGCCGCTGCCGCTCGCAGCGGTGCAAATCCTCTGGCTCAACCTCGTGCACGAGGGGCTGCAGGACATCGCCATCAGCCTGGAGGCGAAGGAGCCGGACTTGATGCGCCGGCCCCCGCGCAGGCCGGCTGAGCCGCTGTTCGACCGTCTCATGATCGAGCAATGTCTCATTATCGGAGTCGGGATCGGCGCCTTGGCTTTTGCGCTGTTCTGGTGGCTCATCAACGTTGCGAACTATGAAGCGCCTGCAGCGCGCAACCTCGTGCTGCTGTTCATGGTCTCCTACAGCAATCTGCATGCGCTGAACTGCCGATCCGAGACGCGATCAGTGTTTCGCATTTCATTCCGGGCCAACCCAGTCCTGATGCTCGGCGTCATCGCCGCGCAAGGGCTTCACTTGGGAGCCATGCACGTACCGGTCCTCCAGGATGTGCTTGGACTGCGCCCTGTTTCCGTTGTCGAATGGGTCGGAGTGCTTGGCTTGGCCGCTGTCGTCATCGTCGTGGCGGAGGCATACAAGTTCATGCGCGCTCGACCTCTTGAGCGGCGCACCCTCTTGATCGAGCGCAAGACTGCTCCCCAGAACGCGCCGTAGAAAAAAGAGAGGAGGTGCGATCGTGAAAGTCCTATTCGCCATTGGCGCGGCCCTGGCCCTGACTGCTTGCGCGCAAGCGCCGGCCTCCGAACTTGCTGGCCGGTGGGATGTTCAGCAGATAGCCGGCGCATCCCTGGGCGAAGGCATCGATATCTGGTTTGAATTTGATGCAAGCGGCGAAAACGTGAGCGGCTTCACCGGCTGCAATGCCTTCACCACCACCACCGCCAGTTTTGGCACGCAAGTGAGCTTTGCCCCGCTGTCCGAGGAGGCGGGAGAGTGTCCCAGTGAGGCGGCGGCCACCGACGAGGCCCGCCTGCTTGGCGTCCTGCCCTCGGTGCAGCGCTATATCCGCCGCGGCCGTTCGCTCGAGTTGCTGGCCGCGCCGACTGGCAGCGAGACCTTGATTCGCTTGCGCCTTGAGGACGAAACTAGCGGCTAGGCAATCTTTAGAGCGGAGCGCCAGTTGCCCCTACATCTGAGCTTCTTCGGCGCGGCTGGCTGCGTCACCGGGTCATGCATGCTGCTGGAAACCGATGCCAGCCGCGTGCTGATTGACTGCGGGCTGTTTCAGGGTCCCAAGACGCTGAAGGCGCTCAACTACGGCGCGTTTCCATTTTCAGCGGATGAGATCGACGCAGTGCTGCTCACGCACGCGCACGTCGATCACAGCGGCCTGCTGCCGAAGCTGATGCTCGCCGGCTTCAAGGGCGAGATCTATACAACCGCGGGCACGCGCGACCTTTGCGGCGTGTTGCTGCCTGACGCTGGCGCCATCCAGGAAATGGAAGTGGAAGCGTTGAACAAGCGCAATCTGCGCCACGGCAAACCAGAAGTGTCGCCGATCTACACCGCGGCGGATGCTGAGGCCGTTCTGGATCAGTTCGAGATCGTGCCGCTCGAAACCTGGACCGAGGTTGCGCAAGGCATTCGCGCCCGCTGGTGGCACGCCGGCCATATCCTAGGCGCCGCTTCCATCGAGGTGGAAGTGACCGCCGACGGAGAAACCCAAACACTGCTGTTCTCGGGTGATGTGGGTCCCGGCGGGCGCAGTTTCTCCGACGATCCAGCCGGGCCCGCGGGTGTCGATCATCTCATCATAGAAAGCACGTACGGCGACAAGGACCGTGACTCTGTGACGGACGAAGAGCGAAAACAGCTGTTGGGCGCTGAGCTCTCCGCAGCGTTCGCCGCAGGTGGGCCGCTCGTGATTCCGGCTTTCGCTGTCGAGCGGACTCAGGAGCTGATCGTAGACCTGCTCGAACTGATCGAAAGCGATCGGGCGCCGCCCGCGCCGATCTTCCTCGATTCTCCGCTGGCGATCCGTGCGAGCGAGGTCTTTCTCCGCCACGACGATGATGGCGCCGCCTTCGAACGGCTTCGCGAGTCACGCTGGCTGAAGTTCACCGAGGAGGTGAGGGAGAGTCGCGCGCTCGAACGGATGAGCGGATGGCATATCATTATCGCGGCCAGCGGAATGTGCGACGCGGGCCGCATTCGCCACCATCTGAAGCGCCTGCTATGGCGGGCCGAGACGACGGTGATGCTCACCGGCTATCAAGCGATCGGCACCTTGGGGCGGTTGCTGCAGGACGGCAAACGCGCCGTGCGCATCCAGGGGGATGACGTCAAGGTTGCGGCGCGCATCCGCTCAATCGATGTTTACTCCGGACACGCTGATGCCGCCGCTTTGGTGCGTTGGGCAAAGGATCGCACACCGGTGCGCGGCGCGGCGTTCATCACGCATGGCGAGCCGGAGAACGCAAAGGGGCTGGTTCGCAGGCTGAGCGCGGCGGGGATTGCCGCTGGGCGCGTTCATACCGCGGAGATGGATCAAACCTATCGCCTAACGGCCGCGGGGGCTGAGCCGCAGACGCGGATCAAGCCGCGCATAAGCGCAGCGGCTGCGGCGCGGCTCGATTGGCATAATGCACGCTCGGACTTCCTGGCGCGGCTCAACGAGAAGCTGGACGCAGCAGCCGACGACGCCGAACGCGAGGCGATCATTGCCGAGCTTGCCCGTCGGCTTCCCTGATCCGGCTACTCCGGCGCTTCCTCCGGCAACGCGTCTTCCACGTCCACCAGGAGTTCGGCGACAGCCAAAGCGCCCGCGCTGAGTTCACGATGTTCGCGGGCGATCAGGTCGCCGTCGCCGCGCGCATAAAGCGCGGCATCGCTCAGGTCCCTGTAGCTCGGGGCGGTGGAGAGAATGCGCGCGACGAGCGTATCGTCGAGATCGCCTAGGACATGACGCACATCGTCAGATGTCGCGCGCCGATGCAGGTCGGTGAGCTTAGTTTGCGTGTTCATCGAGGGCTCCTCTCGGACGCAACATCACGCAACGACGAAGCGTCGAAATTGATCTGGCGCAAGTCTATCGCATGTCCAATCTTGGGCTAGATTTGCGTGCGAGGAGCGCCGATGCGTGCGTTAGAGCTGATCCATCCCGGCCGCCCGCTCCAACCCGTCGAACGGCCGGACCCAGTCCCGCCGGCGGGGGAGATTCGAATTCGAGTCAGCGCCTGCGGCGTTTGCCGGACGGATCTGCACGTGGTCGATGGCGATCTGCCCGAGCGCGTGTCGCCGCTCGTGCCGGGCCACGAGATCGTCGGCGTCGTCGATGCATTGGGCGAGGGCGTGACCAACGTCAGGCTTGGCCAACGCGTCGGCGTGGGATGGCTCGGCGGGGTATGCAACGCCTGCGCTTATTGTGCGGGCGGGCACGAGAACCTCTGCGATGCGCCAAGCTTCACCGGCTATAGCCGCGATGGGGGCTTTGCGACCCACGTGATCGCCGACCCAAGCTTCGCCTACGCGCTGCCGGAGGCGTTTGAAGACGATGCGGCTGCGGCGCCGCTTCTCTGCGCTGGTCTGATCGGCTGGCGCTCGCTCGTCGCCGCGGGCGACGGCAAGCGGCTTGGTCTTTATGGATTCGGCGCGGCTGCGCACATCATCCTGCAGGTCGCGAAATGGCAGGGCCGGCAGGTGTTCGTCTTCACCCGGGCCGGCGACCACGCCAGCCAATCCTTCGCGCGGGAGTTGGGCGCTGACTGGTCCGGCGCGTCCGAGGAGGCGCCGCCAGAGCTTATAGATGCAGCGATTATCTATGCTCCGGTCGGTCCGCTCGTGCCCGCTGCACTGCGCGCCGTGCGCAAAGGCGGACGCGTTATTTGCGCTGGGATTCACATGAGCGACATTCCGGCTTTTCCGTACAAGATACTATGGGGCGAACGCACGATCGCATCGGTCGCCAATCTGACTCGCCGTGACGCGGTGGAGTTTCTTGCCCTGGCCCCACAGGTTGGCCTCAAGACGCATGTGACACGCTACCCGTTGGCTTCGGCCAACAACGCGCTCGACGATTTGCGCGCCGTGCGTTTCCAGGGGGCGGCGGTCCTTATTCCATGAGCATCTAGGTCAGCAGGATGGTGAGCTGGTGGATGGTAAGTCCAATCAGCCCGCCGATAATGGTCCCATTGATGCGGATGTACTGCAGATCTGGCCCGACGTTCTGCTCAAGCTTCTCGACCACCGTGCGCGTCTCCCAGCTGCGAATGGTCTCAGAAATGAGAGAGCCCAAGTCGCGCCCATGGCGTCCTGCGATCTCTGTCAGCAAGCCGCGGAGGCGCCGGTTGAGCGTATCCAAAACGGCTTCATCCTCCAGCAGCGCGGCGCCAAAGCGCGCCATGCCCTCCGCCAGCGTCTGGCGCACGTCGGACTGGTTGCCTCCTTCGCGCAAGGCGTCTTTGAGCGCACGCCACAACTCGCCCAGGTAGGCCGCGACGGATGGATGAGCCAACATGTCGGCCGCCACCCGCTCGATCTGCGCGCGTAGCGCCGGCGAGCGCTCAAGATCGTCGGATAGTTTGCTCAGCAGCTCGGTGATGCGCTGTCGCGCAGGGTGCTCGGGCTGCTCCGCGATCTGTTTCAGGGTGTCTTCGAGCGCGCCGATCATGGCGTCCGAGGCGCGCGCGTCGAGAGCAATCAGGCGCCACATCCATGAGGTCCGCGCCCGAACCTGCGCGCGGATGGCCGGCTCGTGCTCTTCCAGTGCGCGAAAGCCCTCGGCCAGCGCCGCATCCAGCAGCGGCTGGTGCCGGCCGTGCTCGGTGAGCAGCTTGATGCCGCGCCCGATCGCCGAGGAGAGCCGTTGGTCGCGGCTGAATTCGCTGAGCTGGCGACGCATGAACTCACTGACGACTTCGTCGTCCAGCACGTCCACGATCCCCGGTAGCGCGTCCATGACGCCATCCGCGACGCGGCGGGCCGTGGCCGGATCGGCAAGTTGCCGCCCGAGCGATGCGGCGAGGTTCTGGTCGCGCAAGCGCGCACTGACGACGTCCGGCGCGAGAAAGTTGACGGCCACGAACTCGCCAAGTGCGTCCGCAATGCGCTCCTTGCTGCGCGGGATGACGGCCGTGTGCGGGATCGGCAGACCGAGCGGTCGGCGGAAGATCGCGGTGACGGCAAACCAGTCAGCCAAACCGCCCACGAGCGCCGCTTCTGCGAAAGCTCGGGCATAGCCCCAGGCTGCGTGATCCCCCTGGCGCGTCACCGCCAGCAAATAGAGCGCGGCCATGAAAACGAGCAGACTGCCCGCAAGCAGACGCATAGCCGAGAGGGAGCGGGTCCCACCGGACTCATCGCCGGCGCTGGAAGCTAAACTGGTCATTGCGTTCATTATCTCACATCTGCCGAGCCCGATTGTTTGATCGAGGGCAATAGCTTGCGGCGCGCTTCCGTTATGGCATGGCTAGCAGAAGCGAGGTGAGGCGATGGTATTCGGCAGCCGGCTCTTTGGGACTGTCCTCTTGATCGGAGCTGGCGCGGCGGCGGTTGCAGTCGTCGTTGCGGCGCCTGTCATTTTGCGCCGCGCCAGACCGCTGGTTCGAGAGGGGCTGAAGCGGGGCATGAGCCTCTACGAACGTACCCGCACGGCCGCCGCCGAATTCGCCGAGGACGTCGAGGACCTTGTTGCCGAAGTCAGGACCGACCTGACGGCGGAAGCGTCCGCGCCGGTGAGCACCGCTCTCAAGTCTGAGGGCGGGGTGAAAGAAGCTTGAGCGCCAGCGGCGCAAGCGAAAAGCCAACGATGATCCCCGCTTCGAGCGGCCGCGGCGGTGCGATCCGCAACACGCGCCGCAGCGGTTTGAGCGCAAAGGGCGCGGCGAGCAGCACATAGGAGGCTGCGACACCGAGCTCGATGGAACGATCGAGAAGATCGGTGGCGGGGCGGCCAGGACGCAGCCGCAATGCGTGCGCCAGCTGATGGCTCGCCAGCGTCAGAAAGGTAAGTCCGCGCGTCCTATCGCCGGATCCGTGGCGTGCTGTGCCGAGAATATGTGTGAACATGGCGGGCGCCGCCATGCGCAGAGCGTCTATCCCGATCGAACCAAGTTCGCGTCCGCCGAAGCCCTCATGTCCATTTGTGTTCGGCGGGCGCTCCAGAATGTCCGACGCCGGACGCGCCATGGAGAGCCCAAGCGCTGGGAACACATCGGTCATCAGGTTGAGCCAAAACAATTGCGCCGGCGTCTCAAGCGCATCTGGCCCGTGCAGACCTTCAGCCAACAATAGCGCCACTTCGCTTGCATTCGTCGCGAGCAGGAAGCGGACGGCGCGCCGCAAGTTCTCGTCCGCAGTGCGCCCGCGCGCGATCGCTTTTGCCAATGTGGTCAGGTCGTCATCCGCGATGACGATATCGGCAATATCGCGCGCAACGTCAGCGCCAGATTTGCCCATGGCGATACCAATATCAGCGGCGCGCAAGGCTGGCCCGTCGTTGACGCCATCACCTGTCATCGCCACGACACGCCCATCTGTCTGGAGCGCACGGATGATGGCGAGCTTGTCGCTCGGGCTGACGCGCGCGAAAACCTCGGTTGTCCGAACCGCCTCGCGCAAGTCATCCTCCGACATGCCGCGCAGCGTTGTGGCGTCGATGACATCAAGCGAGCCGTCGCTGGAGAATCCAAGATCCTCGGCAAGGCGGCGCGCGGTGCCGGCCTGGTCGCCGGTGAGGATGAGAGTGCGCAAGCCCGCGCGCTGCAACGTCTGGACGGTTGAGCGCGCGCCGGGGCGCAGCGGATCGCTGAGACCGACAAGGCCGAGCCATTCAAGATTGCGCGGCTCCCCGTCGGCGAGGCTCGCGCCGATCCCGCGCGCGACGCCGAGTACGCGTAGGCCCTCGCCTGCAAGCGCCTCGTTCTGCGCCATCACCGCGGCTCGATCTTCGTCCGTCAAAAGCCGGGTCACACCGCGGCTTCTCACCTTGGCGCATAATCCCAGCACCTGGTGGGGCGCGCCTTTGACCGCGAGCAGCGTGGCATCGCCTGTAGCGTGCTCCGTCGCCATGTAGAGGCGTTGCTCAGCGCGAAGCAGCACGCCTGTTCGGGGATGGGCGTCGCGCAGCGCCTCGATGTCGAGCCCCGAGGCGTCAGCCAGGTGCAGCAGCGCCAACTCGGTGCCTGATCCCGCCGAGGGTGTCTCGGCGTCCGACAAGCTCGCGTCGTTGCACAGCGCGGCGAACTTGGCGACGAGGCGTGCGCCGACGGGCGCCGCGCCAGACTCCGGAATATCGTAGCGTGTCGCCCGCGTCTGCACGACCGCCGCTTGCATGCGATTCTGCGTGAGCGTGCCGGTCTTGTCGAGGCAGAGGACATCGATGTTGGCCGCCGCTTCGAGTACATTCACATTGCGCACGAAGGCGCCCTCGCGCGACATCTCGCGCGCGGCGATAGCCTTGGTGGAGGACGCGAGCGCCGGCAGGCCTTCCGGGATCGCGGAAACCGCCAGCGCGACCGCGCTCTTGACGACGGCCGTGAACGGCGCGCCGCGCACACGCAGCATCAGCGCAAGCAAGGTTGAAGCGCCGATACAGGCGATCGTTATACGCAGGCCCAGCCGGTCGAGCGCCTGCTCCATCGGCGGCTTCGGCGCCTCAGCGCCATGCAAGAGATCTCTGACGCGGCCGATCTCGGTCGCCGCCCCCGTCGCAGTAGCGACGGCGATCCCCGCGCCATTGGTGACGACGCCGCCGCGGTGAACCATCGTGCAACGCGCGGCAAAGGGCGCGTCCTCGACGACAAAGGCTTCTGCACTTTTCTCAACCGGAAAGCTTTCGCCAGTCAGCGACGACTCATCGATCAGTAGCGCGTCGGCTTCGATCAAGCGCCCGTCAGCCGGCACGGCAAAGCCGGTCCGGAGCACGATCCAGTCGCCAGGCGCGACGCGGGAGGTGGGTGTCGTCACTTCGACGCCGGCGCGCAGCACCAGTGCATCGGGATCGGTCTGACGTGCGAGGCGGCGGATCAAGCCCGCCGTCCAGCTCTCGGTCGAGGCGCCGATGCCCGCGTTGATGGCGATCACGCCAATGGTCAACGCCGCATCGATCAGCCCGCCCGTCGCCAACGACAGAACCGCGGAGCCGGCGAGTAAGGCCACCGGCGCCGACTTGAACTGCTGCGTCAACGCGGCGAGAGGCGAGGGGGGCGTCGGTTCGGCGAGCCGGTTTTCGCCGATCCGAAAGAGGCGTTCCCGGGCTTCAGCTTCGCTGAGGCTTGTCTTGCTGGCGAAAGCGGCAGTGACAAATGACGCCGGGAGCGCATGCCAGGGTCTTGACGATACCTCCGCTGGCGCTGACGCGGCGGGCGCCGTTAATCCGCGGCGCCAGATTTCCCGTACCATGGCGGCGAGCGCTTCGGCGCTCAGACCGACGTCGTGTTCGATCAGAAGCGAACCCGACCACGGGCTCTCGCGCACGTCGAATATGCCCTCCCGCGCCGCGATGCGACGTGCGAGAGCAGTCAAGAGATCGGTGCGATTTCGCAGCGGATCGAGCCGCAGCCGCGTCCGCCCCGGCAACCCGTGGTGAATGCGAACGTGCGGTTCTAAGCGATGATCGAAGGCGACACCGGCCTCAACCGCAGCCGACTTCGAAATCATCCGCTAGCTCGCCGATGATGGCTGGTCCGGTTCGACGACCGTCACCGCTGTTTCGTTGCGAAGGTTCTCGGCGACCCGCTGCGCCGTGCGTGCACTTGCCTGGAGCGCACCCGCCGTCGATTCGGCGCCCTTTGCCGCTGCTTCGGCCATGAACACCGCCGCATGGCGGAGCGCCACCTGCGCTTCCTGCCCGAATTCCTTGAACTTTTCGCGGGCAAACGCGGTCTGTTTGGGAAAATCGGCGCGAACGGCTTCAGCCATCACACCTGCGTGCGCTTGGAAGGAGGCAAGCTGTTCAGCGGCTTCATTGATATGTTTCTTGGCCTCTGTGGCGGCCTCGCCAGCCTCGGCCTCCAGAGTGGTCTTTGCTTTGACCAGCCTGTCCTCAATGGCCAGCAGGGTGGTCTTCAGGCCCTCGCAGAACTCAATGACGGCTTGACTCATGTCCGGTCTCCTTCGGCGTCACTCTCCCCGACCCATCTGATTGCACCTTGAGCGGGATCAAAACACCCCTCGTCATCTCGATCAATGAATTCTGGCGACGGAGAGGCGACCCATGCTGACGTTAGATTTCCTGGCACTTGTGACTGCCCCAAACGAAGAGAGCGTATTCGCCGTCTCCGAGGGGCTGGCGAAGCGCTGGCGCGCGCATTTGAGCGCCGTCTATCTGGGTCGCGCCGCTGACCCTATTGTCGGCGACCCGATGATGGCGGGTCCGCTCTGGGCGGAAGTGGTTGCACAGACCCAAAAGGTGATCGAGGCCGACTTCCGCAAGATTCAAGACCGCGTCGTGCGTATGGAATCGCCGACCGAAGTCAGATGCGAGGAGAGTTTTCTCGGCACGGTCGAGGAGACAGCCGCGCGTCAGGCAATGCACGCGGATTTCACGGTGATGCAGGCACCGAAGACAGAGTTCGCAAACGGGGCGTTCGACGGCGCCTTGTTTGGCTCTGGCCGTCCCGTTCTCCTGCTCCCCGCCAACTGGACGAGCCCGGCTATCGGCAAGCGGGTGGCAGTCGCCTGGAAGGCCAAGCGCGAAGCCGCGCGCGCGCTAGCTGACGCCGCGCCCTTCCTGGCTCAGGCGGAGCAGGTGGCGGTTGTGACGGTGGATGCGCAGGGAAACGGCTCCGGCGCCGGTCCGGGTCGCGACATCGCCACGCACCTGGCGCGAAAGGGCCTGCGAGTCGAATTGCGCAACGTCGATGGCCTCGGCCGGCCGGCGGAAGCAGCTCTGCTGGACGAAGTGCGGGCGCTCGACGCGGACCTGCTGGTCATGGGGGGCTACGGACACTCGCGCGCGCGCCAGTTCATTTTCGGCGGTGTGACGCGTTCCATCACGCGAGGCAATTGCCCCGTCCCCGTTTTGATTGCGCATTGAGGAGACGCCGATGCCGGCGAGGAGGAAGCGAATCTTATTTGTCGTGGCTGATGGCGCACGTGCGCGCTTTTTTGAAGGCGCTCGCATTGGCGGCCCTTTGAAAGAACTCGAAGCTCAGGAAATGCATGCCGCGCCAGTCGAGGCGGCGCGGTCGCCGTTGCCGCGGGTGCATGATCGATTTGGGCCAGCCCGGCACGCAGTCGAGCCCAGGCGTAGCCCGCGCACGGCGTCCGAGGCGCATTTCGCTCGGCAAGTTGCCGAGACGACCGATCAATTGGCCGCAGGCTTTGACGAAGTCGTAGTGTGCGCGGCGCCTGCTGTTCTTGGCCTGATGCGCGAATATCTGTCGGACGACGTGGCCGGCAAGCTGGCAGCGGAGTTTGCCAAGGATTACGTTCGCCAAGCGCCGGTCGATCTGAGCGCTTCTCTGGCCAAAATCGCGGAATGAGCGCGTGAGTTTGAGCGAGATCAATACCACATGCGCTAGCGCGAATTAACTCTTCGTCGGCGCTTCGGCAAACTCCCCAGGGGCTCAGACGCCTGTCCCCCCCGCCGCATCTGGGCCCACCCGCCAGCCGAAGCGCCTTCATCTCACGCACCGTCACGGTGCGCACTCGTCGCCCCGTTCGGCCAATCGTGCGGTTTCAGCAGCTCCATCCAACGCTGCCACGATTGCCTGATCACGTCCGTAGATGTCGTCGAGATAGAGAATTTCGCCCTCCGGCGTCAGCCCTGTCGTGAGATAGAGAAAATAAACCGGCATGGGATCGGGCAGCGGCAAAGCGCGCGTGGCGCCCGCCTCAATTTGCGTCCGCAGCTCGTCTTCGGTCCATGCTGGGGTGGTCGCGGCCGCCAATGCTACAGGGGCCTCAACGCGCACGCAGCCATGGCTCAAGGCGCGCAGGTCGCGCGTGAACAGATCTTTGTTCGGCGTGTCGTGCAGGTAAACCGCAAATGGGTTCGGCAAATCGAAGCGAATGCGGCCCAGCGCGTTGCCTGCGCCAGGCCTTTGGCGCAGCTGATAGCGGAAGGGCCGCGCGCTCCAGTTGACGCTCGTTGGATCGATTGTGCGGCCGGACGCATCGAGCACGTCGTAGCCCTCGCGGGCGGCGGCCGCCGGATCGCGGCTGAAGCGCGGGACCAGCTCGTTCAAAACAATGTTCCTAGGCGGAGTCCAACTGGGGTTGAGCGTCACGCTCTCGGTCTCGGCGGCAAAGATCGGCGTCGGCGTGCGGCGTGCACCGACGATGACGGCGTGTCTTTGCGGGGCTTGATCGGGCCGATGCAAGACCAGCGCATACTCGGCGATGCGCACTTCGATGCGTCGCGGCGGCAACGCGCGGGCGAGCCATCGCCACCGCTCAAGATTGGCGCGCAATTGTGGAATGTGCGGCGAGTCTGGCTCTTCGGCCTGCAACCGCCGCAACTCTGTGCGCAAGGCGATGTACTCCGTGGAGCTCGGCCCGAGCTGTCTCAGTAGCGTGCTGGGCAGCGCTCCCGCGGCGAGTTGCTCATTCAAAGCGTCGTAGTCGGGCGGGCCGGGACGCTCGATGTGCCAGTCAGAATCGACCGCCGCGGGATCGACAGCGCCACGCGCGTGGGCCTCGGCCAATTGGCGGAAGAGATCGCTCGCCGCTTCGTCTAGCTCGCGCGAATGGCGGCCGTCGCTGGCCTGGAGCGCCTGCAACTCCGCCAGCCGCGCGACGGATTCAGCGGGGGGCCTCAAGCCGTCGGCGCGTTCCACTGTTGCGCGCTGAAGATCCTCAAGCTGTTCGGTTCGCCAATCCGGCGCCCACTGTTCTGGCGGTGCGGACGGGCTGCCGCAGGAGATCAGCAGGACCACAATGGCAAGGGCGAACGCGCGCATCATCACAATCTAATACATCAAGCGCTGAGCCAATTGACTAGGCGCAATTGCCGTTGCGGTGGCGCGCGTAACTCTTGCTCTATGGGGTCCGGCGCCCCGAGCGTCGTCATGGCAAAGCAGCGCTGCCAGGGCGCGCGTGTTGCTCTCCCCGCGCGCGCCGCTTATGCCAGCGCCGTCATGGCGACCGCCAAGCCTTCCGCAGACCGCCGCTTTTCCATTGCGCCCATGATGGATTGGACGGATCGGCATTGCCGCGCGTTTCATCGCGCGCTGACGGGGCGCGCGCTGCTCTATAGTGAAATGCTGACCGCCGACGCGATCATCCACGGCGATCGCGCGCGCCTCTTGGGCTTTGACGCCATCGAGCATCCGGTCGCGCTGCAGCTCGGCGGCAGCGATCCTGCGAAGATCGGCGAGGCGGCGCGCATCGGCGCGGGCTTCGGCTATGACGAGATCAACCTCAATATCGGCTGCCCGTCGGACCGCGTGCAGGCCGGACGGTTCGGCGCGTGCCTGATGCGCGAGCCGGCGCTTGTCGCCGAGCTCTGGCGCGCCGCACAGCAAGCCGCGCCGGACACGCCCGTCACTATCAAGTGTCGCATCGGCGTCGATGACCAGGAGCCGCGCGAGGCGCTCTGGACGCTGGTCGATCTCGCCGCCCGCGCCGGCTGCCGCACCTTCGTGGTGCATGCGCGCAAGGCGTGGCTGCAAGGGCTGTCGCCGAAAGAGAACCGCGATGTGCCGCCGCTCGATTACGATCTGGTGCGCGCGCTGAAGCATGAGCGCCCAGAACTTGAGATCATTTTGAATGGCGGTTTGCGCGACTTGGATCATGCGCTGGCGGAGAGCGTCGGCCTCGACGGCGCCATGCTCGGGCGCGCGGCGTACCAAAATCCCGCCGTCTTGCTCGACGTCGACGCGCGCGTGTTCGGCGCGCCCGCGCCCGCGCCAAGCCGCGAAGCCACGGTCGCCGCGCACCTTCCCTATATCGAGCGCAAGCTGGCCGAAGGCGTGCCGCTGCACGCCATGACGCGCCACATGCTCGGGCTTTTCAACGCACGCCCCGGCGGGCGCGCTTGGCGGCGGGTCCTGTCGGAGCAGGGCGTCAAAGCTGGGGCCGGCGTTGAGGTCGTGCACGCAGCGCTGGCGCAAGTGATGCAAGCGAAAAGCCTCGCTGCATGAGCGGCGAACTCGGCGCGGAATTGATTTGGTTCGCTGTTGGCCTCGTCGGCGCTGGGCTCTTCGCGGGCTTCGTCGGCGGGCTTTTCGGCATTGGCGGCGGTGTTGTCGTGGTGCCGGCGCTCTATCTCGTGCTCACCGCGCTTGGCGTCGATGAAGACGTGCGCATGCATGTCGCCATTGCCACATCGCTCTCGACCATCGTCTCGACTTCATGGCGTTCGCTCGCCGCGCACACTAAGGCCGGCGCGGTCGATTACGCGGTGCTCAAAGCCTGGGCCCCATGGATCACGCTCGGCGCACTCGCCGGCGCCGCGGCGGCCGGCTTTGCCACCACGGAGCTTCTGCTGATCATTTTTGGCGCCGGGCTTTTCCTGATCGCGCTGCAGATGGGGTTCGGCAACCCGAACTGGCGCCTCGCCTCCGATCTACCGACCGGCGCGCCGCGCGCCGCCATCGCTTCCAGCATTGGGTTTTTCTCCGCGCTCATGGGCATTGGCGGCGGCGCTTTCGGCGTCACAATGATGACGCTCTGCGGCAAGCCGATCCACCGCGCCGTCGCTACGGCGTCCGGCTTCGGCGCCGCCATCGCCTTGCCGGCCGCACTCGGATACGCCATCGCCGGTTGGGGCAGAGACGGCCTGCCGCCCTGGTCGCTCGGCTTCGTCAGCGTCCCCGGCTTCCTGATTCTGGCGGCGCTGACCGCGCTCACCGCCCCGCTCGGAGCGCGTCTCGCCCACCGCCTGCCGCAGCTCACGCTCAAGCGCGCCTTCGCCATCTTCCTTGGCCTCGTCGCGCTCAACATGCTGCGCGAGGCTTTCGTCTAAACGCCGTGGACTTAGGCGGGTGTCGCCTTGGCCGACGCCAGCCGGCCCGGCAACTCAGCCATGATCGCCCGCCGTTCGGCTTCGCTTAGCGAGCCCCAGGCGGCGATCTCCTTCAGCGTCCGCCCACAACCAACGCAGAGCCCGCTCTGGCCGCTGACGGCGCAGGTCTTGATGCAGGGGCTGGAGATGGGCTGGCGCTCCATTCTCAAGAGCTAGCCGCCCGCTCTCGCCCCGCAAAGCGGCGGGGCCAGAGGTAACATCGAAAAACGATATACACACATTGACTATCGATACGGATTATCGTATATCGATATCAGCCCGAGCAGCAGTGAGATGCATCCAGCGGCCTTATCCGCCGCATCTTCAAAGCAAGCCGGGCTGGAGAGCTAAAGGAGCGTCCGACGATGCGTTTTGCCTTGATCGCCACCGCCGCCGCGGCCGCCGTCGCGGTTCCGTTCGCCGCCGGCGTTGCCGGTCCGGCCATGTCGCCCGAGCAATTCCTGACCGAAGTCCGCTGCACCGCCTACGCGGATATCGACCTGTCTGATTCCGAGCTGGCCGAGGCCAAGTGGGCCCTCAATGCCGAGGCCCGTCAGCAAAGCCCGGAACTCGCCGCCCAGGCCCGGGCCGAGATTCGTGCGATCGCTCGCAAAGCTGTGAGCATCCAAAGCCCCGCAGATGCGGTTATGATTCACCGGGAGCGCGCCGCCGCCTGTTCAGGCGCTCTGCTCGCTGCCGGTGCGGACTCGCCGAGCGCCGTATAGGCTCGTACAAACAACGCGCCGTCGGGAGCGGCGCGGGGAGGGAGCGAGATGAAGGTCTGGATTTTGGCCGGCCTCTTCACCGTTGCGACGGCGCCCATCGCCGCCGCGGCCGAGGACTTCGGCGAGTGTCAGCTCGATGACACCCGCAGAGCCGCCGCTGAAAGCGCCGATGCTCCGGCCGCCGCGCCTGTTGCGACCGCGCGCGCCACTGTCGCACAACGCGCGCCAGAGACGACGCAACGTCAGCCGGTCGAGCGGCGCCGCAGCGGCAAGCGTATTCCCGACGCTGAGTTGATAGGTCCACGCGGGGCTCTATAGTCGCGGCGCGCAAAAGGGCGCGCTTGGGCCGAGAGCATGGATCTGAACTTTTCGCCGGAAGAGATCGCATTTCGCGACGAAGTGCGCGCGTTCATCGCCGAGAACTATCCGCAGCATCTGAAGGGCAAGGGCCTCCGGGAAGACCTCTCGAAAGAGGATTTCCTCGCCTGGCACAAAATCCTCGGCAAGAAGGGCTGGTCCGCGCCCGCATGGCCGAAGGAATACGGCGGCACCGGCTGGACCGCGACGCAGCGCTACATCTGGCTTGAAGAAAACGCGCGCGCCGAAACCATCCCGCCGCTCCCGTTCGGCGTCTCGATGGTCGGCCCTGTCATCTACACCTTCGGCACGCCCGAGCAGAAGCAGCGCTTTCTGCCCGGCATTCTCTCCGGCGAAGTCTGGTGGGCGCAAGGCTACAGCGAACCCGGCGCCGGCTCCGATCTCGCATCGCTCAAAACGCGCGCCGTGCGCGAAGGCGATCATTACATCGTCAACGGCCAGAAGACGTGGACCACGCTCGGCCAACACGCCGACTGGGGCTTCTTCCTCGTCCGCACCGACCCGAACGCCAAGCCGCAAGAGGGCATCAGCTTCCTTCTCATCGACATGAAGTCGCCCGGCGTCACCGTGCGCCCGATCAAGCTTTTGGACGGCGGCTATGAAGTGAACGACGTCTTCCTCGAAAACGTGAAGGTGCCGGTCGATCAGCGCATCTATGAAGAAAACAAGGGTTGGACCTGCGCCAAATTCCTGCTCGCGCACGAACGCGCCGGCATCGCCGGCGTCGCCCGCTCCAAGCGCAATGTCGAAAAGCTGAAAGCCATCGCCAAAGCCGAGATCGGCGACGATGGCAAGCCGCTGATCGAAGACGAAGACTTCCAGCGCAAGCTCGCCGAACTTGAGATCGATCTCTCCGCGCTGGAGATGACGGAGCTCCGCACACTCGCGCGCGAACAAGCCGGCAAGGGCCCGGGTCCTGAAAGCTCGCTGCTCAAAATCAAGGGCACCGAAATCCAGCAGCGTCTCACTGAGCTCACGCTCGAAGCCGTCGGCAATTACGCGCAGCCCTATACGCGCGAGCTGGGCGAGGGCAACGAATTCGCCGTCGGCCCCGATTATTCGCGCGCCGCCGCGCCGATCTATTTCAACTGGCGCAAAGCCTCCATCTACGGCGGCTCCAACGAAATCCAACGCAACATCATCGCTAAGATGGTTCTGGGGCTATAAGCGATGAACTTCGATTACACCGACGAACAGAACGCCATTCGCGACTCGCTCTCCAAGTGGGCGGCGCAGCAATATGATTTCGACAAGCGCCGCGAAGCGCTGAAGAGCGACGACGCCTGGAAAAAGAACTGGGCGACGTTCGCGGAGCTCGGCTTGCTCGCCGCGCCCTTGCCGGAAGAGTTCGGCGGCTTGGGCGGCGGCCCGCTCGATGTCAGCGTTGTCGCCGAAGAGTTCGGCAAGGCGCTGATCGTCGAGCCTTATGTGCCCACGGTCGTCATCGGCGGCGGCGCCATCAAATATTCTGGCAGCGCCGCGCAGAAGGATGAGCACTTGAACGCCATCGCCGGTGGCGAGCGCGTCATCGCTTTCGCCCAAGCCGAACCCAAGAGCCGCTGGGCGCTTCACGACGTCGCCACCAGTGCGAAGAAGGACGGCGCCGGCTATGTGCTGAATGGCCAAAAGGCCGTCGTCATCGGTGCGCCGCAAGCCGACACGCTGCTCGTCAGCGCCCGCACCGCCGGCGCCCAGCGCGATCAGAAGGGCGTTTCGCTCTTCCTCGTGCCGAAGAACGCCAAGGGCGTCTCCACCCGCGACTACCCGACCATGGACGGCACGCGCGCCTCGGAAGTTTATCTCGAAAACGTCAGCGTCGGCGCCGAAGCTCTAGTGGGCCAAGCCGACAACGCACTCTCGGTGATTGACCGCATCGTCGATGAGGCAAACGCCGCCTATAATCACGAAGCCGTCGGCGCCATGCGCATGATGAGCGATCTCACGCGCGAATACGCCAAGACGCGCAAGCAATTCGGCCGCGCCATCGCGGAATTCCAAGTGCTGCAGCACCGCATGGTCGACATGTTCATGGCCGCCGAAGAGAGCTATTCGATGGCGCTCCGGGCCACCATCAAGCTCGGCGAAAGCGATGACGAACGCGCCCGCGCCGTCTCGGCCGCGAAGGTCTCGATCGGCAAGCACGGCCGCTTCGTCGGCCAAGCCGCAGTGCAAATCCATGGCGGCATGGGCGTCACCGACGAAATGCGCGTCGGGCATTACTTCAAGCGCGTCACCATGCTCGACGCCACCTTCGGCAACGTCGACTATCACCTGAAGCGCTACACCGCGCTGAGCGCCGAAGCGGCGTAACGCGGCGCCGCGTCGCGTTGTTTATTTGCGCAACCGGCGCACGCTCTGAATGTGCGTGCGCCGGTTGAGATTCTCTACAACAGTGTCTGCCCCGTATGCGAATCTGGCGCTTGCGATTTGCGCCGCCGCGCGCCGCCGGGCACGGGCGGGGTAGTTGTCACTGATGTGTCTCGCGCGCCCGACGCCTTGGAGCGCGCGGGCGTCACGCTTGATCAAGTGCGGCTGAAGTTGCATGCGATCACGCCGGATGGCCGCGTGCTCGGCGGCATGCCTGCTATCGCTTTGGCCTGGACCGTTACGCCCGGGTACCGAACACTCGGCCGGGTCATGCAGATCGCGCCATTTAGTTGGATCGGCGCGATGGTCTATCATGTCGCGGCGCATCTGCTGTGGACCTGGAATCGCGCGTGCGGCCGCTGGTAGACCACCAATCCAAATCGCAGCTTTGCGCGTAAAGACGGCATGAAACCCGCAAACTTTGCAGCGACGCTCATGGTCCTTTCTTTGCTCAGCGCTTGCGCCACTCGTCCGCCTCTCCCGCGCGAGATCGCCGCGCAACCCATCGTGATTGAGGAGGCGCTAGCCGGCCGAACCGTGGCGCGCGGCGAATTTCGCACCATCACAGGCACAAGGCGCGCTTTCACGGCCGCCCTCGACGGGACTTGGGATGGGCGCGTGCTGACGCTCGTCGAGGATTTCAGTTTCGATGACGGCGAGCGCGACCGCAAAACCTGGCGGCTTGAACAGGTGGCGCCGGGGCGTTTCACCGGCACGCGTGAAGACGTCGTGGGCACGGCCTCGGGCTTTCAGGACGGCAACGTCTTTCGTCTCGAATACGATGTTCGCCTTGGCGGGCGCACGGTGCGCTTCCGCGATGTGCTCGCGCTGACGCCGGACGGTGATGTGCTGAACAACGCGACCGTCGGGTGGTTCGGCCTTCGCGTCGGCAGCGTCAGCCTCTTGATCCAACGCGCAGCCGATGAAGCGGCCATCGCCGCGGAATGAATGCGAGGGCCGTGGCGGCCCCCGGCGAGGGCGGTTCGAATGTGATGCATACGCCTGCCGGCTCCGATCCGCGCGCCAATCCGAGATTCGCGTGGCGCCCCCGCGCGCTCTCACCATGTCCGAATCCGGCGAGACAGCGCGGGCAACCCGGCGCATATTCGCGCCATGCTCGACGCCGAGACATGCCACGCCGCCTGCGAAGCCAAGGACCGCCGCTTCGACGGGCGTTTCTATGTCGGCGTCACGTCGACCGGCATCTATTGCCGCTGCATTTGCCCCGCACGCACACCCAAGCCGCAGAACCGCACCTTCTGGCCGAGCGCCGCCGCCGCCGAAGCCGCCGGCTTTCGCCCGTGCCTCCTTTGCCGCCCAGAACGCGCGCCCGGCCTTGCGCCGATCGATGCGCCCGCGCGTCTCGCCGCCGCTGCCTATGCGCGCATCGAAGCGGGCGCGCTGGAAGAAGAGGGGCTGGAATCACTCGCCGCCGGGCTCGGCGTCACCTCGCGCCATTTGCGCCGCGTGATGAACACACAATTCGGCGCAAGCCCGATCGAGATCGCGCAGACCGGGCGCCTGCTCGCCGCGCGCCGTCTGCTCAACGAAACCGCGCTGCCGATCACCGAGATCGCCTTCGCCTCGGGCTTCCGCAGTTTGCGCCGCTTCAACGCGACGATGAAGGAACGCTACGGTGCTTCGCCCTCGCAAATGCGCGGCCGCAAGACCATCGAGCGCGGCGAGACCTTTACTGTCTCGCTCTCGCCGCGCGGCGATTACGCCTTCAAGCCGATCGCCGAATTCCTGCGCACGCGCGCGCTTGCCGGCGTCGAAACAGGCAGCGCCAAGCATTACGCGCGTGTGCTGAAACTCGGTGATGCGGTTGGCTGGATCGAAATCGCGATGGGGCCGAAGGGCCTCGCGCTCACGCTCTCGGAAAATCTCGCCCCGCACTTGCGTCCGCTCGTCGCCAATGTCCGCGGCGCCTTCGATCTCGATGCTGAAATGACCACTGTCGATGCGCATCTCGCGGTCGATCCCGAACTCAAGGCCGACGTGAAGCGCGAACCTGGCGTGCGCGTGCCCGGCATGCTTGATGGTTTCGAATGCGTCATCCGCGCCGTGCTCGGCCAGCAAGTCACCGTCGCCGGCGCTCGCACGCTAACGGAGCGGCTGGTCGCGCAATTTGGCGGCGCGTTGGACGGCGGGCCAGAAGGTCTCGCGCGTGCGTTCCCTGATGCAGCGCAACTCGCCAACGCCGGCGCGGCGCGCATCGCCAAGATCGGCCTCCCGCTGAAGCGCGCCGAAACGTTGCATCGCCTCGCGGTGGCGTCCGCCGATGGCAAGCTGCCGCTGATGCGCGGCGCGATTGCTTCGGGCCGCGCCGCGCTCGCCGAGATCCCCGGCATCGGCCCTTGGACCATCGAGTACGTGGCCATGCGCGCGCTCGGCGATCCCGATGCCTATCCGGCGACGGACATCGCCCTCATCAACGCGCTCGGCCGCAAGGGCGAGACGCTCGAACAGCTGAAACCCTGGCGCGCGTACGCGGCCATTCGCTTATGGCGGCGCGGCGCGAAGAAAGGAGTGCGCACATGAAAAGCGCAGTCTACGAAAGCCCCATCGGCCCGCTGACGCTCGCCTCGAATGGCGAAGCCATCACGCAGCTCGAATTCGAAAACCCGCGCTATGTGCTGACTCAGCATCCCCGCGGCGCCGACAAGTTGCTCGCACAGGCCATGCGCGAGCTCGATGCTTACTTCGCCGGCAAGCTCAAAGCCTTCACCGTCCCCGTCGCGCCGCAAGGCACGCCATTCCAACGCAAGGCCTGGGCGGCGCTGCAGAAGATTCCCTATGGCGCAACGCGCACCTACGGCCAGCAGGCCGCCGCGATCGGCGCGCCGGCCGCTTCGCGCGCCGTCGGCGCCGCTAACGGGCGCAACCCGATCGCGGTGATTATCCCATGCCACCGCGTGATCGGTTCAGGCGGCAGCCTCACCGGCTTCGGCGGCGGCATCGAGCGCAAGAAGTTCCTGCTCGATTTGGAACAGGGCGCGCCGCTCATTCGCTGATGATTACGAAGCTTCAACGGTCTTCCGCCATCGCTTGGCCTAAAGGCTCATGCTAAGAGCGCGGGCTCGGGCAATTCGGGAGTAGCTAAAGATGCGGAAGCTTTGGGCGGCTGGTTTGTGCGCGCTTGCTTTGACTGTTCCACAAGCTGCGCCTGCGCAGGAAAGTGGCTGGACCTACGCCTATACCAATGGCGTCGCCACTGCGACGGAGCGCGATAGCGGCGGACGCGTCACCGCAACACTGACTTGCCGGCCGCCGACCGGCGATATCGTTATCACCGATTATTCGCTCGCCCGCGCTGGCCGCCGCGCCAACACGGCGTCGGTGCGTATCGGCGTTATGGCGGTCAACGTACCGGCTGAAGTGCAGGGGCGCGGCCGCGAACGCGCGCTGGTGATCAATCTCCCGCAGCGCCCGCCGATTCTCGCTGCGGTGCAGCCGAACGATCAGCTTTCGGTCACCGTGAACGGCCAGACCCACACCTTCCGCGATGGCGGTCCCGACAAGATGAAGGAAGTCGCCTACGCCTGCTGGGGCTGACAATCGTCTGACCATCGGCCTTGCGCGGCCTTAAGGGGCGGGCCAACATCCGCCCGGATGGGGTTGAGGACGCCGCCGGGGGGCGGTGCGTGTGAGCAATGGGGTGGGCTGAACCAAGTCGAATCGGGCCGGCGACAGCGCCGCGCCCCCGTAGTGTGTGCGCCGTCTTTCGCGCGGAAGCCATCGAAGGCGCCGACGAAGAATGCGAAGCGCTGATCGGCGATCTCGCGTACGAGATCCGGAATCGCGAACCGGGCTGTGAATCCTACGTAGTCACTCGCGCGATGGGCTCGCGCTCACAATTCGTGATGCACGCGCGTTTCATGGATTGGACCTCGTTCGAAGACCACGCCGCAACCGCGCATATGTCGCGCGTGATGCCGCGGCTCAGCGCGCTGTTGACCGCGCCGCTCTCGATGGAGCTCTATCTCGAGGTTTGATCGCCGCGCGTGAGGCGACGTTCGGCACAAAGTTGAGGCCAACCGCCATCGCGAACGAGGTGGCGCCGATTAGCGAGGGCGCCCATTCCGGCAAGCCGCTGGCCTGCATCGCTTCAGCTGTCACAAAGGCCGCCAGCAGCAATGCGCCAAGGGAGAGCGATACGCGGGAGGCCGTTTCCTGATCGCGCCAGCGCCAGAACGCCCAGTGCGCGATGAGCAGAAGACCCGGTAGCGCAAAGCCGATCGTCTCGCGCAGATCGAGCGTCGGCGGGGTGCGGCCGGCCCAGTACGAAGTCAGCCAAAGCAGCGCCGAAGCGGCGGCGCCGAGCAACGCGACGTAGGTCAAAAGCTTGCTCGTGAACGCACGCAACTCAGCGGCTCCGTGCTGGGCGCGAAAGCCGAGCGCAAGCGCCGCAGCGAGCCAGGTCGCGCTATGGACGCCGGCTTCGACGAAGCCGACCGGGTTCAGCAATGTGGCGCCGCCCGAGAAAACAAGCCGCGTCATCAAGTGCGCGGCGGCGAGGCCGAGTACGATGGCGGCGAATTCGAAGAACGCGGCGTTCAAGCGCGCATTGCCGCGCGCGAAGAGAAGCGCCGCTGCGGCCGCGAACGCTGCAGGGGTTGCAACGCCCGCGAGGATTGCGAGCCAACCCGGCGCTTGGGTGGCTTCGGCCAGAAGAAGCCGCGCGCTAACGAAAGCAAAGAGCGCTGCGAGCATCATCGCCGCGACAGCGAATGTCCGCCAAACCCGCGCTTCGAAGCGCACATTGAGTGCAGCGAGGCCAACCGCGACTGCAGCGAAGGTGGCGGCGGCGAAAGCACGCGGCAGCGCAAGGCCGATCGCGGCGGCGAAGGCGCAGAACGCGCCAAGTGCCAGCACCCACATAGTAAGGCGCAGCGCCGCATAGCCCGCGCGCCGGCGCGAAGCCGCGAGCGCGGCGAGGCCGGCGACGAGAACGGCAAAGGTGAGGAAGGCGCCCGCCGCGGCTTGATCGCTGGAGAGGCCATGCTCGGCGCTGTGCAACGCCGCCATGATGCCGAGCGGCGCAAAGGCGCCGGTGCCGGCGAGCACAACGCCGCGCGGTCCAAGCCGCGGCACGCGGACGACGGCGATGGCGAAGAAGAGCGCACCGGTCCAGGCCGCGATTGGCGTAAACCAGATCGCTGCGGTCTCCTGGCCGCTGAGTACGAAAAGCCCGGCTACGGCAGCGGCGAAGGCGCCAAGGTGCAGCGCTTCGAGTCGGAGCGTCATCGCCCCGACGATGGCCGCAGCAGCGACGATCGCGCCATAGCCAATGCCGGCCGCGCCAATCATGGTCGTCTGACTGCCGAGCACGAGCGCGAAGGCGGCCATCGCCAGCGCCATGCTCACGCCGGGCGCGGCGCGGCGGAAATAGGCGTGGACCAGTCCTGCGCTCGCGGCGAGCACCAGGCAGAAAGCGTAACTGACCGGATCCTGGGCGACGGTGTTAAGACCAAAGCCGATGGCGGCCCACGAGGTCGCCGTCAGTACAGCGGCCCAAGCGGCGGCGCGCCAGATCGGGCGGAGCGCCACAAGCATCATGGCGGCGGCGATGGCGAGACCGGAGGCGACGATCGACGGCGTATCGCCGCCAAAGAAGAACCCGGCGGCCGGCGAGATCGCCATCAACGCCAGCGTGAGTCCGCGGCCGGTTTCGGGCGAGAGCGTCGGCGCCTGGTATTCCGCGCGACGCGTTTCGCGGGCGATGCCCCAGGCGCGGGCAGCGCGTTCGAGCGGGCTCGCGGCGCGGGCGCTGATCCGCGAAGGCATGGCGATCACGTCGCCGGCAGCCAGGCGCGCCGGTTCACGCACGCCGAGCGCGGACTCTAGCTCAGCGATCTGAGCTTTCTGCACGCTGATCCGCCGCCAGAGGTAAGCAAACCCGGCGATAGTCAGGACCGCATGCAGCGCGAGGAGGAGAACGAGCGCCATGCGGGGCGTTACCTAGCGCAGGCGCAGCCCCCGAACAGTCACAATTAAGAAAGGATTACCGACGCGGCCGATCGGTAATTGTTCGACCCCGAGCGCTAGGTGTCGGATTTCCGGAGGAATTTCTGCGTCTGATAGTTGCCGGCCGCATAGGCCTGGGCGCCGCTTGGATCGGTGATCGTGGCCCATTGGTCACGCACCGCCTCGGCGCTTGCCGTTGCGCCAAGGTAGGCGCCCTCAGTTTCGACCATCTGCGCCAGGGCAAAAACGCCGGCTCCGGCGGTCAGGATCGCTCCGTTCGGCGCGCCTTTGGAGGCGAGATAAACGACGCCCGGCGTCACGTGCTGCGGGGCAAATTTGGCCAGCATCTCGGGCGGCATGATGTTGTCGGTCATGCGCGTGGCCGCGACGGGCGAGATGGCGTTGACACGGATGTCGTTCTTGGCGCCCTCTAGCTTCAGCGTGTTCATGAAGCCGACCAACGACAGCTTGGCAGCGCCGTAATTGCTTTGGCCGAAATTGCCGTAGAGCCCGGTGGACGAGGTGGTGACGACGATGCGGCCGTAGTTCTGGCCGCGCATGATCTCCCACATCGCTTTCACCGGCTTCACCGTGCCCATCAGGTGCACGTCGACGACGCTGGCGAAGTCGGTGAGCTCCATCTTGGCGAAGGTCTTGTCGCGCAGGATACCGGCATTGGCGATCAGCACATCGATGCGGCCCCACTTGCCCATGGTGCGCTCGATGAGATTGGCGACGCCCTTGTCGTCGGTGACAGAGGCACCGTCGGCGATGGCTTCGCCGCCCGCTGCAGTGATTTCCGCCACGACAGCATCCGCCGCGGCCGAAGAGCCGCCCGAACCATCCAGTGCGCCGCCGAGATCGTTCACCACCACCTTGGCGCCGCGCCGCGCGAACTCGAGCGCGTGGCTTCTGCCGAGGCCGCCGCCCGCGCCTGTAACAATCACGACCTGTCCATCGAAGCGGATATCCACGCAGCGTTCTCCTGATCTCTATTGGGCTAGCTGCTACATCACCGGCTTGGCCCGATCTAGAGTGACGCGTCAGCGCAAACGGTTCAGGCGCCGTTCGCGTGCAGTCGTACGCCAAGGGCGTTGGCGCGCTTGGAGAGCTTTTCGCTGCGGCGGCGGAGCGCTTTGACGGCGCGCCGCGCTTCATCTTCGCCGCCGGCGTGTTGGGGTTCGCGTTCGAGGCGCTCGATCAGGATCAGCGCATCGCGCTCGGCGCCGAGCAACGCGCCCAGCTCTTCGCCGAGCTTGCGCCGACGCGGATAAGGCCATGCATCGCCGAGAAGCGTCGCGGCGAAGAGGCGGTCCTTCTCGCGCTTGCGCCAAGCATGGCGGGCTTCGAGGTCATGCGCTTCGCGCGATGTGGCAAAGGCGTGGCGCGCGCGCCGCTTGATGCGCTTGGCGCCTTGCTTGATCTGGCGGTGCGACGCATCGGGCCAGACTTGCGCCAGCGCCTGCAGATCATCGAGCGCGGCTTTCACGATTGCAGTGTCGAGCGGCGCGAGTGCGGCGCGTTCGGCTTCGAGCGCCTCGGTGATGGCATGCAAAGCGGCTACGCTCTTTGCGCCGGCCTTGCGCGCGGTGGTGCGCGCGGCATCCGCGAGCGCGGAAAGTTCGCGGGCGGGCGCAAGGGCGCTCATCGCGCTACGAGCGGTTTGATTGAATATGTCCGCAAGACCGGGCGCACAGGGTCGTCCTATGCGCGCCAATGTGCGCGCCCGTTTCAGACGCACCCGGCAGCGATGCACGGCGCTTGGTGTCTCCTGCGCAGCGGCGAGCTCTTCGGCGGCGGCGGTGAGTTCGCGCGCGATGGCCGCGCGCAGGTCGAACGCCGGTCCTGGCGATCGCATCATCAACTCCCCGCTTCGGGTGGTTTATCCAGCAGCGGGCGCGATTTTCTTGAGCGTGCCGGAAAAAGCAAGCAGCGTGCGATCACGTTGTGTCACGAGGCCGCGCACGAAGATGAGCGTGCGCGTCGCCCGCAGCACCTCGCCTTGCGCTTCGACAAATCCATCCAGATTCCCGGCGCTTACGAACTCGCTGTTACACGTGAGCGTCACGGCTCTGGCGCCGGACAAGGCATGGTGCGCGATGGCGAAGAGCGAGAAATCGGCAAAGCTCATGAGCACGCCGCCATGGATGGTGGCGCCGCCATTCAGGTGATGGGGCTTAGGTTCGAACGCGCAACGCGCTTGGCCATCCTCGCCAATGCGGAAGCAGAACGGGCCGATCAGGCTCTCGAACGGGTCCGCGCCGTTGCTCCATGTGGTCCAGCCGGCGAACGGGCCCTCGGCGATGACCAGGGGCTGAATTGGGTCGGCTGCGCCTTCGGCGGCCATGCGTTCCTCCTTGTTGGCCCGGCGTGCTGACATGGTATTAACTGGGCCGCAAGGCAGGGGAGATGCGGTTCTTTTTCGCCATCATGGGTGCGCTGGCGCTGACCCAATGCGCAACGCCGCCGGACGAACGCTTCCGCGTCGGCGAGTCAGAGCGCGCGTTCGTGATCATTGGCGTTGCGGAAACGGCGGCGAACACATCGGCGCGTTACGACGTGCTTTGGCGCAAGCTGAACGCCGAGGGCGCGTTCGAGCCGGTGAGCGGAAGCACCGTGATCGAAGCGCAGACCAATGCGGGCGATACGCTGCGCGTGCCGGGCCTGCCGGGCGAGTTCACGTTGCGGGAAGTCGAGCCTGGCCACTATGCGCTCGACAGCGTCTTCGCCGTCATTCGCGAGCGGCGCGTCAACTACGTCGCCAACGGCGTCGTGAACGGGCCGGAGCGGCCAGCGTTCGAGGTGCGTGCGGGCGAGGCGGTTTATCTTGGCATCTGGCAGGCGGACCTCGAAGACGCCAGGGCGGTTGTGCGGCCGTGGCGGCTGAGCGAGGATGATTTGCAGATCGTGCGCCGCGCGCAGGAGCACGTGCTCGGGCGTGTCGCGCTGCGGGCGACGCAAACCGTTTCGGCGCCGTGCACGCCGCGGCGGCTCAACAATCTTTCACAGCGGCAGGTGTGCTGAACGATGCAGGACCAAGAGACATTTTCGGAATTGCTCGACGCCGTACGCCGCTTTGTCGACGAGCGGCTGATCCCGCTTGAGGCAAAAGTCTCCCAGGACGATGCGGTGCCGGCCGATGCGCTGGCTGAGATGAAGGCGCTCGGGCTCTTCGGGCTTTCGATCCCGGAGGAGTTTGGCGGGCTCGGCCTCACCATGGAGGAAGAAGTCCGGGTGATGTTCGAGTTCTGCCGCTGTTCGCCAGCGTTCCGTTCGGCGTTCGGCACCAATGTTGGCATCGGCAGCCAAGGGCTGGTGATGTTCGGCACGGATGCGCAGAAGCAGAAATATCTGCCCGGCGTCGCCTCTGGCGAAATTGTCACCTCGTTCGCGCTGACCGAACCGGAAGCGGGTTCGGACTCCGCATCGGTGCGTACGCGCGCGGAGCGGCAGGGCGATCACTACGTGCTCAGCGGCTCCAAGCGCTACATCACTAACGCCGCGCGCGCCTCGCTCTTCACGGTGATGGCGCGCACCAATCCGGAGGCGAAGGGCGGCAGCGGCGTTTCGGCCTTCCTCGTGCCGCGCGAGCTTGAGGGCGTCTCGGTCGGCAAGTCCGAGAAGAAGATGGGCCAGCAAGGCGCGCACATCCACGATGTCAATTTCGATAACGTGCGCGTGCCGGCAGAGAACCGGCTTGGCGAAGAGGGCCAGGGTTTCCGTGTCGCCATGCAGGTGCTGGATCGCGGGCGGCTGCATATTTCTGCGGTGTGCTGCGGCGTGGCCGAGCGCTTGATCGAAGAGAGCGTGCGGTATGCGGCTGAGCGCAAACAGTTTGGCCAGCCGATCGCCAGCTTCCAGATGATCCAAGCGATGCTGGCCGATTGCCGCGCCGAAGCGAACGCAGCCCGGGCGATGGTGCTGGAAGCGGCGCGCAAGCGCGACGCGGGCGGCGACGTCACCATGGATGCGGCGGCGGCGAAGCTGTTTGCGTCGGAGATGGTGGGCCGCGTCGCCGATCGCGCGGTGCAGATTTTTGGCGGTTCCGGGTATGTCGCGGATTTCGGCATCGAGCGCTTCTATCGCGACGTGCGCATCTTCCGCCTCTACGAAGGCACCAGCGAAATCCAGCGCATCATCATCGCCCGCGAGATGATGAAGCAGGGACGCTAGTCGAAGATCGAGCCGCCGTTTTCCATCGGCACGGGCTCGCGATCGCCGAACATGACGTAAGCGGCTGCGGCGGCGATGAGGGCGAAGAGGATCAGTGGCACGACGCCTTTGCGGAGCTTCATGGGGCCAGTGTCTTCCTCAGCTTGCGCTGCAAGTCCAGCATGAGACGCTGCCGCGCGCTCTGGACGCGTGCGGACGCCTCCCGGTAAGTGCCGGGCATGGCCAGCAAGCCGATCTCACGCCTTGATGCTCTGCTGACGGAGATTTCCGCTTGCCGGGCGTGCGCGCTGCCGCATGAGCCGCGGCCGGTGGTATGGGTGCATCCGGAGGCCCGAATTCTGATTGCGGGGCAGGCGCCGGGGCGGCGCGTGCACGAGAGCGGCATTCCCTGGGATGATGCGTCCGGCGATCGCCTGCGCCAGTGGTTGCAGATGGATCGCGAGGCCTTCTACGACAAACGGCGTATCGCGGTTGCGGCGATGGGGTTCTGCTATCCGGGAACCGTGAAGGGCGCCGACTTGCCGCCGCGGCGCGAATCCGCGCCGCTCTGGCGCGCGCGCCTGCTGCCGCTGCTGCAGAAAGTCCGCCTCACCCTGCTCGTCGGCTCGTAT
>JAEYPY010000194.1 GCA_023410295.1 Pseudomonadota bacterium | reverse complement strand
GGTGCGGGCGGCGGTGCGGGCGGCGGTGCGGGCGGCGACGGCCAATGGGGATGACCGCCATTATCGCCGCCAGGCGGCGGCGGCGGGGGCGGATTCGGACGCGGCGGCGGGGGCGGCGCAGGCGGCGGATTGGTCTGCACATCGCGCAACTGACGAATGCGCCGGTGCGCATGATCGCGATAATCGCCGTCGCGCTGCGTGCTCAGGTAAGCTTCGTACGCATCGATGCTGTCGCGCCGAACAGCCCGCTCCCACGCCGAGCGATCATCATTGCGCAATTGATTGATGCGCCGTTCCGCGTCGCGGCGGTGGTAGCCATCCGGCCAATCGCGGATGTAGCGCTCGTATTCGCGAATTGCATCGCGGCGCCGGGCGCTATCCCAGGCCCAGTCGTCCTGACGCTGAAATTCATCGAGCGCCGCGCGCGCATTGATCGCGTAGGGAGAGCGCGGATAGGCATGGAGGAAGTCGGCGTAACCACCTGGCGAGTTGAGTCGCTGCGTGCGGATCCAGGCGCCTTCATCGCTATTCCAGAGATAGGCCAAGCGCTCGCGCGCATCTTCGGCGTGCGCGCCGTTCGGCCAGCGATTGAGAAAAGCCTCGTAGGCGGCGATGCGATCAGTATCCGCTGCTTCATTCCAGTCCGCGCGCTCTTCGGCGGCAAGACGCGGCGCAGCCAGGACATCGCGGCGCTGACGCGCCTCATCCACGTGAGGTCCCCAAGAGAATTCGGTCAGGTAAGCGGAATAAGAATTCTCAGTGTTGGTGCGGCGCGCCTGCGCCCAGGCAGCAGCCTCGGCCGCTGTCAGCCGCGCGGTTCGTAGCGCGGTCTGACGCTCGCGCGCCTGATCAGCGTTCGGCGCCCAGCCGAACTGGGTTAGGTAATCGCCGTACGCGGATTCGGTGTTGATGCGCTGCGCGTCAGACCAAGCATCGCGCTCAGCGGCCATGAAAGCCTCGATCCGCGCCCGTGCTTCGGCGGCGTGCGGACCTTCAGGATACTGGTTGAGATAATTGTAAAAGACATCCGGCCGTTGCGCCGCCTGCGTCACGGCCCAAGCCTGCGCCTCCAGATCTTCTGGGGTCGGCGCCGTTGCACACGCCGCCAAGAGCGCCGCTGCCGAAGCGGCCGCCCACATTTTCAAACGCCAGAGCCCTGCCCCCTGCATCGCGCACTCCCCTTGTCGTCCCGCATCAGCCTGTACCACACTCACCTGAACGGCGGCGGAATCGAAGGGCGAAAATGGGGCTGGAATTCGGTTGGCCGTTCTGGACGCTGACGACGCTGAGCGCGACGGCCGTGCTGGCTTACGGCTTCTTTTATCTACGCCGGCCGGAGAGCCTCGCGCGTGCTGGGGTGAAGACGCTGTTCATGGGCAGCCTCACCGCCGGCTTCGTCGTAGCTGGCGCGCCTATGCCTTTACTGATCGCGCTCGCCGCTTCCGCGTTGGGCGACTTGCTGCTCGCGTTCGACAAGAAGGCCGTGCTGCCGTTCGGCATCCTCGCATTTCTGATCGCTCAACTCACGTATCTCGTCATCTTCAGCGCACTCTGGTTCTTCTCCGGCGACAATTCTCCGCTGCTGCCGCGCTACATCGCCATGGGCGCGGTGATCGCCGCGGCGATTGCATTTCTCATCTGGATGGGACCGAAGCTCGGCTGGATGGCTCTCGGCGTTGTGCCGTACGCCATTGCCATCACGGCGATGGCGTCGATGGCGATGTGGCTGCCATGGGCCGGCTGGCCGGCGATGCTCGGCGCGGTGAGCTTTCTCGTCAGCGATTTCGTACTGGCCGCGGAGCTCTTTCGCCTGCCGGCGGACTCACCCGCGCGGCGTATGACGGCGCCGGTAGTGTGGTGGACCTATGTCGCCGCGCAGGTGCTGATCGTGCTCGGGATCGTGCTAATCGTGCGGAACGGGATCTAGGCCAGCGACGGCAGATCCAGCCCCTGCTCTTTCGCGCATTGGATCGCTTCTTCGTAGCCCGCGTCGGCGTGGCGCATGACGCCGGTGCCGGGATCGTTCCAGAGCACGCGCGCGATGCGCTTGGACGCCGCTTCGCTACCGTCGCAGACGATGACGCCGCCCGAGTGCTGCGAATAGCCCATGCCGACGCCGCCGCCATGGTGCAGCGACACCCAGGTCGCGCCGCTCGCGGTGTTGAGCAAAGCATTGAGCAGCGGCCAATCGCTCACGGCATCGCTGCTATCGCGCATCTTCTCGGTTTCGCGGTTCGGAGAGGCGACTGAGCCTGAATCCAAATGATCGCGCCCAATCACGATCGGCCCGATCTCGCCCGCGCGCACCATTTCGTTGAAGGCGAGACCCAGGCGATGGCGTTGGCCCAAGCCAACCCAGCAGATGCGAGCCGGCAAGCCTTGGAAGGCGATGCGCTCCTTGGCCATGTCGAGCCAGCGATGCAGATGCGCATCGTCCGGGATCAGCTCTTTCACCTTGGCGTCGGTCTTGGCGATGTCGTCGGGATCGCCGGTGAGCGCGGCCCAGCGGAACGGGCCGATGCCGCGGCAGAAGAGCGGCCGCACGTAAGCCGGCACGAAACCCGGATACGCGAACGCGTCCCCGACGCCGTTGTCCTTGGCGACTTGGCGGATGTTGTTGCCGTAATCGACGACGGGGATGCCCTGCCTGTGGAAGTCGAGCATCGCCTGCACGTGTACGGCGATGGAGGCGCACGCCGCTTCGCGTACCGCTTCAGGATTCTGCGCGCGCGTTTGCACCCAGCGTTCGACGCTCCAGCCCGCCGGCAGATAGCCGTTCACGGTGTCATGCGCGCTGGTTTGATCGGTGACGGCATCGGGGCGGATGCCGCGCTTGACCATCTCGGGCAGAATCTCGGCGGCGTTGCCGAGCAGGCCCACGGAGGTCGCCTGCTTGTTAGCGAACGCCTCGTTGATGATTGAGAGGGCTTCATCGAGCGTTTCGGCGCGGCGATCTAGATAGCGGGTTGCGAGGCGCTTATCGATGCGGTCGCTTTGGCATTCGATGGCGAGACAGCACGCGCCGGCCATCACAGCCGCCAGCGGCTGCGCCCCGCCCATGCCGCCAAGGCCCGCCGTCAGAATCCATTTGCCGGACCAATCGCCGCCGAAATGCTTGCGGCCCATTTCCGCGAAGGTTTCGTACGTGCCCTGCACGATGCCTTGCGTACCGATATAGATCCAAGAACCGGCCGTCATCTGGCCATACATCATGAGGCCTTTGCGATCGAGTTCGTCAAAGTGCTCCCACGTCGCCCAGCGCGGCACGAGATTCGAGTTCGCCAGCAGCACACGCGGCGCGTCAGCGTGCGTTTTGAAAACGCCGACAGGTTTGCCGGATTGGATCAGCAGCGTTTCGTCGTCCTCGAGGCGGCGCAGCGTTTCGACGATGCAGTCGAACGCCACCCAATCGCGCGCCGCACGACCGATGCCGCCATAGACGACAAGCTCCTCAGGATGTTCGGCGACATCCGGATCAAGGTTGTTCATCAGCATTCTGAGCGCGGCTTCGGTGAGCCAGGACTTGCAGCTGATGTCTTTGCCTCGCGGCGCGCGGATCACGCGCGTGTCGTCGCGACGGGGGTTCATGGGCGTCTCCAGGATTGTGCGCGCGTGTTATCGCGCGAAGCTCAACGCGTAAACACCGCGACCGAACTAAACTACGCGCCCCGCAAGCACGCGCTCGCGCAGCAGCGGCGCGCCGAGCCAGTAGCAGAGCTCCGCCGGAGAATTCACGTTCCACACGGCGAGATCGCAGGCCTTGCCTTCCTCCAGCGTGCCCGCATCATCCTGCATCCCCAGCGCCCGCGCGCCTTCGCGGGTGATGCCGGCGAGCGCTTCCTCCGGCGTCAGGCGGAAAATCGTACACGCCATATTGAGCGCGGCGAGTGGCGAGGTCATGGGCGATGTGCCCGGATTGCAGTCGCTGGCGACAGCCATGGCGACGCGGGCTCTGCGCATCGCGTCGATCGGCGGCAGCTGCTTTTCGCGCAGAAAGTAAAACGCGCCTGGCAAGAGCACCGCGACCGTGCCGTTCGCGGCCATCGCGGCGATACCGGCATCGTCGAGATATTCCAGATGATCGGCGCTGAGCGCCTGATAGCGCGCGGCGAGCGCGGCTCCGTTCTGGTTGGACAGTTGCTCGGCGTGCAGCTTCACCTGCAGTCCGTTCGCGCGCGCAGCGGAGAAGACGTAATCCACTTCTTCCGCGGTGAAGCCGATGTTTTCGCAAAACGCGTCGACAGCATCGGCAAGGCCCGCGGCGGCGATAGCGGGGAGCATCACATCGGCGACGAGCGAAACGTAGGCGGCGCGATCTTGCTTGAACTCCGGCGGCAGCGCGTGGAGGCCGAGGAACGTGCGCTTCACGCGTAGATCTGCGCGGGCCCCAAGTTCGCCCGCTGCTTCGAGCATCTTGACCTCGGTTTCAAGATCGAGGCCGTAGCCGGATTTGATCTCCACCGTCGTGACGCCTTCGCGCGTGAGGCCCGCGAGGCGCCGCGACGCGCTGTCCACCAACTCTTGCTTTGAAGCCGCACGCGTCGCGGCGACGGTGGAGACGATGCCGCCGCCCGCACGCGCGATTTCTTCATAGCTCGCGCCTTGTAGCCGTAGCTCGAACTCGCGCGCGCGGTCGCCGCCGAACACCAAGTGCGTGTGGCAATCGACAAAGCCGGGTGTGATCCAGGCGTCCTCACAGCGCCGCACCACATGCGCGAGTTCGTCCGGCGGCTTCGGCAGATCGGCGGCGTAGCCCACCCAGGCGATCTTGCCGTCCTTCGCCGCCACCGCGCCGCGCTTAATGACGCCGTATGGCGCACCGCCGGGGCGCATGGTGGCGAGGTTCGCATCTACCCAGATCGTGTCGTACATGCGCGCCCTTATGGACCGCTAGCGTCTCGCCGGCAAACACACTGGCCGGCCAGCACGCCGGCAGTCCATATTGGCGCCATGACCGACTCAGATTGCCGCTCTTGGTTCTCCGCCGCTGATCTCTTGACGCCGGACGCCGGCGCGCCCGTCGCCCTTCTCGGCGCACCGGTGGGACTTGGCTCGATCACGCCGGGGCGTTGCGATGAAGCGCCGGCGACTGTGCGTGCAGCGATGAAGCGGATGAGCGTCTATGATCTGGAGACGGAGACCGATCTTTCGGGCTTGCGTGTTTACGACGCCGGCGATGTCGATGTCGCCAAGCTGCAGCCGGCGGAATCGCTGGCGCCGATCGTCGGCCGGCTCGGGCTGCTGACGCAGAAGCACGGCCTCACCATCGTGCTCGGCGGCAACAATGCGATCACGCGGCCATGCGTGCATGCGCTCGAGCCGACGCTCGCGCGCGTGGGCCTGTTGACACTCGATGCGCACTTCGATCTCCGCGACACCGATTGCGGCCTCACCAATGGCAATCCGATCCAAGCGCTGCTTCAGGATGGCCTGCCCGGCGCGCATATCGCGCAAATCGGGCTCCTTCCGTTCGCCAACACCAAGAAGGCGCACGAGAAAGCGAAAGCCGCGGGCATTCATGTCGTCACCGCCGGCGAATGCAGGCGCGAGGGCTTCGCCATCGCTGCGCAAACCGCGCTCGAACGCCTCGCCGCGCGCTGCGACGTCATTCATGTCGATTTCGACATCGACGTCGTCGAACGCCACGCCATGCCTGGCGCGCCGGGCGCGCGGCCGGGCGGGCTGCCGGTGCAAGACTTCTTCGATGCGACCCGGATCATCTGCGCGGATCCGAAAGTGCGCAGCATCGATCTGACCGAGTTCGACCCATCGCTGGATGTGGCGAACATCAGCGCGCTCACCGCCGCCCGCTGGGTGTGCGAAGCGCTGGCGGGATTTATGCGGCGCTAAGAACCGCGCCTACTTCGCGAACGGCACCAGCATCGGCACGCGGGCGCGATAGGTCGCATACGCTTCATCGCCCAAATCGCGGCGCAGGAAGCGTTCTTCGAGCTTTGCACGCAGTGAGACAGCGGCGATCAGCGTCAGCGCGCCGGCGATGGCTTCGACGCGGCCCCGCTCAACCGCCGTCGCCATCACCGCCAACAGCAAGCCGGCATACACAGGATGGCGCACGAGCCCGTAAGGCCCGGTGTCGACGATGCGGTGCGCTTCGGTCGGCGCCGAGGTGCTGGACCAGAGCGGTCCCAGATGTAGCCGCGCCGCCCAGGTAAAGATGAGCCCAGCGCCAACCAGCGCAAACATCGCCCAGCCAAGCGCGGGCGGACTTTGCCACAGCACGCCAAAACCAACCGGCCAATAGCTCGTCATGAGCATGATGATCGACGCCAGCGTCAGCACGCGGCTTGGGCTTTCGGCGCCGAGATCGTGATGCGCCGCCACCCGCGCGCTCCAGCCGGCGGCGAGAATCCAGCTCACCAGCCAGATCAGCCACAGCGCGGCGATGGCGTGCATCGGACTCATATCAGTCCATCACGATGACGAGCTTGCCTTGCGCGGTGCGGTCCATCAGCGCGCGGATCGCCTTGCCGCCTTCGGCCAACGGATAGCGCGCAGAGATGCGTGGCTTGATCTTGCCTTCGCCGTGGAGCTTGAAGAGGTCGCGCACGTTGCTCTTGTGCAGCTCGGGTTCGCGCGCTGTCGAAGCGCCCCAGAACACACCGACGATGGAAGAGCTTTTCAGCAGTGTGAGATTGAGCGGCGGCGTTGGAATGCCGGCGGGAAAGCCGACCACCAGATAGCGTCCGTTCCAATTCATGGCGCGCAGCGCCGGCTCACAATATTCGCCGCCGACTGCGTCATAAATCACATCTGCCCCGCCGCCGGTTGCTGTCTTGAATGCTTCTGCGAGCGCGCGGCTCTGGTCCTTGGCGAAAGCGCCCGGCGGGTAAATCACTGTGCCGTCGGCGCCGGCCTCTTTGGCGAACGCGGCTTTCGCTTCGCTCGACACCGCGCCGATAACACGCGCGCCCATCGCTTTGGCCAACTCGATCGCGGCAACGCCGACGCCGCCGGCGGCGCCCAGGATCAGCACCACTTCGCCGGGCTTCAGCTGGCCGCGATCCTTCAGCGCATAATAAGAGGTGCCGTAGGTGAGGATGAAGGCGCTGGCTTCGTCGAAAGGCATCGTGTCAGGGATCGGCAGCACGCGCGCGGCTTGCACCGCCACCTTCTCTGCAAAGCCGCCCCAGCCCAGCGAGCCGATGACGCGCTGGCCGGGCTTCAAGTGCGTGACGCCCACGCCAACGCTTTCGATCACGCCCGCGACTTCGCCGCCTGGGGCGAACGGCCGCTCCGGCTTGAACTGGTACTTGTCCTCGATGATCAGCGCGTCGGGGAAGTTCACGCCCGCAGCTTTCACCGCAATGACCACCTCCCCTTCCCCGGCGACCGGATCGGGCGTCTCGGTCAGCTCCAGTTGTTCAGGCGGGCCTGGCTTCGTGCTCAACAGCGCTTTCATCTTGTCCCTCGTTTGCGGCGATTTGTTCTAGCCGCGTCCGGGCCATCGGTTCAAACTGGATCGATGACCCGCCGTGGCTATTTTTTGCGTCTGGCCTTTTCGGTGCTGATCGACCTGTTCGACTTCACGCTAGGGCGCTTGCCGATTTACGGCTCTGTCACGGACGGCGTCAGCACCGTCGTCCTGACGGCCATGTGGGGCCGGGCTGGGCTACTGAACCTCTGGGAACTGCTCGACATCACCGAACAATTCGACGCCTTCATCCCCACCGCGACGCTGGTCGCGCTTTATGTCGGCTGGCGCGAGGGGCATTTGTTCGGCAAGCGCTCAACCGCCGTGGCGCCACGCGAGTAGCGCGCTATAAGCCGCGACATGACCATCTGGGCCCTCGCTTTGCACGGCGGCGCCGGCGCTATCGCCGGACGCGATTATGCACGGCAAGAGGCGCACATGGCCGCGCTGCTCGAACGCGGCGCGGCGATGCTGGCGCGCGGGGAAAGCGCGCTCGATATCGTTACATTGATGTCTGAGGCACTCGAAGCTTCGGGGCTCCATGTCGCCGGCAAAGGCTCGGCGCCCAATGCCGATGGCGATGTCGAGCTCGATGCTTCGATCATGGACGGCGCGACGCGAAGCGCCGGCGCTGTTGCCGCGTTGCGGAACTTCGTTTCACCGGTGCGCGCGGCGCGTGCGGTGATGGAGCGGACGCAACACGTGCTGCTCGTCGGCGAAGGCGCGGCGCAGTTCGCGGATGCGCAAGGCCTCGAGCGCGTCGCCAATCCCAAGTCCTATTACGTCTCCGCCGGCGCCGACTGGCACGGCCACGGCACCATCGGCGCCGTCGCACGCGATACCGCCGGCCGTCTCGCCGCCGCCACCTCCACCGGCGGCCTAGGCGGCAAGTTGCCGGGCCGCGTCGGCGATGCGCCGATCATCGGCGCCGGCTGCTGGGCCGATCAGCGCGTCGCCGTCTCCTGCACCGGGCTCGGCGAATACTTCATGCGCACCAACGCCGCCGCTGATGTCGCCGCGCGAATCGCCTATGGCGGCGCAACGCTCGACCAGGCGGCGCTGGCGGTGATTGGGGATGTTGGCTCGCTCGGCGGCAACGGAGGCTTGATCGCGGTCGATGCAGACGGCAACGTCGCCGCACCGTACAACAGCCAGGGCATGAAGCGCGGCCTCGCCACCTCCGGCGGCCTGCGCGAGGTCAAAACATTCAACTGACAGGTGATCCGATGAAGCAGCTTCTCGCGCTCGCAGCCCTCGCCGCTCTCGCCGGCTGCAGCACAGCGTCGGCGCCCGCGGGCGGACGCACCGACTGGCGCTGCGACGGCGGCGCGGCGTTCTCGGTTCGCTTCCGCGGGGAGGAGGCGCACGTTTTCGCCGGCGGTCAGGTATATGAATTGCCGGTGGCGGTGTCAGGCTCCGGCGCGCGCTACGCCGAAGGCGGCGTCGAATATTGGGAGCACCAGAGCCAGGCCACGCTGAACGGCGCGCGCGGCGGGCCGTACACGAATTGCCGGCGAGGGTGAGCGGGATGCGTAAGATCGTTTTGGCGGGCGTGGCGCTGATGGCGCTGGCGGGCTGCGTCTCGCACAATTTCGCCGAAGGCAACCGCACGAATTATCGCTGCGATGGCGATAAGGAATTCTCGCTGCGCTACGTCGCCGGCATGGCAGAGGTCTATGCCTCGGGCCAAACGCATCAGCTCGCGGCTACGGGCGAGGACCAGTACAGCAACGGCGCGGTGACGCTGGCGCAAAGCGGCGGCCGCGCTTCGCTCACGGGCATTTACAACGGCCCGTTCGAAAACTGCCGCGCCCGCGCCCAGAACAGCTGGCTGCCGACGCTCTGGTGATGCGTGGCTATTTCGGCATTGGCGCCGAGGAGATTTCCAAGCCTATGAATCTGGGCGCGCTGATGCGCACGGCCCATGCGTTCGGCGCGAGCTTCTTCTTCACCGTGAATGCGCACCCCAAGGTGCGCGAGGCCTACAACACCGACACCTCGCGCAGCTTCGATCACATGCCCTACTATCCCTGGCCAACGCTCGAAGAGATGCGCCTGCCCAAGGGCTGCGCGCTTGTCGGCATCGAGCTGACGGATGACGCCGTGGAGCTGCCGCGCTTCCAGCATCCGCAGGCAGCCGCCTACGTGCTCGGCCGCGAACGCGGCTCGCTGTCGCCGGAAATGCTGGCGCGCTGCCAGCACGTGGTGAAGATCCCGACCAAGTTCTGCATCAATGTCGGGCTCGCCGGCGCGCTCGTAATGTACGACCGCCTGCTCGCTCACCGCGGCTACCCAGCCCGCCCGATCATGCCAGGCGGGCCGCCGCCGGAGATGACAGAAGCGCTGAAACGACGCCGCTGACGCCTTGCGGGCGCCACGGCGCGCCCCCATAACCCGGCTCGTGAGCGCCACCCCTTCATCGAAGCCATCGCTGGCTGGCCTGTCCAAAGCGGAACTGGCCGAGAAGCTCGTCGCCGTCGGCGTCGAGCCGAAGAAAGCGCGCATGCGCGCTGAGCAGCTATGGCGCTGGATTTACCATTACGGCGTAACCGACTTCGCGGCGATGACCAACGTCGCCAAGGAGCTGCGCGCGACCCTGGCCGAGCACTACACCTTGGCGCGCCCGGAAATCGTCACGCAACAGATCAGCCAGGACGGCACGCGTAAGTGGCTGATCCGTCTTGGACCGGGCGTCGAAGCCGAGGCGGTGTTCATCCCGGGCGTCGGCCGCGCCGGGGCGCTCTGCGTGAGCTCGCAGGTCGGCTGCACTCTCAATTGCACCTTCTGCCACACCGGCACGCAAAAGCTGGTGCGGAATCTGACTGCGCAGGAAATCGTCGCGCAGGTGATGATTGCGCGCGATGCGCTGGCGGAATGGCCCACGGCCGATCGGCCGCTCAACGACGGCGACCGCCAGCTCACGAATATCGTCTTCATGGGCATGGGCGAGCCGCTCTACAATTTGGACAATGTCGACACCGCGATCGACATCATCGCCGATGGCGACGGCATTTCCATCGGCCGCCGGCGCATCACGGTGAGCACGGCCGGGGTTGCCCCGCGCATCCAGGAGCTGGGCGAGCGCACCGGCGCGATGCTGGCGATTTCTCTGCACGCCACCAATGATGAACTGCGCAACCAGCTCGTGCCGCTGAACAAGAAGTACAATCTCGAAGACCTGTTCGCCGCGATCCGCGCCTATCCGCAGCTCTCCAACGCCAAGCGCGTCACGTTCGAATACGTGATGCTGAAGGGCGTCAACGACTCGCTGCCGGAAGCGAAAGCGCTGGTGAAGCTGCTCGCCGGCATCCCGGCCAAGATCAATCTGATCCCGTTTAATCCTTGGCCCGGCACGAACTACGAGTGCTCAGACTGGGCGACGATCGAGGCCTTCGCCGAAGTGCTGAACCGCGCCGGCTATTCCTCGCCCATCCGCACGCCGCGCGGGCGCGACATCCTCGCCGCCTGCGGCCAGCTGCGCAGCGAAAGCGTCAAGCAGCGCGCCAGTGAGCGGCTGAAAGCGCAGGCGGCCGAGGCGTGAGCGAGACGCCGACGCTCACCGCGCCCGGCGTCGTGCTGCGCCCGCTCGAAGTCGCCGACGCGGCCTCGCTCTTCGCCGCGCATGGCGATCCTGAAGCGCACCATTATTGGTCGAGCCCGGCGCATTCCTCGCACGACGAAACCGCGCGCTATATCGAGCAGACGCTCAACATGCCCGGCGCGCGGGTTTGGGCCATCACTGAAGGCGGCGGCGAAGCGCTCGGCCGTATCGCGCTCTTCGTGCTGCGCGAGGGCGTCGGCGAGATCGGCATCATCCTGCGGCGTGAGGCGCAGGGGCGCGGTCTTGCTGCGAAGGCACTGGATCTGGTCGAACAACATGGCTTCGGCGAACTCGGCCTTCACCGCATCGCCGCCGACATCGATCCGGACAACACCTCATCCATGTCGCTCTTCCTGCGCGCCGGCTATCAGCGCGAAGGGCTGTTGCGCGGCTATTGGAAAACGCACCTCGGCATCCGCGACAGCATCATCGTGGCGAAGCTGAAGGACTGACGGATTTACGGGCGCGAGAAGCGCGTGACCCGTTGGTCTCGGCTCTCAGCAGCCGCGTTAAAGCGCGTCGATCAAGCGTGCGCTGTGCAGGCCTTCGGCTGAACGCGCCTTTGCCTTCCGCGCGCGAATCTCCTGCACCATTTCGAGCGCGCTCTTTGTCACCGGCGGCAGCTCGGCATCACTCGCGCCAAGCGGCGTCACGCGATCGCCCCAGCGCACGAGGTGCGCGCACACAGTGAGCCCCGCGCCAAACGCGGGCAGCAGCACCAACGCGCCCGGCTTCACACGGCCTTCTTCCAGCGCTTCGGCCAGCGCCACCGGCACTGTTGCGGCACTCATGTTTCCATAGCGCTCGACCGTCAGCATCACCTTTTCCATCGGGATGCCGCTGCGCGAGACCACCGCGTCGATGATGCGCATGTTCGCCTGGTGCGGTACGACGAGGTCGATATCGTCCGGCGTCACGCCGCACTTCTGCATCACGGCCTGGCTCGCCTGCACCATGCCCTGAACGGCGCGCTTAAAAATCTCCTGGCCGTCGAAATCCCAATCGGTGTCGCCCGAGGTGACGCCGCGATTGGTGTAGGCCGTGCCCATGCCTCGCACCCGCAGCGTCTGGCGCGCATCAGCCAGGCAGCCCAGCTGTTCGCCGATCACGCCAAGCTTCTGCTCGCTCGCCTGCACCACCACAGCAGCGCAGCCATCGCCAAACAGCACCGCAACGTTGCGATTGTCCCAATCCATGAACGGCGAAATGATTTCGACGCCGATGACTACGGCAGTCTTCACGACGCCGGTGCGGATCATCGCGGTGGCGGTGCTCAGGCTATAGAGAAAGCTCGTGCAGGCGGTGTTGACGTCCATGGAAGCCGCGCGCGTCGCGCCGATGGCGGCTTGCACGCCGCTGGCCGTATTCGGCACCTGCTCGTCGTTGGAGCAGCTGCCATAGACGATGAGATCGACGTCCTTGGCGTCGACGCCGGCGCACGCCAGCGCGCGCTTGGTCGCCACTACCGCCATCTCCGTCGCCGAGACGTGGGAGACGCGGCGCTCCTTCATGCCGGTGCGGCTGGTGATCCACTCATCGCTGGTATCGAGGAAGGTGGAGAGATCGGCGTTGGTCAACACCGCGGGCGGCATGCATTTGCCCCAGCCCGTAATCGCAGCGTAGGTC
>JAEYPY010000098.1 GCA_023410295.1 Pseudomonadota bacterium | reverse complement strand
ACGAGCCCGCGCGCACGAGCGCGGCCACCATCGCGCCCGATGCGCATCAGCTCCTGGTGCTGGCGCCCGGCGGCGTCACCGCGAACAAACGCTGGCCGCACGAACGGTTCGCCGCCGTCGCGCGCCGGCTCGTCACTGGCCCGCTGCAAGATGCGCGCGTACTCGTACTGGGCGCGGCGCCACGCGATGCGGAGATCACGCGCGCCATCGTCTCCAGCCTCGACGCCGACGGCGTCGCCGCAGCTGATCTCGGCCAAGGCCCGGACCTCCTCGCCGCCGCGGCGCTGATGGAGCGCGCCACGCTCGTCATCGGCAACGACAACGCGCTGACGCACATCGCCGCCGCCATGGGCGCACCGACGCTGACGCTGTTCGGCCCCACCGACGAGCGCGTCCGCGCCCCCTACGGCCCGCGCACCCGAACACTGCGCGGGCGCAGCTTTGAAGAACTTGCCGCACGTCCGCCGCTGGACGAGGCGGGCGCGATGGACGATGTCAGCATCGACGCGGTCGAAGCGGCCGCGCTAGACCTGCTGCACGCCGGAGGATTGCGATGAGCGCTACATTTGATCTCGTGATCCGCAACGGCACGGTCGTCAGCCACGCCGGCGAGGGCGTGGCCACGATCGGCGTCAAGGACGGCCGCATCGTCACCATCGGCGGCAGCATCAATGACAGCGCCGCCGGCGAAGTGTTCGACGCCACCGGGCTCCACATCCTGCCCGGCGTCATCGACACACAAGTGCACTTCCGCGAACCCGGTAACGAGCACAAGGAAGACCTCGAAACCGGCACGCGCGCCGCCGCGCTCGGCGGCGTCACCGCCGTGTTCGAAATGCCGAACACCGCTCCGCCAACGACGAGCGCCGAGGCGCTGCAAGAAAAGCTCGCCCGCGCCAAGGGCCGCGCGCACGTCGATCACGCCTTCTATGTCGGCGCGACGCACGAGAACGCCGATCAACTCGGCGAGTTGGAGCGCTTGCCGGGCTGCTGCGGCGTCAAGACCTTCATGGGCTCATCGACCGGCACGCTGCTCGTCGGCGACGATGACGGGCTCGACCGCATCCTGCGCAGCATCCGCCGCCGCGGCGCCTTCCACGCCGAAGACGAAGCGCGGCTCAACGAACGCAAGCCGCTTGCACGCGAAGGCGACTGGACCTCGCACCCGGAAGTGCGCGATTCCAAGACGGCGCTCATGGCGACGGCGCGCCTAGTCGAAAAAGCGCGCAAGCACGGCAAGCGCGTGCACGTGCTGCACGTTTCCTCCAAAGAAGAGATGGCCTTTCTCGCCACCGCCAAGGATGTGGCGACGGTGGAGACGCTGCCGCAATTTCTCACCTTCAAGGCGCCTGAAATCTACGAGCGGCTGAAGGGGTTCGCGCAAATGAATCCGCCGATCCGCTACGCAACGGATCAATTCGCGCTCTGGAGCATCGGCATCGAAGGCGGGGTGGTCGATGTGCTCGGCACCGATCACGCGCCGCACACGCGTGATGAAAAGGCGCAGCCCTATCCGAAATCGCCCTCCGGCATGCCCGGCGTGCAAACGCTGGTGCCGGTGATGCTGACGCATGTCGCCGATGGCCGTCTTAGCCTCGCGCGCTTCGTCGATCTCACCAGCCACGGCCCCAATCGCATCTTCGGCATCGCGGGTAAGGGCCGCATCGCCGTTGGCTACGACGCCGATTTCACCATCGTCGATCTCAAAGCCCGCCGCACCATCACCCACGCCCAGCAAGCCACCCGCGCCGGCTGGACGCCCTTCGATGGCTTCGAAGCCAAAGGCTGGCCGATGGCCACCATCATCCGCGGCGTCACGGTGATGCGCGACGGCGAAGTGACAACGCCAAACGCCGGCGCGCCGCTGCGGTTTTTGGAGACGCTTTAAGCTGGCGGAGCTTCCCCCAAACCCGCCCGATAAATCGCAGCATCCTCTTCGGTGAAGCAGCAGAACACGACGCGCTTCAAGCTCGGCGCTTCAGTCAGCGCTTCTTCGCACGCGGCAATGGCGATGGCGCAGGCGAAGTCCTTGCGCCAGCCGTAGACGCCGGTGCCCAGACACGGAAACGCCAGCGTCGCGAACTTGCGAGAAGCGGCCATCTTGATCGCCGACATGTAGCAGCGCGCGAGGTTCCTCACCTTCTCGCCTTCAGCGCCCGGCGTCGTCCAGATCGGCGCGGCGACATGGATGATGAAGCGCATCGGCGCCTTGAAGCCCGGCGTGATCACCGCTTCGCCTTCGGCGATGGGGGGCATGCGCGAGGTGTGCTTGGTCAGCTCCGGCCCCGCCGCGTCGCGCAGCGCGCCGTCGACGCCCGACCCCGGCAAGAGCTGGCGATTGGCGGCGTTGACGACGGCGTCGAGCGCCATCGTCTCGATCCGGCCGACCATCACTTCGAAAGGCGCTGGCATGGCGCTCATCATAGCGCCGGGATGAACACGATGCGCTCTTTTTTGCGCCGACCACCCGGACTAGCGTGGGCCGATGCACGCGCACACGGACAGGATGGAGATCGGCGAACGCCGTCCGCTGACGGAGGGCGAAATCGCGCTCGGCCGCAGCGTGTTCGGCGCCGAGATCGACTGGCCGCGCGTCCGCGTATTTCAGGCCCCGAAACTGGGCTTCGGCGCGATGGTGCCGCTGGGCAAGACCATCGTCTTCTCCAAATGGCGCGCCGCGCGCGACTTCGCCAAAGTCCCGGTCAGCGAGCAGGGCTGGTTCGTGCACGAACTGATGCATGTCTGGCAGGCGCGCCGCGGCGTCTTCCTAGCCGGCGCCAAGCTCGGCGCGTTGGGCGAGGGCGCATACGCCTACACGCCCAAGCCGCAAGCGCGGCTCAAGCACTATAACATCGAACGCCAGGCCGAGATCGCGCGCCATCTCTTCCTCGCCCGCGCCGGCACGGACGAAGCCGGCATGCCGCCGCTCGGTTGGCTCGAAGATGTGTGGGCGCTGCGCTGAGCGCTAATCGTCGCTCAGCGTGAATTCGCCGCCGCGTGTGCGCTCGGGCAGCGTGGCGCAGAACTCAGCCACGGCCTCGGCGCCATAGCGGTCGACCATGTCGCTCAGCGCCGCGAACAGCGCCACTGAGGCGATCTCATCGGCATCGGCGCCGTCCGCGAGCGCCTTGTCCCAGGCGTCGAGGATGAGGTCGAGCGCACGGCTCTTCGGGTTTTCAGAATCGCTCATCTGTGGCGCGCGCTCAGTCCTTGCGAGATGCGAAGCCCGCGGGCGCGCAGCTCGGCTTCCATCTGCCGCGTGGTGGCGTCGCACTGCGAGAAGCGCGCCTCTTCGTTGCGATAGCCGCGGTTGAAGCCTTCGACCAGTTCGGCGTTGTACGCCGGCTCGCGTTGGATGATGCCACGCATGTAATCGCGCCAGCGCTGATCGGTGCGCCCGTCGCACAGGATGCGCAGATAGTGCGACCCGCCCAACACTTCGGCAAGTTCGACCAGCTGGCTGCGATACCAGTCCTCGCCGCGGATGACGACGCCTTCCTCCGCCGGCTGCTGCTGCGCCGACGCCGGCGCCACGGCCGCAGCCGCGAGCGGCCCAGCGAGCGCCAAAGTGCAGACGAACGACCTCAGTTTCATGGCCCGCGCCTAGCCCCAAAACGGGGCATCAGTGTGGAGCCCCGCTTCAGCCTGCGTTCACCGCCGGCTTCCGCGACGCCCAGGGACGTGCTTGTTCCAGTTCGTAAGCCAATTCAAGCAGGCGCCGCTCCTCGCCCTTCGGCGCGGAGAAGTGGATGCCGATCGGCAGCCCGCCTTGCGACCACGCCAGCGGCACGCTCATGGCGGGCGCGCCGGCGACGTTCTGGAGCGGGGTGTAGCCGACATAGTCCGAAAGCGTCGCAAACACAGCCATGCCCTTGGCGCCGTCGATTTCGCCCAGCGGAACCGGGGGCTTTGCCAGCACCGGCGTCAGATAAACATCCGCGTCTGTGAACATCGACGCATATTGCTGCTCCACACCGCGGAGCCGCGTGATCGCCGCTTCCAGCTCGGCCGGCCCTTGCGCTTGCGCGTGCGCCGCCAGTTCCAGCGTCAGCGGCTCCAGCAGCGCGTCCATCGGAACGTCCGCCGGCGCCATGCTGCGCACGAGGTTCACCACCTCCAGCGCGCCATTGGCCCAGAGCAGGATGAAGTCGGCGCTGAATTGGGTCCCATCGATCGGTGCGCGGCGTTCGCGCACGTCGTGTCCAAGCGAGCGGCAAAGCTCAGCCGCGGCTTCCACGCCCGCGCGCACCTCAGGATCGGGATCGTTGCCGAGCGCATTGGGGATATCGACGACGATGCGCAGCCGCCGGGTGCTCGGCCCGCTGACCACGCCCACCGGTGCGAAGGTAGCGCCATCGCCGCGCGCTTCCGTCACTGCGAGCCAAGCGGCCGTGTCGCGAACGCTGCGGCTGACGCAGCCGTTGACTGAGATATCAACGCCCGGATCAGGCCGCCCGCCCGAAACGCTGCGCCCGCGCGAGGGCTTCAAACCGAAAAGACCATTGCACGACGCCGGGATGCGGATCGAGCCGCCGCCATCGCTCGCATGCGCGATCGGCACGACCCGCGCCGCCACCGCCACCGCCGCGCCGCCCGATGAGCCGCCACTCGAGCGCGAGGCATCCCACGGATTCTTCGTCGCGCCTTGCAGCAGCGTTTCAGTCGTCGCGGTGAGGCCAAATTCCGGCGTCGTCGATTTGCCGAACGGCACGAGACCCGAAGCGAGCAGCGCATCCATGTAGGGCGGCTGTTCGGCCGGACGGAAATTGGCGAAGGCGCGGCTGCCGTAACGCGTCGGCTGGCCGACCATCGGCATCAGATCCTTGATCAGCGTCGGCACGCCCGCGAACGGGCCGGAGAGGTCGCCCTGTGCCCGCGCGCGGCCAAGCTCGTAAAGCGGCTCGGCGATGAAATTGAGTTCGCCATTGACGCGCTCGCTGCGCGCGATCGCCGCTTCGAGCGCTTCGCCCGCGCTGATCTCGCCACTGCGGATGCGTGCGGCGAGGCCCGTCGCATCATCATCACCCAGTGCATCGCTCGGCGCGGCGTCTTCGCTCGCGCCCGTCGCGCACGCACTCGTCAGCGCGCCCATCGCCAGGGCCGTGGCCATCAAGGCGCGACGTGAAATCTGATCGGACATGTTTTCCCCCTGTTTTCCGCCAGACTGCGCGGCGGGGCGCATGAGAGCAAGGGGCAAGGACTTGCCTTGGCGTCAATCACAGGCGACAGCGGCGGCGATGTCCCGCATGCGCGCCGATCTCCTGCTAGTAGCTCGTGGCTTGTGTGAAAGCCGCGCCAAGGCGCGCGCCGCGATCGAAGCCGGCGGAGTCACCGCCGACGGCGCGCGTGTGGAAAAGCCGTCCGATCTCATCGCCGACGGCGCCGCGCTCGACGTGACGCCGCCGCATCCCTGGGTCTCGCGCGGCGGCGTGAAGCTCGCGCACGCGCTCGAGGCGTTCAACGTCCATCCCACCGGCCGCATCTGCCTCGACATCGGCGCCTCCACCGGCGGCTTTACCCAGGTGCTGCTTTCACGCGGCGCCGCGCGCGTCTATGCCGTCGATGTCGGCACGGGTCAGTTGCACGCATCGCTGCGCGACGATCCGCGCATCGTCAATCTCGAACGCACCGATGCCCGCGCACTCACGCGCGATCTCATTCCCGAGCCGCCAACCCTCATCGTCTGCGATGCAAGCTTCATCGGCGCTGCAAAAGTGCTCGCCACACCGCTCTCGCTCGCCGCGCCGCAGGCCGATCTCATCACGCTGATCAAGCCGCAATTTGAAGCCGGCCCCAACGCCGGCAAGGGCGGCGTGCTGAGCGAAGAGGTCGCCCACAGCGCCGCGGACGCGGCCGTCACCGCGCTCGATGGCCTTGAAGGTTTCCGCGTCATCGCCGTCATCGACTCGCCCATTCGCGGCGGCGACGGCAATCTTGAGCGCCTCCTGCACGCGCGCCGCTAAACAAAACGCCCCAGTGTTTCCACTGGGGCGAAGTTGAAGCGTAGGAAAAGCTTAGGCCGGGCGCCACACGCCATCGCGGTCGCGGCAGAGCGTCACTTGCTCGCGATATTGGCGCCCATAACGATCGCGCGTGGTGATCTCGCCTGGGCGGCACTCGCCGCGATAGCGATCGTCTTGGCGATAGTAATCGTCTTCGTAATAGTCGTCGCCGCCGCCGTAATAGCCGTCGTTCGGATATTGCGCCTGGCCGTAATAGGGGTCGTACGAACCCTGCACCTGGGTGTTGCAATTGGCGCTGTTGCGCCCGATCGCGCCGCCGGCGACCGCGCCGACCACGGCGCCTAGCGCTCGGCCTTCATCGCGCGAGCCGCGGCTCTCGGCGACATTGTGCCCCAGCACCGCGCCCAGGATGCCGCCAACGACGGCGCCGCCTACGGTGCGGCTGTTGCGCGACTGCTGGCACTGCTGTGCCGCGACATGCGCGTCATGGTAGGTGTTGTACTGTTGCGCCGATGCCGGCTGGGCGATCGTCATCAGGGCGAACGCGGACGCGGCGAACAAAGCTTGACGTTTCATGACGTGCTCCCGTCTCTTGGGCGCAAGATTTGGCAGAAGCAGTCTGAACCGCACATGAAGCGTATGAATCGCCTCGCGCGACCGCGTCCGGGCCAGGGGACCCCGCGGGGAAAGCCGGTCACGCCGGCTGCGCCTGAGGCGCGAATCCTCGACATCACCGCCATCGGCGCGCGCGGCGACGCCACCGCCGCGGGCGAGGACGGGCCGATCTACGCCCCGTTCGCGCTGCCGGGCGAGCGGGTGCGGGCCATGGTTTCCGGCGCCCGCGCCGAAGTCGTCGAGGTGCTGACCGCGAGCCCCGAGCGCCAGGCCCCGGTCTGCCGCCATTTCGGCCGCTGCGGCGGCTGCCAACTCCAGCATTGGCAGGAAGGCGCCTACCTCGACTGGAAGCGCGCGCAAGTGGCTGAAGCCCTATCTCGCCGCGGCCTCGGCGGCGCGCAGGTCGACGAGACCATTCCCGCCTGGGGCGCCGGCCGGCGGCGGGCAGCTTTCCACGCGGCGCGCCAGGGCGGCCAAGTCCGCGTAGGCTTCATCGAACGCGGCGGGGCCAAGCTCACGCCGATAGGCCAATGCCCGGTGCTCGTGCCTGCGCTGGAAGCGGTGGCGCTCAAGCTCGGGCCCCTTGCGGAACTCGTGCTGCCACAGCGCGGCGAGATCACGCTGCAATGCCTCGCCACCGAAACTGGCGTCGATGTCGCCATCAAGGGAGCTGGCCGCCCGCAGGCGCTTCATCGCGCCGGTCTCGAAGCGCTGAGCGCGGCGACGGAATCGCTCGATCTCGCACGCCTCGCCATGGACGGCGAAATCGTGGTCGAGCGCCGCAAGCCGATGCTGCGCATGGGGCAAGCGCGCGTCAGCCCGCCCCCGGGCGCCTTCCTGCAGCCGACGGTCGAAGGCGAGGAGGTGCTGGCGCGTCTTGCGCTCGATGGCCTCGCCGGCGCCGAGCGCGTCGTCGATCTTTTCTCCGGCATCGGCACGTTCGCATTGCGTGCAGCCGCGCACGCCGAGATCGTCGCCGCCGAGGCCGACGAAGAGATGCTGCTGGCGCTGAAGAAGGCTGCCGATGGCGCGGGCGGCGCCCTGAAGCAGGTGCAGATTTTGCGCCGCGATCTTTTGCGCACGCCGCTCTCCAGCTTGGAGATGAAAAAGTTCGACGCCGCGATCATCGATCCGCCCCGCTCGGGGGCGCGCCTCCAAGCCGAGCAGATCGCGCGTGCGCCGATCCGCCGAGTCGCGTACGTCTCTTGCGACCCGGCGAGCTTTGCGCGCGATGTGAAGGTGCTGATCGAGCACGGCTTCTCGCTGACGCGCGTGACGCCCGTCGACCAATTCCGCTGGAGCCCGCACGTGGAAGTCGTCGGAGCGCTGGAGCGATGAGCAAGATGACGACGCTCCTCGATTATCGCCACTCGCGGCGAAAGCGCGATGCGCTGGCCGACGCCACGCCGCTTGAGCCGGGTTATTGGCGTAAGAAGAAGCTCACCGAGATGAACGAGCGTGAATGGGAGGCGCTCTGCGATCGGTGCAGCAAGTGCTGCGTCATTTCGATTGAGGACGCCGACACTGGCGAACTCTACCTCACGGACGTCTCCTGCAAACTGTTCGACACCGCCGCTTGCGGCTGCAGCGATTATGCCAACCGCAAGCAATACGTGCCCGATTGCGTCAAGCTGACCCCGAAAAACGTGCCGAAGCTCGATTGGCTGCCGCGCACCTGCGCCTATCGCCTCGTCAGCGAAGGCAAGGACCTCTATTGGTGGCATCCGCTCATTTCGGGCGATCCGGAAACCGTCCACACGTCGAACGCTTCCGTGCGCAATAAAACCCGCCCGGAAGGCCGCCTCAAAATGGCCGGCCTCGTTAGGCGCATCACCCGCTGGCCCGAACCGCTCGAAGCCCCGCCCAAGCGCAAGCGCAAAACCGCGCGCTAGCGGCTGGAGCAGCACGCCCATGCCTCCTACATTGGGCTCATGTCGCTGATCCGAGATATCGCCCGCGCCCGCTATGCCGCGACGCAGGGCGCGCGTGTGGCATGGTACATGGGCCACTACATGCTGGCGCGGCGTCTTTCAGGCCCATTCAATCGCCCCGGCGAGCCCAAATTCGAGCCGCAATCGCCCGAGGGCGACGCCAAGCGCATTCGAACTGCGTTCCTCAAACTCTTCGCGCAAGATCGCAAAAACATCGAAGCGGGACTTTATCCCGATCCCGCGCCCGAGGATCTGCGCCTCAAGCGGGCCGTCTCAGCGCTGCGCAACTCCGCCGACTTCTTGCGCGATCTACCGCGCGTCGATCAGCGCCGTCTCGCCCGTGCCGGCACTGAAGTGCGCGAAGCGGTGAAGGGCGATGAGCGCTATCCCACCTATTATCTGCAGAATTTCCACTACCAGACCGGCGGCTGGCTCAGCCAGGACAGTGCGAAGCTCTATGACACGCAAGTCGAAGTGCTGTTCGGCGGCGCCGCTGACGCCATGCGCCGCATCGCGCTCGGCCAACTCGCGCGAGCGCTCCGCGGGCAGGATCAAAGGCGCGTCAAATACGTCGATCTCGCCAGCGGCAACGGCCGTTTCCTGCGTCAGGTCCTCGCCGCGTTTCCGCGCATCAAAGCAACGGGTCTCGATCTCTCGCCGGCATATTGCGAGGCCGCGCGCGAAGAGCTGAAGGCTTGGCCACAGGTCGAAATCGTCACCGGCGCGGTGGAGCAAGCGCCGTTTGAAGATGCAAGCTTCGATGCGGCGACGTGCGTTTTTCTCTTCCACGAATTACCGCCGCGCGTGCGGCGGGATGTAGCGAAGGAGATCGCACGCATCGTGAAGCCAGGCGGCGTCTTCGTATGGGCGGATTCAATTCAGACAGGCGATGCAGCCGATCTCGACCGCATGCTCGAATATTTCCCCGTCGGCTTTCACGAGCCTTACTTCACGTCCTATTTGAAGGAGGATTTCGAAGCGCTCTTCGCCGAGGCAGGCTTCGACCTCGAAGAAACCGAGCTGGCGTTCCTTACGAAGGTGATGCGCTTTCGGAAGCGCTAGGCTCGATCGCCTGCAAATCTTCTGGCGTCGGCGCGCCGCGCAGCGCCGGCTCTTCGGTTTCAAGATTGGCTTGCGCGTCGGCGTAACCGCCAGCGCTGTAGCCATGCTCGCCCATCTTTTCGGCGACGTTCATTTGATCGACGAAGCGCTCGCCTTGGCCGCTGCGCCAAGAGGAATCGTACTCAACATCGCGCGCGAAGTCGGCAGTTTCGGCATAAAGCCGCTCGATCTCGGCTTGCAGCGCATCTAGGTCCGGCGCGTGAGCCGACAGATAGTAATCGTCTTCCGGATAACCACCGTCGGGGGCGCTCGCATCATCAATGCCGCCGTCAAGCAGGCTATCCGAGGCGCTCGTCACTTCGAGATAGTCGTCGCCCATGAAGTAGGGTTCTGTCGAAGAAAGCGGGATCACCCGCGCGCCGTCCCAAAAAGTGTCCGCCACTTGCACGTAGGCGGAGGGCGCTACTTCGCGCAGCTCATCGCCAGGCATCAGCGGATCGAAGCCAGCGCCGATCACCATCTCCACGCCAGCGACGGCGCCAAGTGCGATGCCGGTAAAGACGCCGAGCGCCTGCAAGCGGTCTTTCAGTCCAGGGTGCATGTCGTCTATTCGCTCCGCGCGGAAAACGGGCGGAGGCAGCAGGGGTTCCGGCTTCTGCGCAGCCTAAGGAACGTCGGCGATCACGATCGCGTTGATCGTGCAAATGGCGGCAGAAACCAGCCTTTCCGCGCTTCGCGATCGCGCTTACGCACTCGCCGACACCGGCGAGTACCGCGATTGGGAATCGCTATGCGGAGCTCTCGAACGTGAAGGCGCGGCGGTAGAAAATCTGCGCGAGCTGACCAGCGACGCCATGTTCAAGCTGATGATCCGCAACCGGATCAGAAAAAGTGTCGCGCTGCGCCGTTAAGCTTCGCTCTTCGTGCTTTCGTCCGGTAGCTCGGGTTCTGGGCTCTTCGGCGGCTCGGCAATCACAGGTTCGATGGTTTCCGGTTCATAGGCCGTCTGGGTCACGGTGGCCCGAGGCGCGCGGGGCCGGATCGTTTCAGGCGCGATGACATCCTCCGCCGGAAGCGCGGCAAGGTCGACCCGGTCCGAGATCAGGCTTTGATACGCGATCTGCCGCGCTGTCGGACGGCTGTTGAGATCGAAGCCGCCGCTCAGCAGGAAATCGACGCTGGTAAAGCCAAACGCAAAGATGAGCGCAAACACCGCGCTCGCGTGCATCCGTTCACGCGCCGGCTCGCTCAGCAGCACCGCTTCGAATGGGGAAAGCGCATCGGCAAGCCCCCGCTTGGCGTCCGCCTTGAGCTCGCGCAGCTGTGGCCGCATCGCTTCACATGCACGCGCCCAGAGCGGCGCGAGATGTTGGACAATCTGGCTCCGAAGCGCGGCGAAGCGTTCGAGCATGATGCGTAACTCCCTAACGCGAAGACGGGCGCCCGTTCTTTACGCCTGGGAAACGAAATTGGCCAGCGTCAAGCGGGCCGATCCCCACCGGAATCGGCCCTGCAAGACGCAATAGCTGGTCAGGGCGACGGCGCGGCCGGCTGCGCCGGCAGCGTGTACTCAACGACAGCGCCCGGCCCGAGCGGCAGATCGAGATAGACCCAGGCGAAGGTGAGCCCGATGCCTGTGATCAGAATCCACAGCGAGTAAGGCAGCATCGTCGCCGTCAGCGAGCCCAGGCCAAAATCGGTGCGCCAGCGCTGGCAGAACGTAAGGATCAACGGGAAGTAGACCATCAGCGGCGTGATGATGTTGGTCGCCCCGTCGCCGACGCGATAGGCGGCGGTGCTCATCTCGGGGCTGACGTTCAAGAGCATCAACATCGGCACCAGCACCGGCGCCATAAGCGCCCATTTGGCGCTGGCCGAGCCGATGAAGAGGTTGATCACCGCCGCGAAGACGACAATCAGCACCAGCAGCGCCGGCAGCGGCAGATTTGAGGCTTCGATCGCGCCCGCGCCTTGTACGGCAAAGATGAGGCCGAGGTTCGACCAGTTGAACATGGCAACGAAGTGCGCCGCGGCGAAGGCGAGCACGAGATAGTAGGAAAGGTCGCCCATCGCGCCCGCCATCATTTTCACCGCGTCGCGATGGTTCTTCACCGTGCCGGCTGCCGCGCCGTAAGCCCAGCCGCAGGCGAAGAAGAGCACGAAGAAGCCCGCTACGAGAGATTGATAGAATGGCGTGAGGCGCGCCGCCGGGATCGCCGCCTCTTCATCGATCAGCGGCGTGCCCGGCATGAACACGAACGCGGCCCAAAGCGCGACCACCAGCAGGAAGGCGATGCCGGCGCGGCCGAGGCCTTTCTTCTGCTCAGCGCTCAATGGCGCGTTTGCGTCGCCCAGATTGTTCATCGCCTCGCCATCCGGCGCCGAGAAGCGCTTGAGGCGCGGCTCGATAATGAGATCGGTGACGATCCAGATGACGGGCAAAAACACGACCAGCATCGCGGCGATGAAGTACCAATTGCCGGCGATGTTCGCGTCCCAGCTTGGCGCGATCGTCTCCGCCGCCGCCTCGGTGATGCCGAAGAGGAGCGCGTCGAGCTGACCTGGCAGGAGGTTCGCCGAGAAGCCGCCTGACACGCCGGCGAACGCCGCTGCTATGCCGGCGACTGGATGGCGGCCTGCGGCGGCGTAGAGCACGCCCGCGAGCGGTATAAGCACGACATAAGCGGCGTCGGCGGCGAGATTGCCCATCATGCCGACGAACGCGACGGCCGGCGTCAGCAGGAATTTTGGCGCGCCGCGCACGCCGGCGCGCATGGCGCTGGCGAAAAGCCCGGAGCGCTCAGCAACGCCCGCGCCCAGCATGACGACGAGCACATAGCCCAGCGGATGGAAGTGCGTGAACGTCTCCGGCATATCGACCCAGAGGCGCTGAATATTCTCCGGCGAGAGCAGGCTGACCGCCTGGATCAGAACCGGCGCGCCGCTCTCGTCGCGTTCAGTCGGATGATAGGCGGAATACCCCAGCAGCGAAGCGGCGACGCTGAAGAGGATCAGGAAGCCGATCAGCCAGAAGAAGATGAAGACCGGGTCCGGCAGCTTGTTGCCGGTGCGTTCGACCCAGCCAAGAATGCCCTTCGCCTGCGCTGCTTCCGCCATGCATCCCTCCCGCGGCTGGCTTTAAGCCGCCAGTCCCGATGTCCCTGCTATGCGCAATGGCGGCAAACGCCGCGCGAGGCAAGCCTTGACGCCGCCTCAGCGCGCGGGCGCGGTTTGGCGCAGCGCGGCTGCGATCGGCTCAAGATCATCGACGCTGCGCGCATAAGTCGGGGCCACGCGCGCATTGGCGCGGCTCTCATAGGCGTACGCGAACGAGAGCAGCTTCGCCTCCGACCAGCGCTCGCCGAGGAAGGAGAGACCAACAGGCAAGCCGCCGACAAGACCCATCGGCACAGTCACGTGCGGATAGCCTGATACCGCCGGCAGCGAACTCGAACCGCCGCCAATGAAGTGGTCGCCATTGATCACGTCCGTGGTCCAGGCCGGCCCCAGCGTCGGTGCAACCACCGCGTCAACGCGGTTGGATTGCAGCAGCGAATCCAGCATCCGCGCCGCGGCACGCTGCGCACGCGCGTAGGACGTGCGATACGCCGGATCGTTGACGCCTTGCGTCGCCTGCGCGCGCTCGAACAGGTCCTGCCCAAACAGCACCGTTTCCGCCGGTGTCGCCGCGTTGAAGGCGATGACCTGCTCGAGCGTGCGCGTCGTTACGGTTTGCGGCGTGGTGGCGAGGTAAGCGTCGAGATCGCTCTTCAGCTCGGCGAGCAGGATCGTGAACTCGTCATTGCCGAGCTGTTCCATGCCAGCCGGCTCTTCCGTGATCTCGACAATCTCCGCACCCGCCGCGCGCAATTGCTCAAGCGCCGCTTCGAAGCGTTCGTCCACGCCGGCATGGAAGCCAGCCATGAAACGCAGCACGCCGATGCGTTTGCCCTGCAGCGAATTGGCGTCGAGCGCGGCAACATAATCGACGCGCCGTGCATCGGCCTCCGCCGTCGCCGCATCGTTCGGATCGCTGCCGGCGATGACGCTCAGCACCGCGGCGACATCAGCCACGCTGCGGCCCATCGGCCCCGCCGTGTCCTGACTATGGCTGATCGGCACGACGTGCGTACGCGAGACGAGGCCCACTGTGGGCTTGATCCCAACCAGACCATTGATGGCGGAGGGGCAAACGATCGAGCCATCCGTCTCGGTGCCAATGGTGATGGCCGCAAGGCTCGCCGCCGCCGCCGCGCCGGAGCCGGAAGAGGAGCCGCAGGCGTTGCGGTCGAGCGCATAGGGATTGCGCGTCAAGCCGCCGACCGCGCTCCAGCCACTGGTCGATGCGCTGGAGCGAATGTTGGCCCACTCGGAGAGATTGGTCTTGCCGAGGATGATCGCGCCGGCTTCGCGCAGCCGCGCCACCAGCGGCGCATCGCGGTTCGTCATGTTCTGCGCCAGCGCCAGCGAACCGGCGGTCGTGGCGTTCTCGATGTTCTCGATGTTGTCCTTGAGCAGCACCGGAATGCCGTGCAGCGGCCCGCGCACATTGCCGGCGCGGCGCTCCTCATCGAGCGCGCGCGCCTGTTCGAGCGCCTGCGGGTTCAGCGAAAGCACGCTGTTGATGGTGTGGCCAGCATCGTCGATCTCGGCGATGCGGTCGAGATACGCCTGCACCAGCTGCTCGCTGGTCACCGCACCGGAGGCCAGATCCGCCTGCAGCTGGGCGATGGATTTTTCTTCGACGTCATAGCCTGTCGCGCGCTGCGCTTCTCCGCACGCCGCCAGCATCAGCGCCGCGACCGCCGCCACAAATACCCGCATCGTTCCCTCCGCCTACAGAAAAGCGAGCCTGCCAAATGGCCGGGGTGGATGTCGAGGGGATTGAGGCGATCGACCATCCGTTGCCAGCACCTGAGAGAGCGTGTTTAGCTGGCCCGCGTGGGGGAAACAGCATGTCAGATACCTTGGGCAAAGCGGCGATCGTCACCGTCCATGGCACCGGCGATACCGCGGAAGACGTGGCTGGCGAGAAGTGGTTCCAACAGGGCTCGCCGTTCGTGCAGCGCCTGCAGGATGAGTTGATCCAACGCGGCATAGTCGCGGATATCGTTCCGCATCTTTGGTCCGGTGCAAACAGCGCCTGGGACCGGGAGCGCGCGGCCAACAAGCTCGCTGCGCGCATTCGCGGACTCTACAACCGCTATGAGACGATCCACGTCATTGGCCACAGCCACGGCGGCAATGTCGCTAATGATGCGGCCGTGCTGCTGAAGTGGGGCTTGCGCCAAAGCGCCAAGAAGGAAAAGTTCGACAGCCTCGTGACGGTCGGCACACCGTTCTTCAATGTGCGCACCGGAGCGATGCAGACCATCGCCGGATTACTTTTCATGATCATCGCCTGGGGCAGCGCTCTTGTTTTCCCACTCTTGGCGGCGCTCTTTGCGTATCAGCTGGCGACGTCGCCCAATCCGGATCTGACGCTCGCCGGCTTCCTCTTTTACCTCGTCGTTGTCGGCCCGTGCGTTCTCTTTATGCTGCACATGTCTCGACAAGGCATCCGCCGCATCCTGCGCCCACGGCGCGGGGCGCGCACGCGCACCGCGATCCTCAGCATTTGGCACGAGCATGATGAAGCCATAGGCTTTCTGCAGCGGGTTGAGGAGCTGAAATTGGAGGCGTTTCCGCGCGGATCAATGTATCGCGGCTCGCGCAGCGCGGCGATCAGTGTCGGTGTCCTGGGCGTGCTGCTGATCGGAGCGGTGAACCCCGTACTCTACGCCTTCGGGTGGCACGATCTCTTCAATTTCAATGTGACCGCAGCCGATGAGGACATCGCCAGCAACATCATCGCCGTGACCGTTATCAGCTTGCTGGTCGCACCAGCGATCTTCACGGCGGTGTATCTGACCTACCGCTTCCTGATTGGCGGCGTGCAAGAGATCGGCGTCCGCGGCTCGATGAATCGTTATATCAGCGGCATGCTGCGCGGGATTGCGATGGGGCGGGACGGCGACCAGATACTGTGCAATGTTGGCCCAAACTCGCACACGCACCGCACTGAGGAGCACATTCTGCAGGGCGAGTGCGCGGAGCGGATGAAGCTGCGGGCAAACGATGCGGCGAGCCGGCTGATCGAGAAATATCGTTGGTCGCTCTTCAGCGTCGGCGGCGATTCCAGCGGCTCTCTGACGGCGCTTACGACCGATGCAATGACGTGGGATAGCCTTATCCACACAACCTACTTCGATCAGTCCGAAGTCGCGGCGGTCATTGCCGAGCACATCGCCCGCACCATACGGGAAAGTGCGCATGCGGTGGGCAGTCGCGCTGTCGCCGTCGAAGAGTCCGGCAGGGCCTGATCTCAGCGTCCAGTCTGGCCGCGATGGCGCAGCTTAGCATCGGCGAGCGCGCACGCGAGCATGGCTTCCGCCACCGGCGCGGCGCGGATGCCGACGCACGGATCGTGGCGGCCCTTGGTGCTGACCTCAGCGTTCTCGCCATCGCGCGTGATTGTGCGGCGTGGCGTCAGGATCGAGGAGGTGGGTTTCACCGCAAATCGCGCGACGATCGGCTGGCCGCTGGAAATGCCGCCAAGCACGCCGCCAGCCGCATTGGAGAGGAAGATCGGCTCGCCGTCATTGCCGGCGCGCATTTCGTCGGCGTTCTCTACCCCCGTTAGCGCCGCCGCCGCGAAGCCAGCGCCGATCTCGACGCCCTTGACCGCATTTATGCTCATCAGCGCGCCGGCGATTTCGGCGTCGAGCTTGCCGTAAACCGGCGCGCCCCATCCTGCTGGCACGCCGGTGGCTTCCACCTCGACGATCGCGCCCAGTGAGTCGCCGTCTTTGCGGGCGGCATCGAGCAGTGTTTCCCATTGTTTGGCTGCATCAGCGTCGGGACACCAGAACGGGTTGGACTCAACCTCGGTCCAATTCCACTTGGCGCGATCGATCGCGAGCTTGCCGATCTGCACCACCGCCGCGCGGATTTGCACGCCATCGCCCAGCACACGGCGCGCCACCGCGCCCGCCGCCACACGCGCGGCCGTCTCGCGCGCGGATGAGCGTCCGCCGCCGCGATAATCGCGCAGGCCGTACTTGGCGTCATAGGTGTAGTCGGCGTGACCCGGCCGGTAGAGATCGCGCACCTCGTCATAGTCTTTGCTACGCTGATCGGTGTTCTCGATCATGAGCGAGATCGGCGTGCCGGTGGTGAGCGGTCCGCCTGTGCGGTCGTCCTCGAACACGCCGGAGAGGATCTTCACTTCATCCGCTTCGCGCCGCTGCGTGACGAAGCGGCTTTGTCCCGGCTTGCGTCGGTTGAGCCAGAACTGGATGTCCGCCGCCGTCAGCGGCAGGCCGGGCGGGCAGCCATCGATGACGCAGCCAAGCGCCGGCCCATGGCTTTCGCCCCAGGTGGTGACGCGGAAGAGGTGGCCGAACGTGTTGTGCGACATGGCGCCCGCGGGTCTCGCACACCCGCGGGCCGGCATCAATTCAGTTCGCCGGACACGTCGCCAGCTGCGCCAGTGCCGCGTCGACAATGGGGCGCACTTGTTCGGGCGTGAGCTGCGCCAGCTCCTGCATCGAGCGAGCGCGGCCCGCTTCCTTGGCCACGAGGTAACCAAGATAGTAGCCCGAGCGCGGCGGCAGCCCCTCGATGTTCTCGCTGCCCCAGAAGAAGGGCGCGTAGTCTTCCACCGCTTCCGAATCCAGCCGCTCATTCAGCTCGCACACCGCGTACGCAAGGTTGGCGTCGACCTCCGGCCGGATCGGACGCGGAATGGTCAGGAGCAGCGCGCGGTCATCCGCGCCTGGATTGAGCTGCTCGGACACATACGTCGCCAGACCCTCGCGCCAGAGCGAGCACCACAGCGGCTCGCAATCGTTGAAGAAGGCGCGGTGGTAAAAGTGGAAGAGCTCGTGCTGGAAGAACGGCGTCGTGCCGCCGGGCTCATAAATCTGGGCCATCACGTCGGCGCCGAAGATGGGATAGGTGACGCCGTTGATCTCGCGCGTGCCGCCATCCATTTCGCCAAGGCTATGCACAAAATAGATGTCGCCCACCGGGCGCATGTCCGGGAAAGCCGCAAGGAACGATTCCCGCGCCGGCGCGATCGAGGCGTCGAAGCCTGCGGTCGTCGCTTCGTAGCGCTCGCGCAAGTGCGGAAACGTCTCCAGCGCGCGGGCGATGCGCGCATCGTATTGCTCCGGCGTGGTGCGCCCCTCCATCCGCGCGGTGTCGTAAAAGCCCGGGAAGAGGACGTTGAATTCCTGCTTGAAGGCGGCGACGCGCGCGGTGGTTTCCATGCCTTGGGTGCGGTCGTAGAAGGCGGTGAAATCGTCGGTCAGGTCGACGATCCTGTAGATTTCCCGCTGCGGCGCCGGTTCGGGCGTGGGCGGCGTGGTCTGGCAAGCGCCGAGCGCCAAGGCCGCGAAAATCGGAACGATGCGCATGAAAACTCCCCTCGTGTCGCCCACGAGGATGCTGTGACGCGCCGCGACGGATGCAGCCAGCCGGCAAAAGCACTATGCTGCCGCGACAAATGAGGAGCCTCTTTTGCCCGGCGACGACCTGATCCCGCCTTCGCCTCACTATGACCCCACGGCAGAGCCGCCGCCGGACGATGCGGCGCTGTTCGCCGAGAACGAGCCGTTCGCGCTGTTCGAGCGCTGGTTCAAGGAGGCCAAGGAGAAGGAGCCGAACGATCCCAACGCCATGGCGCTGGCGACGGCGGACGCCGCCGGTTTTCCAGATGTCCGCATGGTGCTGATGAAGGCGTTCGAGGACGGCGCCTTCGTCTTTTACAGCAACACCGAGAGCGCCAAGGGCGAGCAGCTGGCGGCGAACACGCAAGCGGCGGTGTGCTTCCACTGGAAGAGCCTGGGCCGGCAGGTGCGCGCGCGCGGCGTCGTCTCGTTCGTCTCGGACGCCGAAGCCAACGCCTACTTCAAGAGCCGCGACCGTGGCGCGCGGCTCGGCGCCTGGGCCAGTCTCCAGTCACGCCCGCTGGCCGAGCGCATGGCGCTCGAAAAACGCATCGCCGAGTACGCGCTCAAGTACGGGGTCGGCGAAGTGCCGCGTCCGCCGCATTGGCGCGGCTATCGCATTACCCCGCTGGCGATCGAGTTCTGGCGCAATCGCCCGTTCCGCCTGCACGACCGGCTCGTATTCCGCCGCGACGCGCCCGGCCAGCCGTGGACGAAGAGCCGGCTCTTCCCCTGAGGCGCACGCGGGGTTTGCGGCGCGCCGCCATACGCGCTTAAGTGCAGCCAACGAACAATAGGGAGGCGCGCTATGCTTGGGCTCATGCAGGATTGGCCGTTGACGGTCGACCGCATCCTTGACCACGCCAAGACCAATTTTCCCCGCCGTGAAGTGGTCACGCGCGGGATCGAGTCCGGCGTCCTCTCGCGCAGCAATTACGGCACCATCTGGCGGCGCGCCAAGCAGGTGACGAACGCGCTCAAGGAGCGCGGCATCGCCCCCGGCGACCGCGTCGCCACGCTGGCCTGGAATACCGAGCGTCATATGGAGGCCTGGTATGGCGCCATGGGCATGGGCGCGGTGTTGCACACGGTGAACCCGCGGCTCTTCCCGGACCAGATCGCCTGGATCATCAATCACGCCGAAGACAAGATACTCTTCTTCGACACGACCTTCGCGCCGATCGTCGAGAAGATCGCGTCGCAGCTGACGACTGTGCAAACCTATGTCGCGCTGACGGATCGCGACAGCACGCCGAAGCTGAGTTCGGCGCACGTCGTCTCGTACGAAGACTTCATCCATGGTCACGACCAGGAAGCGCCCTGGGGCGGCTTCGATGAGCACACCGCCTGCGGCCTCTGCTACACCTCCGGCACCACGGGCGATCCCAAGGGCGTGCTCTACTCGCACCGCTCCAACGTGCTGCACGCCATGGCCGCGAACCAGACCGATTGCTTCGGCGCGGGCGCCAATGACGTCGTCATGCCGGTGGTGCCGATGTTCCATGCCAATGCGTGGGCCATCGCCTTCGTCGCGCCGATGTGCGGCGCGAAGCTGGTGATGCCGGGCGCCAAGCTCGATGGCGCCAGCGTCTACGAGCTCCTGGAAACGGAGAAGGTCACCTTCACCGCGGCGGTGCCGACGGTGTGGCTGATGCTGCTCAACTATCTGCGCGAGACGAACCAGAAGCCGACGACGCTGAAGCGCGTCGCCATCGGCGGCTCGGCCGTGCCGGAAGCGGTGCTGCGCGCGTTCGAAGACGATTACGGCGTTGAAGTCATCCATGCCTGGGGCATGACCGAGATGAGCCCCATCGGCACCATCGGCAAGCTGCTGCCGGAAACCTATCAGGCCGATCACGAAACCCAGATCAAGACCAAGCTGAAGCAGGGCCGGGCGCTCTTCACCGTGGACATGAAAATCGTCGACGACGAGGGCGTGGAGAAACCGCACGATGGCAAAGCGTTCGGCCGCTTGCTGGTGCGCGGGCCAGCCGTGGCGCGCGCCTATTTCAAAAACGCCGGCGCCCGCAACGCCAAGGGCGAGTGCCTGGAAGAGTGCGGCTTCTTCGATACCGGCGACGTCGCCACCATCGATCCGCTCGGTTACATGCAGATCACCGACCGGGCCAAGGACGTGATTAAGTCGGGCGGGGAGTGGATCAGTTCGATCGATGTCGAGAACATCGCCGTCGGCGCCGAGGGCGTCGCCAACGCAGCAGTGATCGGCGTCGCGCATCCCAAATGGGACGAGCGTCCGCTGCTGATCGTCGAGCCCAAGCCAGGCGCGCAGCCCACCAAGGAACAATTGCTCGCCTATCTCGAAGGCAAGATCGCCAAATGGTGGATGCCTGACGATGTGGTGCTGGTGGAAAAGATTCCGCTCGGCGCCACCGGCAAGATCAACAAGCTCGCCCTGCGCGAACAGTTCAAGGATTATCGTCTGCCGACGGCGCAAGCCGCGGAGTGAGGGAACCGCCTTCGTGTGGCCGCGTTCTTTGGCGCGACCGAACACCGGAAGGCACTACCCCACGACAACCCCCTTTAGGATAGGTCGACGCCATGAAGCGGCTCCGAGCAATCGGAGCCGCGTTCCTTTTTTGCCATGCGCCCAAACGAAAACGGCC
>JAEYPY010000012.1 GCA_023410295.1 Pseudomonadota bacterium | reverse complement strand
CTCTCGGACTGCGCGCGGTCGGTCGCCGGTCCGCCATAGCTCGGCGGCGCGGTGACCGGCCCGTGCGTGAGCGACGTCGGCTCAGGGCGCTTCAAGCTGCCCTTAGTGCGGACAATCTGATAGCCAGGCCGCAGCAGATAGAAGAGCGGAATGCTCCAGATGTGTACGAGACGGGTAAATGGCGTGATGAGAAAGAGCGTCAGGCCAAGGACGATGTGGAGCTTATAGACGAGCGCGGTGTCAATGATCAGATCAGCGGCCGCCGGATTGAAGGTCAGCAGACCGTTCGCCCAACCCATGAATAGCACCATCTCAGAGCCGTCGAGATGGCGCATGGTCCAATAAGTCGTGGCGATGCCGACGCAGAGCTGCAGCCACAACAGCATTAGTACGGCGATGTCGGTCCAATGCGATGAGCGACGGATGCGGGAATCGAACAAACGCCGATGCAAGAGCATTGTGCAGCCGATAAAGGCCGCAACCCCGGCCATGCCGCCAACAACGAGTGCGGCCGTCTGCTTGAAGCCATGACTGATGCCCACCGCGTCGAACACGTTGATCGGCGTCAAGAGGCCGACGAAATGGCCGGCGACGAGCACCAGCACGCCCATATGAAACAGATTCGATCCGATCAGCATTTGCTTACGGCGCAGAAACTGACTGGATTGCGAACGCCAAGAATACTGCGCTTTGTCGAAGCGCATGATGCTACCGACGATCAGCACGGTCACGCACAGGTACGGATACCAGCCGAAAAGCAGATAGTTGAGCGTGCTGTCCATCGTTCGCTCCGTTAGCGCTTGGAATCGACGCCGTTCGCCGGCCGCGCCCAAGCGCGTAGTTTGGTCATGAAGCCCGTGGCGGCCGGCTGTTCGGGGCCGAACCTCACCGGCGCCTCTTCCCATTCCTGATCGACCGCCTCGAAATCATCGGCGCGCGGATCGGGTTTGGCGCGCAGCTCGCTCAAGAGTTCGCTGTTCGCGCGCGCGCCTGAGAACTCGATCGCGGCGCGCAGGATCGCGGCGTAAGGCGTCTCGCGCTCGCGCAAGCGTTCGTGCAGCGCCTCAATCACGTGGACCGGTTCGGCCAACGCCTGTCGCGCCTCTTTCACGGGGAGCATTGAGGCAAATTCCAGGAACGCCGGCAGGTAGTCGGGCAATTCGTCCGACACCATTAGGAGACCTTGATCGGCATAGGTGCCGCGCAGATCGATCATGGCCTGGCCACGCTCGCGGCTTTCGCCGTGCACATGTTCGAACAGGTGCAGCGAGAGCGAACGGGTGCGATCGAACAGGTCGACATACGCGCCTTGAAGATCAAGGATGTCCTCGCTCTCGATTTCCTGCAGCAGCGGTTCGAGCGCAGCCCGCGAGGCAGGCGACAGCACCCCCTCACCCGCCAGCGCCTCGCGGAGCTCCCCGACTCCCGCTTTCAAATCTTCGCTGGGATAGGAGAGCAGAAGCGAGAGGACTTTAAGACTGGCGATCACGTCGGGATATCCATGTAGCGCTTGCGCGGAGTGCGGCCAGGCTGACCGAAGAGGTCGGCGCGGGTGGTGCCGTTAGTTGCCTCCTTGAAGGCGAAGCCGGCCGCGCCACGCAGCCAGTACGCGTCTTCGTTGATCTCACGCTGTGTCGTCGGGATGACGTATCGATCCTCGTACGCGGCGAGGCCCATGTATCTATACATCTCTTCGACCTTCGCCCCGGTAAGCCCGACACGCTGGGCGATCCGTTCGTCGATGACGCCTTCGACCGTCTTTGAGCGCATGTAGGCGCGCATCGCCAGCATGCGCTCAAGCGCATTGGCGATCGGCTCCTCCGCCCCTGCCGTGAGCAGGTTCGCAAGATAGCGCAGCGGGATGCGGAGCGAGCGCACGTCCGGCATGCCGTCATTGACGGTCATCTTGCCGGCCTCCGCCGCCGATTGAATCGGCGACAGCGGCGGCACGTACCAGACCATCGGCAGCGTGCGATATTCCGGGTGCAGCGGGAACGCGACGCGCCACTCGAACGCCATCTTCCAGATCGGCGAACGCGTTGCCGCTTCGATCCAATTGTCCGGCACGCCGTCACGCCGCGCAGCTTCCTGCACCTTCGGATCGTTCGGATCGAGGAAGACCGAGAGCTGCGCTGGATAAAGATCCTTCTCGTCCTCCACGCTCGCCGCTTCGGCGATGCGGTCGGCATCGTAAAGAATGACGCCGAGATAGCGAATGCGGCCGACGCAGGTTTCCGAGCACACCGTCGGCTGGCCCGCCTCGATGCGCGGGAAACAGAAGATGCACTTCTCCGATTTGCCGCTCGACCAGTTGTAATAGACTTTCTTGTATGGGCAGCCCGACACGCACATACGCCAGCCGCGGCAGCGCTCCTGATCGATCAGCACGATCCCGTCTTCGGCTCGCTTGTAGATCGCGCCCGATGGGCACGCGGCGAGGCACGACGGATTGAGGCAGTGCTCGCAAAGACGAGGCAGGTACATCAGGAACGTGTTTTCGAACTGACCGTAGATTTCCTTCTGCACGCCTTCGAAATTGTAGTCCTGGCCGCGCTTGGAAAACTCACCGCCGAGATCGTCTTCCCAGTTGCCGCTCCACTCGATCTTCTTCATCACTTCGCCGGTGACGAGCGAGCGCGGCTTGGCCGAGGGCTGCGCTTGCAGCTCAGGCGCCTTTGCCAGCCATTCGTACTCGAATGTGAACGGCTCGTAGAAGTCGTCGATCTCGGGCAGATCGGGATTGGCGAAGAGCTTGGCCAGGACGCGCCACTTGGCGCCGATACGCGGTTCGAGCCGACCGTTCTTCTTACGGATCCAGCCGCCCTTCCAGCGCTTCTGGTTCTCCCAATCCTTCGGGTAACCGACGCCTGGCTTGGACTCGACGTTGTTGAACCAGACGTATTCCACGCCTTCCCGGTTGGTCCACACGTTCTTGCAAGTGATCGAGCAGGTGTGACAGCCGATGCACTTGTCGAGGTTCAGCACCATCGCAATTTGCGCGCGGACCTTCATGAGCGTGCCACCTCTTCCTTCGTGTCCGCCGTGTTGTCGAACCAGTTGAGCTGGCTCATCTTGCGCACGATGATGAAATCATCGCGATTGGCGCCGACGGTGCCGTAATAGTTGAAGCCATAGGCCAGCTGCACGTAGCCGCCGATCATGTGTGTCGGCTTCATGTTGATGCGCGTCACCGAGTTATGGATCCCGCCGCGCTGGCCGGTGATTTCCGAGCCCAGCGTGTTCACCAGCTTTTCCTGCGCGTGATACATGATCGCAAGGCCAGCGGGCACGCGCTGCGAAACGATCGCGCGCGCAACAAGCGCCCCGTTTACGTTGAACGCTTCGATCCAGTCGTTGTCGGTAATGCCGGCCTTCTCGGCGTCAGTCTCGCTGATCCACACACAGGGCCCGCCGCGCGACAGCGTCAGCATGATCAGGTTTTCGCAATAGGTGGAGTGGATGCCCCACTTCTGGTGCGGCGTGACCAGATTGAGTGTGATCTCCTGGTTGCCGTTCGGCAGCTTGCCGAGCACCGACTTCACCGATTTCGTGTCGATTGGCGGCCGCCAGGTACACAAGCTCTCGCCGAAGGCCCGCATCCAGGGGTGATCCTGATAAAGCTGCTGGCGCCCGCTCAGGGTGCGCCACGGGATCAGCTCGTGCACGTTGGTCCAGCCGGCATTGTAGCAGACGGTCTCAGATTCAATGCCCGACCAGGTCGGCGAGGAGATGATCTTGCGCGGCTGCGCGACCACATCGCGGAAGCGGATCTTTTCGTCTTCTTTGCCTTCGGCGAGGTGGACGTGATCGCGGCCCGTTGTCTTGCCCAACGCTTCCCAGGCACGCACGGCAACCTCACCGTTGGTCTCCGGCGCCAGCATCAGAATCGCTTCGCAAGCTTCGATATCGCTGACGATGCGTGGCTGGCCTTTGCCGGGGCCTTCGGTGTGGACGCCGCTCAGATGGCGGAGCTCTTCAACCTCTTTCGTGGTCTCCCAGAGGATGCCCTTGCTGCCGTTGCCTTTCGCTTCCAGCAGCGGCCCAAGCGAAGTGAAGCGCGCGTACGTCGCCGGATAATCCCGCTCAACCAGCGTCACGCGCGGCATGGTCACGCCAGGAATGGGCTCGCACTGGCCCTTCTTCCAATCGAGCGCAGCATACGGCTGCGCCAATTCGTCGGCGCTGTCATGTTGGATCGGCGTCAGCACCAGATCGTGTTCGACGCCGAGCACTTCGGGCGCGACTTCCGAGAACTTTTTGGCGATCGAGCGGAAGATGTCCCAATCGGTCTTGCTGTCCCACAGCGGGTCCACCGCGGCGGTGAGCGGATGGATGAAGGGGTGCATGTCTGTGGTGTTGAGATCGTGCTTCTCGTACCAGGTGGATGAGGCGAGGACGATGTCGGCGTAGAGCGCGGTGGTCGAGAGCCGGAAGTCGATGGTGACCATGAGGTCCATCTTCCCGGCGGGCGCCTGCTCGTGCCACTTCACCTCTTGCGGCTTGGGCGCAACGCCGGTGACGGAAATGTCCTCGCCGATGACGCCATGCAGCGAACCGACCAGGTGCTTCAGGAAATATTCGTGCCCCTTGCCGCTCGCGCCCAACACGTTGGAGCGCCAGAAGAACAAATTACGCGGCCAATTCACCGGATTGTCCGGATCCTCGCACGACATTTTGAGTTCGCCGGACTTCAGCGCGTTCGCGGTCCAGGCGCCAGCATCCGCGCCTGACGCTTTGAGTTGATTTCCGAGATCGATCGAATTTGCTTCCAAGGCCGGTGCAGACGGCAGCCAGCCCATGCGTTCGGCGCGAACGTTGTAGTCAATCGGGCTTTCCGGCCAACTTGTGCCATCCTCGGTGGCGGCAAGTTGGTGACGCATGTTGAGCGTGTCGTAGCGCCACTGATCAGTGTGCGCGTACCAGAACGAGGTCGCGTTCTGCTGGCGCGGCGGACGCACCCAATCGAGCGCGAACGCCAGCGGCAGCCAGCCAGTCTGCGGGCGCAGCTTTTCCTGGCCAACATAATGCGCCCAGCCGCCGCCCGATTGGCCCACGCAACCGCACATCACCAGCATGTTGATGATGCCGCGGTAGCTCATATCCATGTGGTACCAATGGTTGAGCCCCGCGCCGACAATCACCATCGAGCGACCTTTGGTCTTCTCTGCATTCTCAGCGAACTGGCGCGCCACGGAGATGATCGCGTCGCGCTTGACGCCTGTGACCTTCTCGCCCCAGGCCGGGGTGAAAGGGACATCGTCATCGTACGAGCTCGCGACGTTCTCGCCGCCGAAGCCGCGATCGAGCCCGTAATTGGCAGCAAACAGATCAAACACCGTGGCGACGTAGCCCTCGCCATCCGTAAAGCGCATGCGCTTAACCGGCACATTGCGTGTCAGCGTGTCAGGGTGATCCGTCGCGGTGAACGTATCGGGCGCTTCGCCGCCAAAATACGGGAAATCCACTGGCACGATCTCGTCGTGCGCATCTTTGAGCGTAAGCCGGAGCTTGATGTCGCGCCCTTTGCCATCGCGCTCTTCGAGATTCCACTTGCCCTTCTCACCCCAGCGATAACCGGACGAACCGAGCGGGCTAACCGCTTCGCCGCTGATCTCGTCGATACCGACTGTTTTCCAATCCGGCTTGTTGCTTTCGCCGAGTTGATCCGCGAAGTCGGCCGCTCGCACCATGCGGTCGGCGACGAAGCGGCCGTTGCGCGGATAGAGCCGCACCAAGAGCGGCATGTCGGAATACTTGCGCAGATAGTCCGTGAAGTAGGGCGTCTGCCGCTCCAGATGGAATTCACGCATGATGACGTGACCCATGGAGAGCGCGAGCGCGGCGTCCGTCCCCTGTTTCGGATGCATCCAGAGATCGGCGAACTTGGCGGCCTCGTTGAAGTCCGGCGCAACGACCACGCTGCGCGCGCCGCGATAGCGCACTTCGGTATAGAAGTGCGCGTCTGGTGAGCGCGTCATCGGGATGTTCGAGCCCCAAACGATCAGGAAGCCCGCATTGTACCAGTCGGCCGATTCCGGAACGTCGGTCTGTTCACCCCAGGTTTGGGGCGAGGACGGGGGCAAGTCGCAATACCAATCGTAGAACGACAGCGGCACGCCGCCGATGAGCGAGAGATAACGGCTCCCGGCCGCGTACGAAATCATCGACATCGCCGGGATCGGTGAGAATCCAGCGACCCGGTCGGGACCGTACTTCTTGATCGTGTAAGCGTTGGCCGCGGCGATGATCTCGTTCACTTCATCCCAGCCGGCCCGCACGAAACCGCCGCGCCCACGGCGGCTCACCCAGTCGGCGCGTTTATCGGCCGTTTCGACGATGCTTTTCCATGCCGCGACCGGCGTCATCGTCGCTCGCGCCTCGCGCCAGTGGCGCAGCAAACGCCCGCGCACCAGTGGATACTTCAAGCGCGCGCCGGAATAGAGATACCAGGAATAGCTGGCGCCGCGTGGACAGCCGCGCGGTTCATGGTTCGGCAGATCGGGCCGCGTGCGCGGATAATCCGTCTGCTGCGTTTCCCAGGCGACGATGCCGCCCTTCACATAAATCTTCCAAGAGCATGAGCCGGTGCAGTTTACGCCATGTGTTGAGCGGACAATCTTGTCGGCGGCCCAGCGTTTGCGATACGCGTCCTCCCAGGAGCGATCTTCACTGGTCATGTAACCGTGACCGTTTGAAAACTCCTGCTTCTCGCGCGCGAAAAAAGTCAAGCGGTCGAGAAGGTGGCTCATGTCGGTCCTCGCTCAGGTGCGTAGCGCGCGCTGCGCTTGATCAGGATTAGGAAATCGTTGGCCGCGCGGCAATGGCAAACTGGGCCGCACTTCGCCTCAAAGCGATGCGAACTAATCGAGTGGTTTCCTGGAACCGACACCATCAGTTGGCCTTCCTCCCGAGGTCTTGCGAAGCGCGTATGTTCCATGCCGCGCTAACCTGGTTTGATGAAGATCAAGCGAGCATGTCGGGGTCCGTCGCATCCGCACCGTCACCCTCACGGAAGGATCACAGCGGAAAACGCGACCAGAGGTGTCGCGCTTCCTGGCGTGCGCGAAGCGCAAGGCGAGCGGCCCAGTCGCGATCCTCGAACGCGCGCCGCATCAATTCGGCGGCATGATCGGTGTCGGCGTCGGCCCAGACATCGTTGACCGACTCGTACTTCGATTGCGGATCGAGGACGGGCGTCAGCCGATAGCGCACCGGCATGGAATTATCGCTCGTCATGAAGTCCGCGTTACCGGACCAGTTGGTGGCGAGCACCGGCACGCCAGCTAGCATGGCCTCGGCCAGGGTTAAGCCAAATCCTTCGGAGCGATGCAGGGATACATAAAGGTCGGGCGCGCCGAACCAGCGCCAGTATGCGTCGCGATCCAACGCCTCGAACGAGATTTCGATGCGTTGATCTTCTCCCGCCGCGGAAAGGAGCGCCGCGCGACCGGGTTGGTAATGCTCAGCGTTGGATGCAAGCATGCGAAGGCGCCAATTGGGGTCGTCGCCTGCGGCCTGTTTAAAAGCCTTTATCGTCGCCAACGGATTCTTGCGTTCGAAACCTGACGCGACATTGAACACGCTAACGATGTCAAAACGGCCATCGGCACGGCTTTGCGCCTGTGCCGGCGGCGCTTCGAGCGCAACCGGGTGTGGAATCACGCGCACCGGCGGCAGCGCCCTGAGGTTTTTGAACGATTCTGCGACGAACGTGCTTGGCGCGGCGATGTCATGCACGCGCGCGAGACCTTTGCGCCAGCCCTTGGGCGCGGAAGGAAGCTCCCAGGCCCAGTACCCCGTCACGTGCTTTTCGCGCCAGAAGCCGCGGCCGAGCAGCTGGAAGACGTAGCTCAGATAAGGCGCGTTGATGTTGATCAGCACATGCGCAGGGCCACGATAGGCGCGTCCATCAGCGAAGGTGAAGCTCACAACATCGCTGGTTTCGAAGAAGTATCGGCTGAGATCGACGCCATAGACGGTTCGGCCTTCACGCTCGAGCGCGCGGTGCGCCAGCCGCGCAGCTTGTCCAAGCCCTGAAGCGCTGCTGAGAAAGCCGACAATGATCACCGGGGCGTCGGGTTGTCTCGCGGCGAGCGGCGATGGCGAGAGTCTCGGCGCGAAGGCGGTCAGCAGTCCGTGGGCCAAGGCGCGGCGCGGCGCCGTTGGCAGCATGCGCCACATGGCTCTCGCAAGCCGCACAACGGCTTCTGAACTCACGTCGCGCCCAGCCGATCCGTCTGTAGCCAGTCCCAGGCGCCCGATCGCCAAGCTTCGTCGCTGAGAGCACGAGCGCGTTCAGCCTTCGCCGCAAACGCATCAGGCTCGACCTGCAGCATTGATTGCAGCGCGCGCGCGTACGCTTCGGGGGTCGCCGCGTCCGCAATCCACCCGGCTTCGCCGCCAGCGAGTTGCTCCGAAAGCGCTCCTACTGGCGTCGCAACGACCGGCCGTCCAGCGACGAGGGCTTCAGCCACGACGCCGGATTGTGTTGCAGACGTATAGGGGGCCAGCAGGACATCATGGTTGCTAATAAGCGCATTGAGCTCCTCATCGCTCATCCAGCCGGGGCGAACCTCCGTCACCTGCGGCCACTTAAACTGGGCCATCGCCGCCTCCGACAGCGCAGGCCCCTCGCCCGCGATTGTCACGCGCCAGTCGTGCCGATCCGCGATATCGGCGAGCGCGCCGGCAAGCATATCAATACCCTTGTACGCGATCATGCGCCCAGCGAACAAAAGCTCGACCGTCTCCCGTCGCTGCGCCGCTTTACTGGTGCGCGGCGGAAACACGCTCAGCAACGGTGCAACGCGTAGCTTGCGCCGCGCCCCGCGGAGTGCGTTAGCGCTATACTGCGAGAGAGCAACCACGATGTTCGCGCGCTGTAGCAAGACACTCTGCGTGAGCACCTGGAGCCGGGCGGCATAATCGCCCGGATGCGGCGCCGGATCGTGCGCACAGTAGATCAGCGGCAGCTTCACCGTCGCACTCAGCGGCGCGGCGGCGGCGAAGTTCATTGGCACGATGACCGCGTCCGCACGCGCCAATTGGATGTGCTTGGCAAGGATGGCCGCCCCCGCAGCCAGACCAGCTGCGGTTTCAAATGGGCGCTTCCGATCGGAAACGATATCAGCGGCCAGCGTCGCGACGTTCAGCGCCTCCGCGCGCGCTGCGATCCCCTCGCCCGCGCGCAGACTCAATGTCGCGCACTCACCGAAGCGGGCGTTGAGATGATGCGCCAAGTTGACAGCGAAGACCGCGCCGCCTCCGCCTGACCAGTACCAGATGAGAAAGCGACGCGTCATTTCCCTGTCCGCGGGCGAACCTGCGCCCAGGCCTGCGCCGCGACCTCGGCGGCGTGACGCTCAGTATAATGCGAGAGCACCAATTCGCGCCCAGCCTTTCCCATGCGCGCCCGCGCCTCGCCATTGCGGCACAGGAATCCCAGTTTGCGCGCTAGGGCTTCCACGTCCTCGCGCCGCACTACGAAGCCCGTTTCCTCCTCCCGCACGAAATCTCGGCAGCCTGGCGTGTCCGATGTGACGATTGCGCGGCCGCATGAGGCCGCTTCGAGCAAGCTTCGCGGCAACCCTTCGCCGCCGCGCGAAGGCAAGCAGGCGACGTGGCTCGCCGCCCAAAACGCAGGAACGTCCGTCACCTTGCCAAGCAAGCGTACGCCCGGCGTCGTCCGCCACGCATGCAGCGTAGCGTCATCGACGCTGTCTGGGTTCATTTCATCCGGCGCACCAGCAATATGGAGTTCAACCTCAAGACCATCGGCCCGCAGGCGACTTAGCGCGGCGACAGCCAGATCAATGCCCTTGGATCGAATAAGGCGCGCGGCAAGACCAATGACGATGGGCGGGCTCAAAGGCTCTGGCGCAGAGGTGAAGACATCCGGATCGACGCCGGCGCCGGGCATTGTCCGCACCTGCTCGATGGGCAACGGCGCTGCGCCTTCAATCCATTGTCGGTCGGCGTCGTTCTCCACCAGCAGAACAGTGTTGTCCTGAATCAGCGCGCGGCGCAGGCGATGCGCCATCGTGCCAACTATTACGCGCGTCAAGAGCGTCTGCCGCGCGCCCGAATAACCGCGACCGGTCACGGCAAGAACGCGCGGCGTCGTCTGTTCGCCCGAAAGCAGCAGAAGCGCGATCGGCTTCAGCGCGATCGCGTGCACCAGAGCCGGCCGTTCGCGCTTCAGCAGCGCGCGCACTGCGCCCACTTCTCGCCAGAGATCGTCAGGCCGCAGCGACCCCCGAGCGAACGGCACGTCGATTACGCGCACGCCATCTCCGATGAGATCCTTCAACGCGCCTGAACTGCGGGCGGCGACGATCGGCTCATAGCCCTCGGCCAGCGCGCGCTTGGCGAGTGGCAGAAAATGCGAAGCGAAGAACCAATCCTCGGTAATGAGAAACAGAAGTTTCGGCCTCACTTGCCGGCCCTCCACTGCGCGGCGCAGGCGATCAGGCCGGCGCGCACATCTTGGAGGGACCACTCCGGGAAGAGCGAACGGAACTTCGCAGAATCGACTTCGAGGTTGCAGCGCAATTGCGCTGGCAGGAGGTGTTGTGAGCCCAGCGGGGCGGCGAGCACCTGAGGCTTATGGCCCATGCCTCTACGAAGCAGCGCAATCAGGTCAGTGGTTGAGAGCGCAGGCTCATCGGCAAGATGAAACACACCCGCGGCACGTTGCGGATAACGCAGAACGGCCAGCACGGCCGCGATGAGCGACTGGAGCGCAAGAAAGCTGCGACGATTGTTGATCGCCGCGAGCGGCAGCGGCCACGCGGAATGGGCTAGCTGCAGCAAGCGCGCGAAATTGCCCTTCGCGTTCGGCGCATAAACCAAAGGCGGCCGCAGGATCGTCGCCGTCAACCGCTGTTCCGCGATCAAGGCTCGCTCCGCGGCCAGCTTGGCCTGGCCATAGGCATCTGCCGGCGCGGGGATGTCGCCCTCGCGCAGAGGGGCTTGACTTTGCTCGGCGCACGCCTTGATCGAACTCACGAAGACGAAGTGCTGCACGCCCGCGCTCGCGGCCTGCGCCGCCAGTTGCGCCGTGCCGTCGGCGATCGCGCTCTGCAACGCTTCAACGGAGTAGCGAGCGTGCGCAGGCCCGGCCAGATGCACCACTGCATCAACGCCGGCAAGCGCCGCGCGCCAGTCTGTCGTGGCGCCAAGCGAAGCAACGCGACGGTCGCACGCAGCTGAGCGGCCCGCCGTCCGCACGCCAAAGCCTGCATCTCGCAAAGCTGGCGCCAGGGCCGCGCCAATGAAGCCATTGGCGCCTGTCACCAGCACCGTGCGCATCGTATCAGTTCAGACGTTCGTAGCCGCGCAAATCGAGCTGAGCCGAACCCAACGGCGTTGGCACCGTCAACCGTAATGGCGGCGCGAACCCCGCCTGCGCCGGCAATGCAAACCAGGCGTCGGCGACAGGAATGCGCGAATTGTCCTGGTTCGCGCTGAATCCAGCGATCGGCTCGTAGCGGAAGTTGCAGTTGAGCGCAGGGCCGTTGTAGCCCCCGCCGTTGAACGTTCCCTGCCCGCGCGGCGAGACCGACAGGCGATAGTGCTGGCGGCCGTCGAACACGAGGACTGAGCCTCGGCAGGCACGCGCGGCGCCAATCTGGCGGCCAAGCGCAAAGACGCCGGTCAGCGGGTCATAGGAGCCGCGCTGCTGCGCGGAAGAAGCCGCGGGGCTTCCCATATTGCTGTAGCGCGGTTCGATCGCCGCGGTGACGCCGCTAGCGCCGCGGTCCATGCGCGTGCGGCGAAACTTCTGGCTGTAGGAATGCGACAGATCATAACGCGACCAGGCGATTGCGCCCCCGCTGGCGAGTGTGCCGACAGAAGCGGCGCTGATCTGCGTTTGATCGAATAGCCGCGCCAGTCCGGACGTGCGCAGGTTGGCGCGCGCCGCATAGCGCTCTCCGCTTGCGGTGATTTCATAGCTCGCGGTGCCAAGCACGACGACCCCGAGCACTGCGGCTTCATAGTTCAAGCGATAGGTTTCGGCGCGCGCCGGCGCGGCGCACAACGCCGTAGCCGCCACGATAAGGCTTATGAGGCGCAGCATGTCTCTCCCCCAACGGCTGGAGGCAAAGGGTTAGCGCAGAGCGTGCATCGTGTCACGGCTGCGCGGCAGCGCGGCGGGAAGCGGATTGTGGAATGAAGGCGGTAAGCGTCTTAGCGCGCGTTGTTGGCAAGCAGGAGTTCGGCCAGCTCCAGATGCGGGTCATAAGACACCGGCTCGAAACGCGCCGGCGTCGCCGCGATCGGCTGGACAGCGTCTGCTGCGGACGCCTGCACCGTCTCTGCTACCTCGGTGCGCGGGCGCAAATCTTCGTCCGTCAGCAACTCGGCCTGACGCACCGGCTCGAGCGTGGGGGCCGCATCGGTGAACGCGATAGAGCGAATAAAGTCGATACGCGCATCGGTCGCCGCGCGCGTGATTTCAAGCGAAGCGGCGGTCCGAGCCAGCTCGCTCTGCACCGCCTCCAGCTCCGCGCCCGTCAGCGGCGACGGAAATGGCGGCAGATCGGCATAGGGATCTTCGCGGCCAGCCAAGCCGCCAACGTTCGATGCGGAGCTGACGCCAACCACGCCGCCAAAGCCAGCCGGCGAAAAAACGGTCACGGCCAGCACTGTCGCGGCGACGCCGGTGAGACCGGACTTCACCACCGTATCCCGGACTTCTCGACCGTAGTCCGCTGGCTTATCCGACATGTCCCGGCTCCCGCAGGCACGCATGCTGACGCCCCGCCGGAGCCATATACGCGCTAGAGGCGTAAGAAAGCTTAAAAGACGTGCGGCGCCAAGCATTATGACGCTGAAATCGGTGACGATGCTGAAATGGTGCTTAATAAATCGGCGAGGCGCTTTCCCGAGGACCGGCCAATGACCAAGCTTGTCCAGCCCGCAGGCTTTGCCTTGGGGGCATTCTTCACGCTCGTCCCGGCGGTGAGCGTTGGCGGCGCGCTGGCCCTGGCCGTGCTGCTCTGCGCCGCCGCCGCGCTGGCCCTACGCCCCTCCCAGATCAAGCAAGGTATTGAAAAAAGGCCCGTTCCCCTGGTGCTCCTGTTGGGCTTCGCGCTTTGGGTGGTCATCACCACCCTATGGTCGCCGCTGCCGTTGGACGACCAAGTCTGGAAGATTCTGATCATGGTCCCGTTGGGGGCCCTATTCATCGCCGCGGCCACCGCCGACTCAGGCAGCCGCAACCTGGTGCTCGCCGGCGCCATCGCCGGCGCGGCGGTGCTGGCGACGCTGCTGGCTATCGAGGCGCGGTGGGACATGGTGCTGAACCGCGCCGCTCAGCCCCAGGAGGACGGCTTCGAGCTGTTGCGCCACGGCGGTCGCGGCACGACCGTCCTGCTGGCGCTGCTCTGGCCCGCCACGGGCGCACTATTGTTGATGGGCGGAGTGCTCCGGCAGCTGGCGGCGCTGGTATTGCTGGCGATTGGCGCCTGGCTCTCGCTGCAGTTCGGGCAAGCCGCGAACGCCGCCGCCTTTGTTGTCGGACTGCTTGCCTTTGGTTGTGGCTATGTCGCGCCGCGTCTCACCTTGCTGGCCGGGACGGGCGCATTGACAGCTTGGCTGCTGGCGGCGCCCGTGCTCGCGCCGGTCTTGCACACGATGGCGCGCGCGACGCCGAACATTCCATTCAGTTGGGAGCACCGCGCTGCAATCTGGGACTATGTCAGCCAACGCATCTTCGAACGCCCCGTGTTCGGACATGGGCTGGAAGCGTCGCGCGCTGAGACGCAGCTCCTCATCGTGCAGCAACAAGAGGCTTGGGCGATTCCCGTGCATCCACACAGCGCCAGTCTGCAGATCTGGTTCGAAACCGGAGCGATTGGCGCGCTACTCGCCGCAGCGGCGCTCGTAACTGGCGGCATGTGGCTTGCCCGGCGCTTTGCCAACAATCGGCCCGGCGCCGCCGCCGCCTCTGCGCTGATGGCGTCGTTGGGAGCGGTCGCGAACATCAGCTATGGACTGTGGGCGGAATGGTGGGTGGCGACGATATTCGTCGGCGCCGCGCTTGCCGGGGCGTTGGCTGTCTACAGAGTGCGTTAGCGGACGGTCTTGAGTTTCGGCTCAAGCCGAAGTGTTTCAGAGAACGCCAGAACGCAGTGATACAGCAGGGAGCCGGGGACAATCTGCGCTGCAGGTCTGCCCATGTCGTCGAACTGATCGATACACAATCCGCGCGGAGTGACGGCGAGATAGCGATCCAGCAGTAAACGCGCCGTGCTCGCCACGGCGGCGGCGGGATCCGCACCCGTCAACTCGAACAAGCCAAGATGTCCTTTGATGCGCTCCGTCTGCGCCCATGAACGCGCCGAGCGGCTGACAACACTGCCGTCTTCTCGCACCGCGCCAAAGACCTCGCCGGACACTGGATCGACGCCATGCGCCTCCGCAAAGGCCACCAGCGCTGCTGCTTCAGGCGCGACCTCCGCGCCCGCGATGCGCGCGTACTGCGCTAGAATCCAAGCCCACTCGAAATGATGGCCGGGCTCCAATAGCCCGCCATCCCTGGCGCTTCCACGCGCCCAGTCCTCTCCGAAGCACTCGCCCAACGTACGGCCGTCGAAAAAGCGCGTGTGAAAGAGCGCGACCAAGCTCTGCGCCTCGGCGAGAAAGCGCGTGTCGCCGAACGCCTCGTAGGCGGCAATGCACGCCTCGGTCAGATGCATGTGCGGATTCTGCAGCCGCATGCCTCGATGCGGGAGCATCGGCCAATAGCCGCCGTGCGGCGCGGCGAGCTCCGCTTTCACGTAATCCAGCGTTTCGTGCGCCAAGCGTTGCGCACGAGGATCGCCCGAGATGCGGTAGCGCCAAACGAAGGCGAAGAGCACAAAGCCGAGATCGTAAAGATCGGGCGCGGGATCGAGGATTTCCCCCTCGCGGCTTAGCCGCTTGGCCCAGCCCCCATTTGGAAGTCTGGCCTTTGCTTCAAGATATGCGCACCCCGCTTCCACCAAGGCCGCCCCAGGCGACCAGCCAAGCAGAAAGCCCTGCGCGAAGCTGTAGATCTGGCGGCAGATAACGCGCGTGCGCACGTAGGGTGTGTCACTGGGCCGGCCGTCCAGCGCGAGGTCCTCACGAAAGCCGCCCTGATCATCGACGCCGAGCCGAGCCCAAAGCGCCAACGCATCGAACATCCAGGCGCGCAACTCGCCGAAGGGAATGGACCCGGACATTACTGATCTGTTCTTTCCTATGCGCGCGCCCGAGCGCGGTGGGGTGTGTTGATCATTTTGCCTATCCACACAAGACTGCGCATAGAAGGCGACATGGGCACCAAAATAATACCGGCAATCTTATGCGGTGGCGCCGGCACGCGTCTCTGGCCGCTCTCCACTCCGCAGCGCCCGAAGCAGTTCCACACCCTAGGCGGTGCGGAGACTTTGTTCGAAGCAACGGTGGCGCGCCTCGAAGACGCACTACCGGGAACGGAGACCGCCTCTCCGCTCATCCTTTGCGGCGCCCCGCACGCGCCGCTTGCACGCGAGACGCTGCACGGACGCGCCGCGACCTTCATCATAGAACCGGTTGCGCGCAACACCGCCGCCATCGCCGCGGTCGCTGCCGCGGTGGCGACCGAGCAAGATCCTGACGCAATCGTACTGCTCCAGCCAGCAGACCACCGCATCGCCGACCTTCCCGCTTTCGGCGCCGCGATTACCCAAGGCGCCAGCGTTGCGCGCGAGCGCATCGTCACGCTGGGCATTACGCCCACCTGGCCGGCGACGAGCTATGGCTACATCAAGCGAGCAGACGCCAACGAGGTTGTCTCCGACATTGCCGGTTTTAAGGAAAAGCCAGACGAGGCGACGGCGCGCGCCTATTTGGCGTCCGGTGAATATCTCTGGAATGCTGGCATCTTCCTGTTTCATCCGCAGGTCTTGCTCGATGAGTTCGATTCGAGCGCCGACATCCGCGATGCCGCCTTGCAAGCCTTAGCTCTGGGAACGCGTCGCGGCGACGAGATATGGCTCGATGAAGCGGCGTTCGCTTCGGCGCCCTCGGCGCCGCTCGATATCGCCGTCATGGAAAAGACGCGCCGTGGTGCGGTTGTGGCTTGTGATATCGGCTGGGCGGATCTCGGTTCGTGGAGCGAGGTGTGGCGTCTCGCGCCGCGCACGCCTGATGGCTTCGCGCTACTGGGCGAGGCGGCCAACACCGATCTCGCAAAGATCAAAGCCAGCGGTGTAGACGCCGTCGCGGTAGAAGGCGACGATCTGGTCGTCGTGGCTGCGCCACGAGGAATCATCATCGCGCCAAGGCGCCTGACGCGTAACTCTGATGCATTGGGCGAACTCGCAGCTCGCCTCTAGGCTAGAGCAGCGCCTTGGCGGTTTCGACGATGCCTTCGGCCGTGATGCCGAAATGGGCGTAGGCATCCTTGGCCGGCGCGCTTGTACCGAAGCTCGACATGCCGATGAAGGCGTCTAGGCCGAAGGCTTCGAACCAGCCCTGCCCGATCGCGGCTTCGCAGCCGAGCTTAAGCTCTTCATCGTCGCCGCAGATAGCGTCCTGGTAGGCGTCATCCTGATGCTCGAAGAGTTCAAAGCACGGCGCGGACACAACGCGCGCCGGGATGCCTTCGGCCTGCAGCATTTCGCGCGCCTTCACCGCGAGCGCGACTTCCGTGCCGGTGGCAAAGATGGCGACGCGCGAGGCGCCGCCTTCGGCAGGCAGCAATTCATAGGCGCCGCGCGCGGAAAGATTTTCGCTCGCATCGGTGCGCAGCGCCGGCGTCGCCTGACGCGACAGCGCTAAGAGGCTCGGCCCATCGTCGCGCAAGAGCGCCGCTTGCCAACACTCCGCCGCTTCCACCGCATCGGCCGGGCGGAAAATGTGCAAGTTCGGGATCGCGCGCAGCGCCGCCAGATGCTCGACCGGCTGGTGCGTCGGCCCGTCTTCGCCAAGGCCGATGGAATCGTGCGTCATCACGTGGACGACGCGGATACGGCTGAGCGCCGCGAGCCGGATCGCGGGGCGCGAATAATCGGCAAAGCAGAGGAACGTTCCGCCATACGGAATGATGCCGCCGTGCAGCGCCATGCCATTCATGGCCGCAGCCATGCCGTGTTCGCGGATGCCGTAGCGCACGTAGCGGCCGAGACGGTTCTCCGGCGTAAAATCGGCCGACCCTTTCGCTAGCGTGTTGTTGGAGCCGGTGAGATCGGCCGAGCCGCCGAGCAGTTCGGGGCAGGCTTCGAACATCGCGTCGATCGCCGCGCCCGATGACGCGCGGGTGGCGAGCGAGGGCTTATCCGTCGCCATCTTCACCGCATGCAGGCCAAGCGCGGCGACGGCGCCGTCGATATTGGCCCCGCTCATGGCCGCGGCGAACGCATCGCGCTTGGCGTGACGCTTCAAGCGCGAAGCCCATCCCTCCCTCGCGCCGGCGCCGCGTGCGCCGATCTTGCGCCAGCCGGCGAGGATATGGTCGGGAATTTCGAACGGACCGCCGGTCCAGCCGATGGCGGCTTTGGCGGCGGCAAGTTCTTCGGCGCCCAAGGGTTCACCGTGCGCCTTCGCCGTGCCCGCCTTCTTCGGCGCGCCGTAACCGATCGTAGTCTTGCAATCGATCAGCACCGGCTTGTCGGACTTCATCGCCGCCGCGAAGGCTTTCTCGATATCGGCCACATCGTGCCCGTCGCAGGAGAGCACGTTCCAGCCGCTCGCCTCGAAACGATTGCGCTGGTCGGTGATGTCGGAGAGCGAGACCGCGCCGTCGATCGAGATCGAGTTGTTGTCCCAGATCACGATCAGCTTGTTGAGCTTCTGGCGCCCCGCAAGCCCGATCGCTTCCTGGCTGATGCCTTCCATCAGGCAGCCGTCGCCGGCGATGACCCAAGTGCGATGATCGACGAGCTCATCGCCGAAGCGCGCATTCAAATGCGCCTCGGCCATCGCCATGCCGACGGCGTTGGCGAGCCCCTGCCCGAGCGGACCGGTCGTTGTCTCGATGCCGGAGGCGAGAAAGTTCTCCGGGTGGCCGGCGGTTCTTGAGCAGAGCTGGCGAAAGCGCTTGATCTCCTCCAAGGTCATGTCGGCGTAGCCGGTGAGGTAGAGCAGCGCGTAGAGCAGCATCGAGCCATGGCCCGCGCTCAACACGAAGCGGTCGCGGTCCGGCCATTTCGGCTCGCTCGGATCGAATTTCAGGAACTTGCCGAACAAGACGGTCGCCGCGTCGGCCATGCCCATCGGCATGCCGGGGTGGCCTGACTTGGCGGCTTCCACCGCATCCATCGCCAAAGCCCGGATCGCGCCGGCCAGCTGCTGTGCGTCAACGCCTTCGATCAGTTCGCTCTTGCTCATGCGGTATCCTCGCCCAGGTTGTCTTTAGCGCCGATTCGGGCGCGGATGCCTGGAATGCGCAGACCGCTAACAGCCCAGGGGGCGCGCGGGAATGCGGCAAGCGGAGCGGAAGATGCAGATTTTCATCGATAGCGCCGACGCCAAGGAACTGGCGAAGCTGGCCGAGACTGGTCTGGTGGACGGGGTCACCACCAATCCCTCGCTGGTGGCCAAGTCGGGCGGCAATTTCTTCGAGACGCTGCAGGCGATCTGCGCCTCGGTGCCGGGACCCGTCAGCGCCGAAGTGGTGGCGCAAGATTACGAGACCATGGTCAAGGAAGGCCACAAGCTGCGCACGCTGGCGCAGAATATCGTCGTCAAGCTGCCGCTAACGCCCGATGGCCTGCGCGCCTGCAAGTCGCTGGAAGACGAAGGCCATCCCTGCAACGTCACGCTTTGCTTCTCGGCTGTGCAGGCGCTGCTCGCGGCCAAAGCCGGCGCGACTTTCATCTCGCCCTTCCTTGGCCGGCTCGACGACAACGGCCAGGACGGCATGGGCCTCATCCGTGAAATCCGCGCCATCTATGACAATTACGACTTCCCGACGCAGATTCTCGCCGCCTCGATCCGCACCGCCGCGCATGTGCGCGACGCGGCTCTAGCGGGCGCCGATTGCGCAACCATCCCGCCGGCGGTGTTCAAAAGCCTCTACAAGCACGTCCTCACGGACGCGGGGCTTGAGGCGTTCTTGAAGGATTGGAAATCGACCGGGCAGTCGATTTTATAGGTGTCGGGTGTCAGGTGTCGGATGTCAGAAAGGCGCCAGCGCTGTCGGCGCTGACGCCTGAAACCTTGAAATTACCGCGCCAGACGCGCCAGACGCGCGATATCGTCGTTGGTTTGCGCGCGCGCACGGTCCATTTCGCGCTCGGCGTTCGCCAACCGCGCTTCGATCGCCTCGACGTCGAGCGGCTCGATCACCGGCTGGGTGCGTTGCACTTCCGATGCGAACGCTTCACGCACCGTCAGGCCGCTCTGCATCATCACCGGCGCAACAAGACCCAGGAGCACAACCGCGCCAGCGCCAGCGGCAAAGCTGGCCACGACCATGCGCGTGGTGGCTTTTGATTGGGGCGACGACATTTGTGGAAAACTCCCGGACCGGCGGCGGTCGCTTAACAAACCCTTACCACAATGGCAAACACAACTTTGCGGCGCCGAAGAACAACTCGCCGTGACACCCGTCACGCGTCGCTCAAACACCCCACGCCGTCTCCGCGGCTTGCTCTCAGATCATAAGCGACAAACCTGAATTCAAGCCGAATCCGGCGCTCAATTGCTGTTGCGCGCTGCAGAACGAGAGGCTCTAAAGACGCAACGGAAACGGCCGTGCTGCGGCGCGGCAAAAGGAACACTATGGCTAGCGCTCCAACCGCCACCCGACCGCTACGGAAAGCGGTACTCCCAGTTGCCGGCTTCGGCACCCGCGTGCTGCCGGCGACGAAGGCGATCCCGAAAGAGCTCCTGCCCGTCTTCGACAGACCAGCCATCCAGTACGTCGTCGACGAAGCTCTGGCGGCCGGCATCGAGCACATAGTCTTCGTGACGGGGCGCAATAAGGGCGCGATCGAGGACTATTTCGATCGCTCGTATGAACTCGAAGTAACCTTGCGCGAGAAGAACAAGACCGCGCAGCTCAAGGAAGCCGAAAGCTCCATCCGCCCGGCAGGCACCACCAGCTTCACCCGCCAGCAGGCCGCGCTGGGGCTGGGCCACGCAGTCTGGTGCGCCCGCGACATCATTGGCGATGAACCCTTCGCGGTGATGCTGCCCGACATGCTGATGATGGCCCAGCCTTCGTGCCTCGCGCAGATGGTGAGCGCCTACAACCAGGTCGGCGGCAACGTCATCGCGGTCGAGCCGTGCGACGACCCCTCCGGCTACGGCGTGATAGATCCTGAGAGCCGCGACGGACGTTTGATCAAGATGAAAGGCATGGTCGAAAAGCCCAAGCGCGAGGAAGCGCCGTCGAACCTTTTCATCAGCGGCCGCTACATCCTGCAGCCCGAAATCTTCGATCTCTTGGAGAACCAAACGCCCGGCGCGGGTGGCGAAATCCAGCTCACCGACGCGATGGTGCGCCTGATGCAGACGCAAACATTCCACGCGCTCGAATACGACGGCCGCTCCTACGATTGCGGCGACAAGATCGGCTATCTGCGCGCCAATGCGGCGTTTGCGCTGAAAAACGCCGAATGGGGCGAGCGTGCGGCCGCTGCGCTGCGCGAAACGCTCGCCGACAAGGGCTGATGCTCGTCGCATTCGAAACGCGCGAGGCCTTGATGGCGGCCGCCGCCGATCGCCTCGCCGAAGCCTTGCAGAATGGTGTCACAACACGCGGCGCGGGGGGCGCGGCGCTTTCCGGCGGCTCAACGCCCGAGCCAGCGTATCGCCTACTAGCGCAGAAACCGCTCCATTGGGCGAACATAACCTTTGCGCTGGTCGATGAGCGCTTCGTCGATCCCAGCGATCCCGCCTCTAACCAGAGCATGCTCGAACGCGTGCTGGCGCCCGCACTGGCTCAAGGCGCGACGCTGAAGCCGATGTACTTCGCCGCCTCAAACGCTGCTGAAGCCGCGCAGCGCGCGAGCGCAGCCTACAAGGATTTGCACTACGACATCGCACTTATGGGCATGGGTGAGGACGGCCACACGGCATCGTGGTTTCCCGGCAGTGAAGGCCTCGGCGCCGCGCTCAGTTCCAGCACAGCTGCGCCCGTCGTCGCCGTCCACGCATCCGCCGCCGCGGGCTCGCCCGAGCGCTTGACGCTGACCGGCGCCGAAATCGCCAAGGCTGACCATGTGCTGTTGCTGATTACCGGCGCGGCCAAGCGGGCAAAGTTGGAGGCGGCGCTCAAGGGGCCTGCCGAGGCCGCCCCCGTCGCCGCCCTCTTCGAGCCGCCGCTACCGGCGCCGGAAGTGTTCTGGGCCCCCTGATCGGCTCCGCGGCACGCCGTCTGCGCGACCCGGATTGCAAATGACACCGGTGTCGGATAAGCCAGAACCAAGACTGGCGCTTTGAGCCGGCGGGGAGGAAGGCGTCTCACGTGACCAGCACTGCGCGCGACATCGCCGGATCTTTCGTGGCTGCGCGTCAGGCCGCGCGTGCATTGCCGGAGTTCCCCGGCGAGCCGCCGGCCACCCTCAAATCCGCTTACGCCGTCCAGGATGCGGCCATCGCGCTCTGGCCCGAGCCTGTCGCCGGCTGGAAGATCGGGCGCGTGCCGGCCCACCAGGTCGCCGCCCTCGGCGCCGAACGCCTCGCGGGCCCCATCTTCGAAAGCTTGGTCTGGCGCGCTGACGGCAAAGAGCCAGTCGCCTTTCCAGTTTACGAAAACGGCTTCGCCGCGGTGGAGGCCGAATACATCTTTCGAATCGGCCGGGACGCGCCGCCAGAGAAGACGCAATGGACCGCGCAAGAAGCCGCTGACTACATCGCCGCCATGCATGTCGGCGTTGAGACCGCCGGCAGCCCGCTCGCGACCATCAACGATCTCGGCGCCACCGTTGTTGTCTCGGACTTTGGCAACAATCACGGCCTCATCCTCGGCCCCGAGGTGAAGAACTGGCGCGAGAAGCTCGCCGCCGGTCTCACCGCCGAGACCTTCATCGACGACAAATCCGTCGGCGCCGGCGGCGCGAACGCTGCCGACGATGGCCCGCTCGACGCACTTGCGTTTCTGCTGGGCCACCTTGCCGAGCGCGGCAAGCCGCTGAAGACCGGCCAGCTTGTCTCCACCGGCGCGGTCACCGGCGTGCACGACATCCGCATCGGGCAACATTCGCGCGTGAGCTTCAGCGGCTCAGGCGATATTCTCTGCACTGCGGTGCGCGCGAGCGCGAACGGGCGGGGCTTCACATGATTTCGCGGCGGTTGCTGCTGGGCTCTGGCGCAGCAATCGCTGCAGGCACGGGATGGGCCGCGGCGCAAACTCAAGCGCGCACGGTTATCACCGCCGTCGATGTCCACCCCAGCGACTATCCCACCGTCGAAGCCGTGCGGTGGATGGGCGCGGAGATCGAGCGCGAAACCGGCGGCCGCATCGTCTTTCGGCTTTATCCCTCAGGCCAGCTCGGCAGCGAGACCGACACCGTCAATCTCGCGCGATACGGGGTTCTCGACATCGCTCGCGTTTATCTCGGCGCCGTCAACAACGCCTTCCCGGCGACGCAGCCCTTAGCGCTGCCCTACATCTTCCACGACGAAGCGCACATGCGCCGCGTCTGCGATGGCCGGATCGGCCAAGAGATCCTGCACACGTTCGAGCGGCGCGGTCTCATCGGTCTTGCTTTCTACGATTCCGGCATGCGCTCAATGTACAACGCGCGCCACCCGATCCACGCGCCCGCCGACATGCGCGGCCTCAAGGTGCGCGTGCCGCGCGCCGACATCTTCATGCAGATGCTCGACGCCATGGGCGCCAACGCAACACCGATCCCATTCGGCGAAGTCTTCACCGGCCTGCAGACGCACCTCATCGATGCGGCCGAAAACAACTGGGCGACGTTTCAATCGACGCGGCAATACGAAGTCGCGCGCTATTGGTCGCAGACCGATCATTGCTGCGCGCCTGAAGCGCTGCTGATGTCGAAGCAGACCTTCGACGGGCTCGCGCCATCAGATCGCGAACTCTTCCTCGCCAAGGCGCGCGAGTCGGTGCCAATCATGCGCGCGCTCTGGGACGAGAAGCAGGCCGCCGCGCGCCAGACCGTGCTCGACGCCGGCGTCCACTACAACGAAGCCGACCGCGCCGCTTTCCGGCGCTCGGTCGAACCGATGCGCCGCCGCTGGCTCGCCAACGCAGAGATCGCCGCCACCGTACGGCGCATCGAGGCCGAAGCGTAAGCGCAATCCTTGGGGGAGGATCACATGGCGGGGCTCTTCTCCGCATTGGCAAAGTTGACCACCGCCATCGCCGGCGCCTGCCTCTGCGCGCTGGTGCTAGTGCTCGCCTGGCAAGTAATTGGCCGCTACGTGCTGAACGATTCACCGGGTTGGACAGAGCCGGTCGCGCTCATCCTCATGAGCGTTGCGGCGCTGTTCGGCTCAGCCGTCGCGGTACGGCGCGAAACGCATTTCAATTTTCCGACCCTGGTTGAACTTGCGCCGAAGCCGGTGCGAGCGCTCCTGAAGACATTATCTCGCGTGCTGCAGCTCGCGTTCGGCGCCAGCCTTGCCGGCTATGGCGGCTACCTCATGGCCGATTCCTGGCATGTGCCGATGGCCGGCGCGCCTTTGCCTGAGGGACTTTCCTACGTCGGCCTTTGCCTTGGCGGCGCACTTATCGCCCTCTTCGCGCTTGAGCGCCTCATCGCCGGCGACTTCGCCGCGCCGGAGCACGGCTGATGGAAATCGCCCTTCTCTTCGGCGTTTTCGCCATCATGCTGGTGCTGGGCGTACCCGTCGCCTTTGCCATCGCCGCCGCGACGCTGGCGACGCTGGTCTACCTCGGCGTTGAACCGATCGTCGTTGCGCAGCAGCTGGCGTCCGGCTTCGGCAAAGTCTCGCTACTTGCGATCCCGCTCTTCATCTTCGCCGGCGAACTCATGCTGCGCGGCGGCATTTCCGAGAGGCTGATCTCGCTCGCCTCCTCACTGGTCGGCCATTTGCGCGGCGGCTTGGGCCAAGTCAGCGTGCTTGCCTCGACCTTGTTCGGCGGCGTCTCCGGTTCAGCGCTCGCCGATGTTTCCGCCATCGGCTCGACCATGATTCCGCAAATGGAGAAGCGCGGCTTCTCCAAGGATTACGCGGTCGACGTCACCATCTCCGCCGCGCTGGTCGCGCTGCTCTTGCCGCCTTCGCACAACCTGATCCTTTACTCCGCCATCGCCGGCGGCGGCGTTTCCATCGCCGACCTCTTCGCCGCGGGCATCATTCCGGCCTTGCTGCTTGCGCTCGGCATCATGGCGGCGGCGTACATCCTGGCGCGCGTACGCAAGTATCCCACCGAAGCCTTTCCCGGCTTCGGCGCGGTGGGCGTCCGTCTTATCGCCGCGATCCCGGGCCTGCTGCTGATCTTCGTCATCTTCGGCGGCATTCGCGCCGGCATCTTCACCGCCGTCGAGAGCGCCGCCGTCGCCGTGCTCTACGCACTCTTGGTGACGCTCATCGTCTATCGGGGCATGGGCTGGAGCGCCTTCTTCGGCGCCGTCGCGCACGCGGCGCGCTCTTCCGGCGTCGTCCTCTTCGTCATCGGCGCGGCTGGCGCGTTCGGCTGGCTGATGGCTTATCTGCAGATCCCGGCCATGGCGGTCGAAGCGCTGCAGGGCGTCACCGACGACAAGACCATGGTGCTGCTGCTGATCCTGGCCGTGCTGCTGGTGCTCGGCACCTTCATGGACCTTGCGCCCATGATCATCATCTGCACGCCGATCTTCCTGCCCGTCGCACGCGCCTACGAAGTCGCGCCGCTGCATTTCGGCGTCATCCTGGTGCTCGCGGCCGGCATTGGGCTCATCACGCCGCCTGTTGGATCGGTGCTATTCGTCGGCAGCGCCATCGGCCGCATCTCCATCGCCGAAGCGATGAAATCGATCTGGCCGTTCTACCTTGCCGCCATCGCCGTGCTGCTTCTGGTGACGTTCGTGCCGGCGCTCTCGCTGACGCTGCCCGCGATCTGGCGCTGATCAGGCCTGCATCGCCTTCGCCGCGGCTGGGCTGAACACAAGCGCCAGCGTCGCTGCAAGCTCCTCGCGGTCCACAGGCTTGGTCAGCACCGGCACGTCGGCAAAGCGTTGATCAACCGCGCGCGAGTCATAGCCCGTGACAAATACGATCGGCACGTTCCGCGCCGTCAGCTCTTCGGCCAGCGAATAAACGAACTCGCCTCCGACATTGACATCGAGCAGCGCCGCATCGATCGGCGTCGCCAGCACGGCGCGCGCTTCGCGCGGGCTCGAGAACGGCCCCAGCACCACGCCGCCAAGTTCTTTGACGACGCGGCCCGTCAGCATCGCGATCAGCGGTTCGTCCTCGACTACCAGGATATTGCGGCCACGCACGCAGGTCTTATCGATCGCCGGCTTTGCGCTTTCATTCACCGCATGCTCGCGCGGCTCGCGGGTCGAGAAGTGCGACATCGGCAGGCTGAAGGTGCAACGCAGGCCATCCGCGCGCCACTCGTGCTCAATGCGCCCGCCAAGCTGCGCGCCGATGCTGGCTTCGATTACCTTGGAGCCGAATCCCCGCTTGCTTGGCGCCGAAATCGGCCGGCGGCAGGTTTCGGTCCATTCCACCTGCAGCTGATTGTCGGCGATGCGCCAAGCGACCGAGAGCTGACCCTCCGGCTCGGAAAGCGCGCCATATTTGGCGGCGTTAGTCGCCAGTTCGTGCAGCACTAACGCCAGGTTCTGCGCCACCGTGGGCAGGATCGATACCGGCAAGCCATCGACATGGACCCGGCCTTCGCGCCGATAAGGCGCCAGTTCTTCGTGCATCAGGCTCAAGAGATCCGCGCCGCGCCAGCGCGACTCGGACAAAAGATTATGCGCCGCCGCCATGGCCCGGATGCGGCCCTTGATCGAGTCCGAGAACGTTGACGGATCGTCGGACGGTGTCAGCGAGACGATCGACTGGATCACAGCCAGCGCATTGCGGGCGCGGTGATCGACCTCGCGCGCCAGCAATTCCTGCCGCGCGATCGCGTTCTCCAGCTCCTCCGTGCGCTCGGCGACGCGCTTTTCCAGCTCATCATTCATGCGCGCCAGCGCGCGCGTCTTCACATAAAGATCGACGAACACGCGCACCTTAGCGCGCAGCACGCCCGGCACCACGGGCACCGGCACGTAATCGACCGCACCCAGCTCGTAGCCGCGCAGGCTGTCCAGCTCCGTCACATTGATGGCGGAGATGAAGATGATCGCCGTGTCCTTGAAGCGCGGGTGCTCGCGGATCATCTGCGCCAGTTCGAAGCCGTCGAGATCCGGCATCACCACGTCCGCAAGGATCACGGCGACATCGTTCTTCAGCAACAGTTCCAGCGCATCCTTGGCTGAGCTTGCCTTCAGGAGGTTCTGGCCAAGCTCCTGCAAGATGAGCTCATAGCTCATCAGCTTCCCCGGCTGATCGTCGACCAGGAGGATATTGACCTTATCGGCCTCGCCAGCGTCGCCAGCCTGCATCAGCGATGCAGCCACATGCGCAACGCCGAGAGCAGCTGCTCGGTGTTGACGGGCTTGGCCAGATAATCCGACGCCCCCGCCTCAAGGCACTTCTCGCGGTCGCCCTTCATGGCTTTCGCCGTCAGCGCAATGATCGGCAGGCGCCGATGCGCTGGGTTCTCGCGGATGCGCTGCGTGGTCTGATAGCCGTCCATCTCCGGCATCATGATGTCCATCAGCACCAGAGAGATATTTGCCTCGGTTTCCACCAATTCGATCGCTTCCTTTCCTGTGGTGGCTGTCAGCACTTTCATGCCGCGCCGTTCCAGCAAGCTTGAAAGTGCGAAGATGTTCCGCGCGTCATCATCGACCAGGAGCACGGTGCGTCCGATCAGGTCCTCATCGGAGCCGTGCAGGCGCTCGAGCATGCGCTGCTTCTCGGCCGGCAGGTCCGAAATGACCCGGTGCAGGAAGAGCGCGGTTTCGTCGAGCAGACGCTCGGGCGATTCCACGCCCTTGACGACGATGCTGCGCGCCATGGTGTGGAGCCGTGCGTCTTCTTCCGGCGAAAGTTCCTTGCCGGTGAACACGACCACCGGAACATCGCGCGCCTCTTCATCCTGGCGCATGCGCTCCAGCACATCGAAGCCCGTCATATCCGGCAGGCGCAGATCGAGGACGACGCAGTCCCACTCCTCCTCGCGCAGCACCTTCAATGCTTCTTCGCCGGTCTCGGCCGACTGGATCTCGACGTCGTCGTGCGCGATCAGCTCGCGGATCGAGAATTGTTCAGTCGGATCGTCCTCCACCACGAGCAAGCGGCGCTTGCGCGGTTTGGAGAAGTTGAACACGCGCTGGATCGAGGCGCTGAGATCGTCCGCCGCGACGGGCTTCGACACAAAATCATAGGCGCCGCGCGCGAGGCCGTGCTGGCGGTCTTCGTCCAGCGTCAGCATCTGCACGGGGATGTGCCGGAGCGACGGCTCCTGCTTCAGGCGCGACAGCACCGTCCAGCCCAGCATGTCTGGCAGGAAGACATCGAGCGAAATTGCTGTCGGCTTGTAAGCGCGCGCCAGCTCCAGAGCTTCGCCGCCGGTCATGGCCACGAGCACCTTGAGCCCCTGATCCTTGGCCAGGCCAGCCACCACGCGCGCGTAGTGCGGATCGTCTTCAACGATCAGCAGCACGGCATCGCCGTCTTCGATATCGTTGCGATCGTCTGGCACGCGCTCAGCGCTCGGCGCACGCACGACGGCGAGCGCGGGCGTCTGCGAATGTTGCTCCGGCTTCCGCGCCGGCGGATTGGCGCCGACATAAGCGATCGGCAAATACAGCGTGAAGGTCGAGCCTTCGCCCGGGTTCGACTTCAGTTGGATCTCACCGCCCAGCAGCGCCGCGAGTTCGCGGCTGATGGCGAGGCCAAGACCTGTGCCGCCGTAGCGCCGGCTGGTCGACGCATCGGCCTGCTGGAACGCTTCGAAGATGATCCGCTGCTTATCGAGCGGAATGCCGATGCCGGTATCGGAAACGCTGAACGCCACCACCAGCGGCGCTTGGCCCAGCACCGGGTGATCGTGGCTCCAGCCGTCCGCCGCCGCATGCAGATCGAGCCGCACGCCACCCGACTCGGTGAACTTGAAGGCGTTCGAGAGCAGGTTCTTCAGCACCTGCTGCACGCGCTTGGAATCGGTAATGATGCTGCGGCCGATGTTCGGATCGAGATGGACGTCGAACGAGAGCCCGCGGTTCTCCGCCTCGTGCCGGAATGGCAGCGCGACGCGGTCCACGAGATTTTGGAAGTAAATCTCCTCCGCTTCCACCGTCACCGTACCGGACTCGATCTTCGAGAGATCGAGGATGTCGGAGATGAGGTTCAGAAGATCGGTGCCAGCGCCGTGGATGGTGCGGGCAAACTCGACCTGTTTGGCGGTGAGATTGCCTTCGGGGTTGTCGGTCAGCTGCTGGCCGAGGATGAGGATCGAGTTGAGCGGCGTTCTGAGTTCGTGGCTCATATTGGCCAAGAACTCGGACTTGTACTTCGACGTCAGCGCCAGCTCCGCCGCCTTTTCTTCGAGCGCGCGCCGGGCCTGTTCCAGCTCCTGGTTCTTGCGTTCGACTTCGACGTTACGCTCTGCGACCTGCTGTGCCTTGAGCTCAAGCTGCTCGTTGGTCTGCTGGAGCTCGCGTTGCTGCGCCTGCAGCTCCGCCGCGAGTTGCTGCGATTGCACCAGGAGGCCTTCGGTCTGCATCGTCGCTTCGATCGAGTTCAAGACGATGCCGATCGAGGCGGTGAGCTGTTCCAGGAACGTCGTCTGCAGCGTCGTGAAGCCGCCCGTTGTGGCAAGTTCGATGACGGCCTTCACCTGCCCTTCGAACAGCACCGGAAAGACAATGATGCTGCGCGGCGGGGCGCTATACAACGCCGATCGGATCGGCACGACGTTGTGTGGCACATCGGTGATCAGCATGCGCCGGCGATCAGCCGCGCACTGGCCCACGAGCCCTTCGCCGATACCGAGCCGCACCGGATGGCTGCTTTCGATGTCATCCGCATAGGCCGAGAGAAGCCGCAGCGTCGGATCGCCGTCGTCCGTGACCATCTGGTAGATCACGCCCTGATGCGCATCGACCAGCGGCGCGAGTTCGGAGAGCAGCAGGCGCCCGACCGAGGTCAAATCACGCTGGCCCTGCAGCATTGAGGTGAACTTGGCGAGGTTGGTCTTCAGCCAATCCTGCTCGGTGTTGCGGTCGGTCGTCTGCCGCAGGTTTTCGATCATCGTATTGATGTTGTCTTTGAGCTCGGCCACTTCGCCGCGCGCATCGACTTCGATCGCCCGCGTCAGGTCGCCCTTGGTCACCGCCGTCGCCACTTCGGCGATCGAGCGCACCTGCGTGGTGAGGTTCGCCGCCAGCAGGTTGACGTTGCCGGTCAAGTCCTTCCACGTGCCGGCCGCGCCGGGCACGTGCGCCTGGCCGCCGAGACGCCCTTCGACGCCGACTTCGCGCGCCACCGTCGTCACCTGATCGGCGAACGTCGCCAACGTGCGCGTCATGTTGTTGATCGTGTCCGCAAGCGCGGCGACTTCGCCCTTCGATTTCACCGTGAGGCTTTGCGTTAGATCGCCTTCGGCCACGGCGGTAACGACCTTGACGATACCGCGCACCTGTTCGGTGAGGTTCGCGGCCATGACGTTCACGGTGTCGGTCAAATCCTTCCAGGTACCGGCGACGCCCGGCACTGTGGCCTGGCCGCCGAGCTTGCCTTCCGTGCCGACTTCACGCGCCACGCGCGTCACTTCCGAGGCGAAGGCGTTCAGCTGGTCCACCATCGTGTTGATAGTGTTCTTCAGCTCCAGGATTTCGCCTTTCACATCGACGGTGATTTTGCGCGAGAGGTCGCCGCGCGCCACGGCCGTTGTGACTTCGGCGATGTTGCGCACCTGCGTGGTGAGGTTGGCCGCGAGCAGGTTGACGTTATCGGTCAAGTCTTTCCACGTGCCGCCGACGCCGGGCACGACGGCTTGGCCGCCAAGGCGCCCTTCGGTGCCGACTTCACGCGCAACGCGCGTCACTTCGCCGGCGAAGGCGTTGAGCTGGTCGACCATCGTGTTCAGCGTTTCCTTCAGCAGAAGGATTTCGCCCCGCACGTCGACGGTGATTTTCTTCGAGAGGTCGCCGTTGGCGATTGCGGTGGCGACTTCGGCGATGTTGCGGACTTGCGCCGTCAAATTGCCGGCCATGAAGTTGACGTTGTCGGTGAGATCCTTCCACGTCCCGGCGACACCCGGCACCTGCGCCTGGCCGCCAAGCTTCCCTTCGGTGCCGACCTCGCGCGCGACACGCGTCACTTCCGAGGCGAAGGAATTGAGCTGGTCCACCATCGTGTTGATGGTGTTCTTCAGCTCCAGGATTTCGCCCTTCACGTCGACCGTGATTTTGCGCGACAGGTCGCCGCGCGCCACGGCGGTCGTCACTTCGGCGATGTTACGGACCTGCGCCGTCAGGTTCGAGGCCATCGAGTTGACGTTGTCGGTGAGATCTTTCCACGTACCCGCGACGCCCGGCACTTGCGCCTGGCCGCCGAGCCGCCCTTCGGTGCCGACCTCGCGCGCAACGCGCGTCACTTCGCCGGCGAAGCGGTTCAACTGGTCGACCATCGTGTTCAGCGTTTCCTTGAGCTCAAGGATTTCGCCGCGCACGTCGACGGTGATCTTGCGCGAGAGGTCGCCGTTGGCGATGGCGGTGGCGACTTCGGCGATGTTGCGGACCTGGCCCGTCAGGTTCGAGGCCATCGAGTTGACGTTATCGGTCAAGTCCTTCCAGGTGCCGCCGACGCCGGGCACTTGCGCCTGGCCGCCGAGCTTGCCTTCGGTGCCGACTTCGCGCGCCACGCGCGTCACTTCGGCCGCGAAGGCGTTGAGCTGGTCCACCATCGTGTTCAACGTTTCCTTCAGGAGAAGGATTTCGCCGGCCGCATCGACGGTGATTTTCTTCGACAAGTCGCCCTTGGCGACGGCGGTCGCGACTTCGGCGATGTTACGCACCTGGCCGGTCAAATTGCCAGCCATGAAGTTCACGTTGTCGGTCAAATCCTTCCAGGTGCCGGCGACGCCGCGCACCACGGCCTGACCGCCCAGTTTGCCTTCGGTGCCAACCTCGCGCGCCACGCGCGTCACTTCGCCGGCGAAGGCGTTCAGCTGGTCGACCATCGTGTTGATGGTTTCCTTCAGCTGCAGAATTTCGCCCTTCACGTCGACGGTGATCTTCTTCGACAAGTCGCCATTGGCGATGGCGGTCGAGACTTCGGCGATATTGCGGACCTGCGCCGTCAGGTTCGACGCCATCGAGTTCACAGACTCGGTCAGATCCTTCCATGTGCCGGCGACGCCGGTGACGTTCGCCTGACCGCCGAGCTGGCCTTCCGTGCCGACTTCGCGCGCAACGCGCGTCACTTCGCCCGCAAAGGCGTTCAGCTGGTCGACCATCGTGTTGATGGTCTCTTTCAGCTGCAAAATTTCGCCCGAGACGTTGACGGTGATCTTCTTCGACAAGTCGCCGCTAGCGATGGCGGTCGAGACCTCGGCGATGTTGCGGACCTGCGCCGTCAGGTTCGAAGCCATGAAGTTGACGTTGTCGGTCAAATCCTTCCACGTGCCGCCAACGCCGGGCACCGTGGCCTGACCGCCGAGCTTGCCCTCGGTGCCGACTTCGCGCGCAACCCGCGTCACTTCCGAAGCGAACGCGTTCAGCTGGTCCACCATCGTGTTGATGGTGTCTTTAAGCTCCAGAATTTCGCCGCGCACATCGACGGTAATCTTGCGTGAGAGGTCGCCGCGCGCGACGGCGGTCGTCACCTGCGCGATGTTGCGCACCTGGTCCGTCAGATTGCCGCACATGGCGTTGACGGAGTCGGTCAAATCCTTCCAGGTGCCGGCGACGCCCGGCACGATGGCCTGGCCGCCGAGCTTGCCGTCGGTGCCGACCTCACGCGCGACCCGCGTCACTTCCGACGCGAACGAGCGCAGCTGATCGACCATCGTGTTGATGGCCTCTTTCAGCTGCAGAATTTCGCCGCGCACGTCGACAGTGATCTTCTTCGATAAGTCGCCATTGGCGACCGCGATGGTGACTTCGGCGATGTTGCGGACCTGGCTCGTCAGATTGTCGGCCATCGAGTTCACGGATTCCGTGAGCTCTTTCCACACGCCGGTCACTTCGCGCACCTGCGCTTGGCCGCCGAGCTTGCCCTCGGCGCCGACTTCGCGCGCCACGCGGATAACTTCCGAAGAAAACTCGCGGAGCTGCCGGATCATCGTGTTGACGATCTTGGCCGAGCGTAGGAATTCGCCCTTCAGCGGCCGCCCATCAACCTCAAGCCGCACCGTCTGCAACAAGTCGCCCTGCGCAACGGCGTTCACCGCGCGCGTCATTTCTTCGGTCGGCCACAAGAGATCGTCGATCAGCGTATTGACCGAACCTTCCATCTCGCCCCAGGCGCCGGCGCGGTTGACGAATTTTACGCGCTGACGCGTGCGCCCGTCGCGTCCAACCGTGAAGCCGACCCGTTCAAGCTCAGCCGCCATGCGCTGGTTGGAGTTACCGATATCGTTGAAAGTGTCTGCGACCTTACCCATGAGGCCGGTCCAATCGCTCGGCAGCCGGGCCGAGAAATCCCCGACCTTCATCGCCTGCAGCGCGTGCAGGAGCTGGCGAAGCTGTTCGTCGGTATAATCCTCGTGCTCACTCGCGCTGCGGCCGGCGCCATTACGCGTCCGCACCGTGGAGGCCGACTTCGCTTCCATCTAGATAACTCCCGCCACACCAGCTCGCGGACCCTCAAGCTCCGAGCGTCCACGCCGAGCCCGCGGAGGTTCCGCACACACCCCCGCGGAGGCAGCAACGCGGAACCCGTTTCCAAGTTCCCAGAGAAATTTTTTCGGGGGTTGAAATCTCGGCCCGATGCCTTCAGGGGCTTTCTCAGGAGCGTCAACTCATGGACAAATTCCCGGAACGGTGGTGGACGCCGAGCTGCTGAACTTCATTCGGGCGTCGATCAATTCGACCTGGGCGCTCGAACTGCTGCTGCTGATGCGGCGGCAACGGCCGCGCGCGTTCCAGCCCGAGGAGCTGGTGCTGGCGCTGCGGGGCACCAACACGCTCGTCAACACCTGCCTCGACCAATTACTGAAGTCCGGCCTCGTCGCCCGCAACGAAGCGGGCGAATGGCTCTACGCGCCTGCGTCGCCCGCGCTCGAAGAGCTCGTGGCTCAACTGGAGAGCGCCTACGCCGAAAAACCCGTCAGTGTGATCAACGCGATCGTCGCCTCGCCGAACGACCGGCTGAAGAGCTTCGCCGACGCATTCAAGCTTCCCAAGAAGGACGACTAAGATGCCGACGCTCGTCTATACGCTCTGCTTCATCACCAGCAGCATCTGCGCCGGGCTCTTGCTGCGGTCGTTCTTCGCCACCCGGACGCGGCTGCTGCTCTGGAGCGCGGTCGCCTTCGTCGCGCTCGCGGTGAACAACTTCTTCGTGCTCATGGACATGATCGTCATACCGGACATGAATCTCCTGCCGTTCAGGTACCTCGCCGCGCTGACAGCTGTGTGCGTGCTGATCTACGGCTTCATCTGGGAAGTCGAGTGATGGATCTCGCTGACTTCTTCTCCGGCATGATCACGATGGGGTTCGCGGTCTGCACCCTGTTTTTCCTGCGCTTCTGGCGCCGGACGCGGGATTCGCTTTTCCTGGTGTTCTCCTTCGCCTTCATGCTGCTGGCGCTCAACCAGGCGCTTTCGACCCTGCTCGGCCTGCCGATCGAAGAGCGCAGCTGGCTTTATCTCCTGCGCCTCGCCGCCTTCCTCATCATCATCGCCGCGATCGTGAAGAAGAACGTCGGCAAATAGGCTAGAACCAGATTCCCAGATCAGGCCGCGCGACCATCAGCCAGAAAATGCCAAGTACGGCCGCGAAAGCCGGAAAGCCAAACGCAAACCACCAGCGGAAAAAACGATGATACTGCGCCGGCAATGGCGCGTTCTCAGCCGCCGCCGCTTCGGCCAAGCGACGCATCCGCATCTGCATCCACACCACCGGCAACCAGAACGCACCGGTGATGAGGTAAAGCAGAATCGAGAGCACGATCCAGCCTTGGCCAAGATTGTAGCCGTAGGCATGCGCCAGCAGCACGCCCGTGATCGGCTGCAGCACCACGGCCGTTGCGGTGAACAAAAAGTCGGCGATGACGACGATGCGCGCGACACCGGCCACCACTTTGACGTCCCCTTTCATGTGCGCGAACAGCATGAAGAAGGCGATGCCGGCCCCGGTGCCGAGCAGCACTGAAGCGCCTATCACGTGCACGAACTTCAAAAAGAAGATCCACATCATCGGTCGCGCACCAAAACCAGAGCCACGAAATTGAGCACGATCAGCGGCCAGATTTTCAGCATCGGCCCGATCGGGTCATCCCAAAGCTGCGGCAACACGATCGTACCGGCGACAGCGTAGAAGAGCGAAACGAGGATCGCACCCCAGAGGGCCCATCGCGCCGTTGGCCGGTAGGCGATGCCAAGGCCGATGGCCAAATCCGCTAGCGCGCCGGCGGCAACGCTTGGGCCGCTCCACGCGCCCATCCCGCCGGCTTCCAAATAACCGATGCCAATGTCCCAGCCGATAGTCAGCGAGATGATGCCCGTGCCAATCCAGAATAGACTGGTGACAGTCATCACCAGCGGCTTCAGCCAGAAGAACTCACCAGAGCGCCGATCTTGCAGCGACGCCGGATGCGCCGTGAGCGCGGCATCGAGCGATTGCGGCGTGATGTCAGTCGTCTCACGCCAGAGCGCCGCATAGCCGGTCGCGCCGCGCTTCATCTCGCGCTGCGCCATGGTGCGGATGGCTGAGCGCCAGCCAAGCGCGCCGGCCAGATCACCGAGCGCAAAGCCGAGTTGCATCAGCCACCCCGGCAGCTTCACTCGCCGCGCAGGCTTCCAGCCCAGCCAGCTGCGATAGCGTGCGACGAGATCATTCAGCTGCAGCCGCTCCGGGCCGACCAATTCAAGCACGCGCTTGGCCGGCGTGGGCTCATTGACAAGCTTCACTACCGTCGCGCGCACGTCCTCAATCATGACCACGTCGAACGGCCCGCTCTCGATCGCCGGCGCGATCGGCAACACGGCCAGCGCCTTGATCAGCGCACCGGCGCCGGACGAGCCCGCGCCGAGTACAACGGACGGGCGCAGAATGATCCAATCCAAGCCAGCGCTCATCACCGCGTGATCGCCGGCGAGCTTTGTGCGCGCGAACGGCGTGAGCTGATCGTCGGCGCCAATGGCTGAGAAGTGGATCAGCCGTTTGACGCCCGCCGCTTCGCAGGCCTCAACCATCGCCGCCACGCCGCGATCGTGCACATCGAGCGATCCCGCGCCCGCCCCCTCCGCAAACACGCCGGCGCAATTAACGACGCAGTCGACGCCTGCCAGCGCTTCCGCCCAAGCCGCAGGACTTGCGCGGGTGAGATCAAGTTCAACGATCCGGACTTGGCCTAAGCCCTGATCCGACCCGTTGGGGCGTATCGCTGCGACAACCTCGCAACCGGCGACCGAGAGCGCCGCCACCACTTCGCGGCCGATAAAGCCGCCAGCCCCAGTCACAAGCACGCGCGTCAAGCAGGCGATCCTTCTTCCACGAAGATAAACGCATGCTGACACGGATTCGGCGCCGCGCGCTCTTGCGAACATCGCCCACGACGTCTCACAAGCGCCAGGTAACAAGCGTTAGGTGAAACGAATGAGCAAAGGTCCGCTCGCAGGCATTCGCGTGCTGGAGTTCGCCAGCATCGGCCCCGGCCCCTTCTGCGCCATGCTGCTCTCCGACATGGGCGCGGACATCATCCGCATCGACCGCCCCAGCGGCGTCGCCGGCACTGGACCCAATGCCGTGCTGCAACGCGGCCGGCCTTCGCTCGTGCTCGATTTGAAGCAAGAGGCCGACCGCGAACTCGCTTTCCGCGCCGCCTGCGGGGCTGACATTATCATCGAAGGCAATCGCCCCGGCGTGATGGAGCGGCTTGAGCTCGGCCCGGAGCGGCTGATGGGCGCGAATGAGCGGCTGATCTACGCGCGCATGACTGGCTACGGGCAAACCGGCCCACACGCCGACCGCGCCGGGCACGACATCAATTATCTCGCTATGGTCGGCGCGCTCGACGTCATCGGCGACGGCAAGTCGCCGCCGCAACCACCGCTCAATCTGCTCGGCGATTTCGGCGGCGGCGCGCTCTATCTCGCCTTCGGCATCGTCGCCGCTCTTTACGAGCGCACCATCTCTGGCAAGGGGCAAATCATCGACGCCGCAATCGTCGATGGTTCGGCGTCGCTCATGGGCATGGCTTTCGGCGCCTTCGCCACCGGCTCGCTCGGCCGCGCGCGCGAAGCCAATCTACTCTCTGGCGCCGCGCCGTTTTATCGGACTTATCTCTGCGCCGATGGCCGCCACATCGCCATCGGATCGATCGAGCCGCAATTCTACGCGCGCTTTCTTGAAGCCTTAGAAGTGCAAGAGTACGCGCGCTTTGAGCAACGCGATCCGAGATTTTGGCGGGAGCTTTCGGCGCTGCTCGAAAAGAAGTTCGCCACCAAGCCGAGCACTGATTGGCTCGCCATGCTCGAACCGCTCGACGCCTGCATCAGCCCCGTGCTGAGCGTTGAAGAAGCAACGCATGAACCGCACGCCATCGCACGCGAAATGTTCCGCGAGATCGACGGCGTCTCGCATCCCGCCCCGGCGCCGCGCTTTTCGCGCACGCCAGGCGCGGTGCAAGGTCCGATGGCCAAGCCTGGCGAGGGCGGCCACGAAGCGCTGACGCGCTGGGGCGTTTCTTAAGCGCGCTCGAACACGGCAGCGAGCCCCTGGCCGCCGCCGATGCACATCGTCTCCAGGCCGTAGCGGCCATCGCGGCGATGCAATTCGCGCACGAGATTGGCGAGGATGCGTCCCCCGGTCGCGCCGATCGGATGGCCGAGCGAAATGCCCGAGCCGTTGACGTTGAGCTTGTCGCGATCGTCCCAGCCCCAGCCTTTCAGCACCGCCAAAACTTGCGGCGCGAACGCCTCGTTGAGCTCGACGAGATCGATGTCTTTCCACGATAAGCCGGTGCGCTTGAACAAGCGCTCCACGGCCGGCACGGGGCCGATGCCCATGCGCGACGGATCGCAGCCCGCCGCAGCCCACGCATGAAACCACGCCAGCGGTTCAAGCTTCAACTCTTTCAGCTTGTCTTCGGCCACCACCAGACACGCCGCCGCTGCATCGTTTTGCTGGCTCGCATTGCCGGCGGTGACGATGCCGCCTTTTTCAATCGGCTTCAGAGCGCCCAGAGTCTCCATCGACGCATCGGGGCGGAAGCCTTCATCCTTGGTGAAAAGCTCAGGATCACCGCGCTTTTTCGGCACCGGCACCGGCACGAGTTCGTCCGCGAACTTGTTCTCCGCCCACGCCTGCGTCGCGCGCTTATGGCTCATCACCGCGTAAGAATCGGCGTCTTCGCGCGTGATGTTGTAATCCTTCGCAAGGTTCTCGGCGGTTTCGATCATACCGCTAATCACGCCGAAGCGCGCAATCGGCTGCGACATGACGCGCCCGCGCGCAAGACGATCATGCATCGTCACGGACCCGGCGCGGGCGCCGAAGCGCATGTCGGTCGAATAATATTCGACATTGCTCATGCTCTCGACACCGCCGGCGATCACGACATCGGCTGCGCCCGTCTGCACCATCATCGCCGCATCGATCACGGCCTGCAGGCCGCTGCCGCAGCGTCGGTCCAGCTGATAGCCCGGCACGGTGATGGGCAAATCCGCCGCCAGCAATGACCAGCGCGCCACGCACGGCGCTTCGCCGCTGGCATACCCTTGCGCGAACACCACATCGTCGATCCGCTCGGGATCGATACGCGTGCGCTCCACCAAAGCGCGAAGGATCACCGCGCCTAGCTCGCCCGCCTGCAACGGCGCCAAAGCGCCTCCAAACTTGCCCACCGGCGTCCGTACCGGATCGACAATAGCCACGCGTCTCACATCACATCTCCCGGCGTGCCGATGCGGCCTTTTCCTTATGCTAGCGCGAGATGCGGCTCGTGAATACCGGGCGGAGCGGTTGACGTTGGGATGCCAACCGAAGCATTCGCCTAGAGCTGCCTAGGCTGTTGTTCGCCGCCCGCGAGCCGGCAAGGCCGATGCATTGGTGGTTGTCCAGCTTAAGCGGTAGCCATAAAGGGCAAGCGCGAGAATCAAGATAAGCGCGGCGTACACCGACGCCATGACGAGGCTGCTGAACATGTAGTTCTTCTGCGTGACGACGGATGCTGTGAGCAGGAAGGTGAAATAGACGGCGATCGAGGCGTCGCCAAACGGGCGGGTGAGCACCAGCCAATTGTACCAGACGCGTGAGAAGACGCCGAGAATCGCTGCGCCAACGACGATCCCAGGCCAGCCAAACGCGAGAAAGAGCTCGCCTGGGCGCGTCAGCGGGAAACCAGCCTGGTAGTTGGGCATGCGGAGCACGTCGCCCATAAACAGCGAGCGGCTGTCCGTTCCAAGGTTGAGGCCCAGATCTTTGCCGATATCGGCCAACCATGCAGCGCCAAAATGATGGCCCACATTACCCGCGCTCACGGCGTTCATGGCGACGGAGAGGTTGAGAATACCGTCGAACTGGCGACCGTAAGCCAGCCCATACGCCATCTCGAACACATCCAACTCAGCATAATGTTGCGTGAGACGGGCGTAGTCCAAGGCGATGGCGATCAGTAGACCCGCGGCGAGTATCGACCATGCCTGCGCGAGCCCGAACGGGCGGACAAAATAGTGCCAGGCGACAAGCATAAACAAGAACGCCATCAGCATCCGCGCCCGTCCTTCCATCGGCGCGAACACAATGATCATCGCCAGCGCGCAGGTGCATGCCAGCGCTACGCGCAGAAGCGGCACGCCACGGCCCTCCGCTTTGAGCAAGCCCGTGACGCTCAACCAGAACGCGGCGAACAGGAAACCGATGACAAGGAATAGCACCTTCCCCCAAACGCCGGTGGTCAACTCCATGCGGGAGACGAAGTTGGCGTTGGGATGCGCGATGAAGACCACCAGAAAGACCGCCAAAGCCACCACGAACACGAACGTGTGGCGAAGCGGCGAGAGCGGTCTGGCGGGCTCTCGAAAGCTGAATTGGCGCCGCGGCCTCCAGGTCGTTGCGAAATACGCGGCGAGAAAGACAACCAGATAGACGCACGCCGCCACGAACGCCCAGCGCACGTCCGAGATATCAATCGTACCCATCATGTCGGGCGCGCGCCGCCAAGGTGCAGCCATCTCGGCATAGAGGTAGGGCGCTAGAAGGTCGCTGATCCAAAAGAACGTGACCAGCGACCACGGCGCCAAAGCGTCGAGGCGGCGGACCCGGCCTGACCTCTTGACGGCGCTCATGGTCCAGCGCCGGGCATTGGTCCGGCCACCGGCGCAACTGGTGCGGACACTCGGCCTCGATGCGCGAAGTCGCGCGCCGCCAGGCACGCGTACGTCACCGCAAGCGCGACTTCGGCGCAGGTCATCACGAAGGCGACGCCCACCACGGAATAGCGCGGCAGCAAGAGCAGGATGACGCCCGCCGCCACGGCGGCGATAGCGAACTGCCAGATGACGCGCTCACGCACATGGCGCGTCTCAACTGCCGCTACGGTCAGTCCCGCGCTGATGAAACGGAACGGGACCGCCAATGCGAGAATCTGCAGGATGGTTGCGGTTTCAGCGTATTCCGCGCCAAACGCCAAACCAATGACGAGCGGCGCCGCCAGCGCCAGCACGACCGCCAGTGGCAGCGACAGCAATGCAATGGCCGGCACGAGCCGGCTGGCGAAGGCCGCGGCGCGCGCGGGATCCTTGTAGTACCAGCGCGAAACCTTCGCGAGAAAGAACTTGCGATAGAGAATGCGCGGTGCGAGGTAGATGACCGTCATGATCGACACGGCGAGACCATAGACGCCGGCGCTCCGTGCACCCTCCACCGCATGCACCAGCACAAGACTGCTCTGGAAAAAGAACAGAAACACGAAGCTCGTGGCGGCGAACGCCCACGACTCGGACGCGATGCGCCGATAACTTGGCGGCGTCGTCGTCGGGCTTGTAGTGCGGGGCCCGTGACCGGCGAGCATGAAGTCTTTGCGCACGAAGCCGGCGCCGGCCCAAAACGCCGCGGCGGCCGTGACGAGCGCTGCGAGGAACAGCCCCGCCGCTACGCCGTCGAGCGACCAGCCAAGCACAGCGCCGAGCACGGCCACCGTAAACACGCCGGCATGCTTCATGACTTGCCAGCGCGCGACGCGAACATAGTCGTGCTCCAGCTGGTAACGGCTTTCCGCGAGTTGCACGGCGGCGAAAACGGCGACGAACGGGGCCATCAGCATCGCCGCCGGCAATTGGTGCGGCTCCATCGAGAACGCCGACCAGGCCAGGAAGAGCGCCGTCATCGCAAGCGTGGTGAACACGCTGAGCCGCAGCGCGGGCATCGCCCACCGCCGTGCCGACCAGCCCTCATCGCCGTGCTTCTGGATCAGCATGAGGCCGACGCCGAAGGCCGCAAACGGTCCCAACATGTTGGCAAGCGCATTCGCGGTGACGATGACGCCGTAACTTGAGGCGCCTAAACTCCGCGCCAGCAGGAGCTGCGCCGCCGCACCGAGTACGACGGCGAGACCCGCGCCCACGCTTAGCGCGGCGAGCGACTTCAGATGCCGCCGCGCTAACGCCGCTAATTGCGTCCGATCGATCTGGCCCTCAGAGATCGACATGTGCGTCACCCGCCTGCCGCAAAGGCGTGAAACCCGGCCGAGGCCGCGTCGACAGGCGCGAGGCGCGCCAGTCCGAAAGATCGGCGCAGAGCACCTCCTCGGCGAAATCGATGTCGGTCTCGAAGTCTTCCTGCGCTCCGACGAGTTCGCGCGCGCGCGCTTGCGCCGCATTTAGATCAGCCCCGCCACGTTCCAGCAGTTTGCGCACGGGCGATCGGCGCATAGCTTCGACGATCTCAGTCGCGCCGGCTTCCTGCAGCCTTCGGCTGATGAAATACGCAAGGCGCGTGAAACGCGAAGTTGACGCGCGCGATTCAAACACCCGCTCATTGCTAAAGGCGGCCGCCCAGACCGGATCAGGCCGCCAGTCTATGCCGATGTGCTCGGCGACCCGCTGCAATAAGCCGGCCGGATCGGTCTTAATGTCTTCGTGGCGAACGAAACAGACGGCATCCTTGCCGAAAGCCTCGCACCAGGCCGCGCCATGCGCCTGGTACAGTGAGGATTCACGCGCCTCCCGCCAATGCTCGGCGTTGAGACCAAGATCGTCCGCGGCGTAATCGCCGACGCCGCGGCGCATGAGGTGCAGAAGGTGCGAGGCCATGCGCGCATAAGGATCCCGAAGCATGACGACGATGCGTGCGGCGGGATTTAGATCGTAGAGCCGCTGCCGCGCCACTGGACGCGCAAAGTATGACGGCGAGACTTCGCCGCGCGGCGACGCGTTTGGTGCATATAAGCCATCGTGCCATTTCGGCCCCAGGTGATAGAGCCGATCGAGGTAAAACGTCTCCTTGGTGACAGTCGGCAGCATCTCCGGCACATGCGCGCGCAGCGCAGCGTCGATCCAGCCCGTGGCCGTCTTTTCGGGGCCGACAATCACAAAGTCCATGCGAGCTGTCCTTCCTCTATGCGTGTGACGTCCCGATTGTCGGCTGCGTCCCGGTAAACCTCATCCAGCGAAGTCATCATGTTCTCGACCGACCAAGCGGAGAGATTGAGCTGACTTGAGTAGGCGGCGAACTTCGCCGCAAGCGCCGGTTCCCGCAGTAGACGCAAAATGGGATCGGCCATCGCATCCAGATCGTCGGTTTCTGTCACAAAGCCGTTCTGGCCGTCGTGTACGACACGATCGATGCCAGGCAGGTTCGTCGTGACGACGGGGCGAGAGGCCAGCACGTACTGCACGACGGCGCGCGGCAACCCTTCGTGCTCAGAGGCGAACACGCAGACATCGGCTGACGCTAGCCACTTCTCGACATCCTGCCGAAAGCCCAGAAGGCTCGCCTTACCTTCCAATCCCAGACGATCAATCGCGTCGAGCGCACGCAGGCGTTCAATGCCCTCGCCCAGGATCGCCAGACGCGCCGCCGGCTCTTGCGCCGCAATGCGCGCAAACACCGGAAGGAATTCAACGATGCGCTTGCGCGGCTCTAACGCCGCAGCGATGACGATAAGCTTGTGCCGGCCAAACCGCGGCGGGCCGAATACAGCGCTGATCTCGCCTGCTTCGACCGGCGCGGCATGGCGAAACCGCGCGACATCCATGCCGCTTGGGACGACCTTGTGCGCCGGCGGGGAGCCAACGTCGCTGGTGATGCAAAGATCGCGCATCTCCCCGCTCACGCTCACGAAAGCGTCCGTGACCGGCGCAAGCAGCCGCTCCAGCGTGAGATAGATGAGTCGTTCGGCCCGGCCGACATTCACGAATGGGACGATGTGGACGCCGTGAACCACGGTGGGCGCGTCGATGAGGAAGGCGGCCAAGCGTCCGAGAACCCCCGCCTTGCTCGTATGCGTATGCACTATGTCCGGCTGGACGCGTTGAAGTTCGCGCGCCAGGGTCACTAGCGCCTTCATATCATTGAGCGGATCGATCTTGCGCACCAATGAAGGCAGACAAATTTGCTCCACGCCGCCATCGAGGCGCGTCAGCATTTCGGCGCTGCAATCACGCCCGTAGATGAGACAGACCTTATGTCCGGCGGCGGCCTGCGCATTGCAGGAATAGAGCGTGTTCTCATCCGCTCCGCCGCGGACGAAGCGCGTAATGACATGGACGATCTTGAGCGAATTCCGAGACGGCGCGAGCGAGAACGCTTCCGCTTGCGGCGATGGTGCGACCCGGATGTTCATCTGACGCTCAGACCGCGTTCGGGTCGCGCACGATGAGGATCAGCGTGCGCAGAGTGATGACGATGTCGAGCGGCAGCGACCAGCGTTCGATGTAGCGAAGATCAAAGTCCACACGCCGGCGCACCGATTCCGGGTTCTTGGTCTCGCCACGGCAGCCGCTGACTTGTGCGAGCCCAGTGATACCCGGCCGCGCTTTGAAGCGGCGGCCATAGCGCGGATCGATTCCCCGGAAATGACGGTCATGCGCGACTGCATGGGGACGTGGGCCAACAAGCGACATCTCTCCGCGCACGACGTTGAAGAGCTGCGGCAGTTCGTCGATGCTGGTCTTACGCAGGAACTTGCCAACGCGCGTGAGCCGGGCATCGTCTCGTCCGGCTTGGGCAATTACGTTGCCGTCGTCGGCGGACGTCATGGTGCGGAATTTGGTGACGAGAAAGGGCCGTCCGCGGAAGCCGCCGCGGCGCTGCAGGAAAAACACCGGGCCCGGGCTATCCAGCTTGATCGCCAAGGCGACAAGCAGAAAAATCGGCGTGAGCGCAATCAGCGACAAAGCCGCGACACACAGATCCACGCCTCGCTTGGCGACGCCGCCGACAGGACGCACAACCCGCGCCGATCGCCGCCGCGCCTGCGGGTGTATGGTGCGCAACGGCCTCGTGATATCCGCCCGCGCTGACGGCGCGGCGCTATCGCTGACACGAACGGAAACAATGTCACTCATAGCCGTCTCAATTCACGTAATAGGCGTTGTTGGCGTAAGCGCCGTAGCCGGCGTCGAGATAGCCGCCGCGCCGCACAACGTCGGGATCGACGCCATTGATGACGAGGCCCAACACGTGCGCACCGGAGGGTTCGAGGTGGCGCAGTGCGCCGGCCAGGGCGCCGATGGAGTTCTTGTTCCAGCGCCCGACCAGCAAGACGCCGTCGGCTTGCGCCGCAAGCACCCGCGCATCGGCGAGCGCCCAAACCGGCGGGCAGTCAATGATGACGAGCTCATAGGTCTCACGCAGCTCCGCCAGGAGACGCGCGAAGGCGCCGCTCTCGATGAGTTCCGCCATCGGCTCGTCCGAAGCAGACGCCGGAATGACATGCGCCGACGACACATCATCGACGCCCGCTACATCGCGCCAGGCGCACTCACCGCGCAGGACATTGAGCAGTCCTTGCTGCGGCGCGATGGAGAGCACCTTGTTGATGCCGCTGTTACGCGCGTCGCAATCCAGCAGCATGACCTTCTGACCGCTGAGCGCCGCCGTTCGAGCAAGGCTGAGGGCGCAGGTAGTCTTCCCGTCGTTCGGACCTGACGAGGTCACCGCGACCACGCCAACGCCCTTGCCGCCGGCGAAGCGAAGTGAAGTACGCAGCATCCGCATCGCTTCGGCGTAAGCGGAGTGGCGCTTTTCAGCGAGGTACCCGGCCGGATGGCGCGCTTCAGGAGGCAGCAGGCGAAGCGCGCTTTGGCTTACCAGCGGCGTGGTGGCGAGGACATCGACGCCAAGCCGGCGTTCCGCTTCGTCCGCACTCACCAGCGGATCGCTGGTGATTTCGACGATGAGCAATGTCAGCGCTGAGGCGGCGACGCCTAGCAGGAAGGCGATGACGATGACCCAATTCCATTTCGGCCAGCTCGGCGACTCTTCCGGAACCGCCGCGGACACCAGCCGGACCTGCAGCGGCGCGGTCTCGCCCACGCCGATCACTTGGTGGTAGCGTTGCAGAAACGCTTCGTACGCCGTCTGCGCCGCCGACGCGTCGCGCATCAGCTGCGCCAGGCGCACTTCGGCCTGGTTGGTTCCGGCCATCTGACCGCTCGCGGCGCCAAGCGAGGCTTGCAGCGTGCTGAGACGCGCCTGTGCGACACGCACCTCTCCAGCCGCGTTGGTTGCGATCCGCCCCATTTCCGCACGCAGCTGCGAGCGTACATCAGCGAGCTGCTGGCGCCCGTTCAGCACCGCTGGATGGCGCTCGCCCAAGGTTGTTTCTAATTGCGCCTGCGCGGCCGAGAGCTCCGCCTCTCTGTTCCGGAGATCGCGGATCACCTGCGAGTTGAGCGTATCGCCATAGGTGTCGGGGCTAGCGCCACTCGCAAGCAGGCTCTGGACGTGATTGTAGCGCGCCGTGCGTTCCGCCAATTCGGAGCGCGCGAGCAATACGTTGTCCTGCACCGAACGAATTTGCTGTTCGCTGAGCGATTCCCCGTTGGCGCCGACCGCACCGACCAGCAATCCGGTCTCGGCTCGATAAGCTGCAACAGCGGCCTCACGGTTGCTGACCTCTTGCTGCAGCGTCTGCAGACGCTGCGCTATCCACTCGGTGGCTCGCTCCGTGGTTTCGTTCTCTGCTTCGACGGAAGCGTCGAGATACGCCTGCACGTAGGCATTAGCGATCTCCGCCGCGCGCTGAGGCGTCGCTGCCTGCGCGGTAATGTCGGCAACTTCGCTCAAACCGCGACGGCGGACAGTCACCGATTCTTGCAGCGCCGCGGCGGCGCGTTCCAAACGTGTTTCGGAGCTGCTGGCAAACCACCCCGAGAACGGCAGTTGCCCGCCCGCATAGGCCGGATCGGATTCCAGGTTCAGTTGGTAGGCGACACGGCGCGCGGTTTCGTCCGATCTCAGAATTTCCACTTCGGAGTCGATCGCCGCCGATATCGCCGCCGCTTGCGTGCTTGCGGTCGAGGCGCCCGCTTCCGTCTCCGTCAGAACACGGTCCAACCCCGGCCGGATCATGACAGTCGCATTCGAGTCGTAACGCGGCGGTTGAAGCAAGAAGAATAAGAGCACCAGCGTCACTGCGCCGGCGAAAACGCCGGCGATCAAGCGTCCGCGTCGCAAGATCGCGCCCCAGACCGATTGGATGGTGAGGGGCGCTGTTGTGGCCTCTTCGGGTTCGGGTGTGGCGTGTTGAACGACGAGGCTCATGGTGAAGTACCCTTGGTGACGACGGTGACGATAGGCAAAAGAATGCCCTTCTCGGCGGCCTCTGGGGCGCCGAGTGCTAATTTTGGAACTTGGTGCAGCTCGTTAGAGCAGAGAGATGCGCGGACTAATCGGCGGCCCCTTTCTCGAGCTAGAAGAACCTTTCTGGTATTCGGATAATGTCACCCGGGCGCACCGGGATCGTCCGAGTGAGGACGTATTCCGTTTCCGACGTACGGCCAGTGTGCTGAATGAAAACACGCCGAGTATTTGCGCGATAAGTGAAACCGCCTGCAGTCGCGACGGCGCTCACGACAGTCAGATTGGGCGTGTACGGATAAGAACCGGCGTTCGTGACTTCGCCCAGAATGAAGAACGGTCGATAGGCCGCGATCGACACGCTAACCGCGGGGTCTCTCACATAGCCCTGACGCAAGCCATCTGCGATCGCGTCACCGATCTCACGCGGCGTTCGCCCTTCGACAGCCACCTCGCCTAACAAAGGATAAGCGAGGCGTCCGTCGGCGCCGATTGTCATTAGACCCGACAGATCGGGTTGGCCGAATACAACAATGTTCAGCTGATCGCCCGGTCCCACGCGATAATCTGAAGGATCGAAACGAGATGGTTCGCCGCCGGCATAGCTCGCACTTCCGCTCGCACAAGAAGCGACGCTTAGCGTAAGCAAGGCCGCCAATAGCGAACGTCGTTCGACGCCGCCGACAAGCGCGCGCCGATGCTTTTCTTTCATGCTCAAACCCTCACGCGCGCCCGACGCGCTCCGATACCGGCAACGAGACGACGCGAGGTATGTTCCGAACACGGACGATAATATTGTTTAATTGTTCACCACACCGGGGAACGGTAGTTGGCGCCGCTACGTTCTCGACACATGCCAAGCGCTGCGACATCAAGCCCGCGCTCATGTTGGACCTTGCCGAGGATCGGCACGGTGCTCGTCGAAAGCGCGGGCGCTATATTGGGTCTTGCGGCTTCAATCGCCGCCGCACTGGTCGGCCTCGCCGCTCTCGCGCATGCGGAACTGATCCCAGGCAGACCGCCGCGTTAGACTTAGCAGCGCCTGATCTCCATCAGAAACGAGCGGGGAGCTGCCGGCGAGGCACTACAAGTATGGTGTAGGGCGTTGAGAATGGTGGACCCAAGCGGGATCGAACCGCTGACCTCCTGCATGCCATGCAGGCGCTCTCCCAGCTGAGCTATGGGCCCCCAAATTGGGAAGCGCGGAACCTACGCTTCGCCTCCCCCGGGTTCAAGCCGCGTTAGCGGCTTTCGTCGTCCTCCGGCTCGCCGATTTCGCCGAGCTCGTCTTCGGAGAATTCTTCTTCATCATCGATCAACGGCACGGTGTCGTCGTCGGCAGCGTCTTCACCGAGATCGCCTTCGTCTTCAGAGAAGCCTTCCGGCAGCTCGTCGCCGCTGGCCGGGACCGCATCTTCCTCATCTTCGTCCGTCACGATGGGATCGGCTTCCGCCTCGACATCGACTTCGGCGGTGGCCTCTTCCTCTTCCTCATCCTCATCGTCGGCGGCGCGAACCTTCTTCGCGCCTTCGAGTTCCTCGTCCTCGTCCTCGTAGGCCGGATCGTGGCTGGTGACCCGGGCGCGGCCGCGGCGTGCGCGTACGCCTTCCTCGGAGG